>CANROD010000037.1 GCA_947632105.1 uncultured Oligella sp. | reverse complement strand
GTTTTTGGATGCGTAACACGCTAATACCACTTAGTATTGCATATATTGATGAGCATGCTAAAGTAATTGATATTTTTAATATGCAGCCCTTAGATGAGAGTAGCATTTGCTCATCTAGTCCTACGAAATTCGCCTTGGAGGTTAATCAAGGTTGGTTTGAACGTCATCAAGTGCAGGTTGGCGATCTACTTCAACGCGGCGACTGGCGTGACACAGAGGCAGCCGAAAAGGCTTTGCCATAATAATTTACTCTATGGAAAAATACGATGAAAAAACTTTTATTAATTGGGATTTGTATAATTACCGGCCTTAGCCTCAGTGCTTGTGGCTCTACTGGGAAACAAACAATTGGTCAAGAACAATACATTAAAACTATCGACCAACACACTGACAAAGCGCCCACTGCTTTAGCACAATGCCTTGAACTCAGCCTAAAAGAGTATCAAACGAGCTCTTACATGCGTCCTGATACAGTTGATATTTGGCATGGTGCCGTACCCAGCGGCGATAGCGGCCAACCTCAAGCTACCATAGAAGTTGAACTACCAACCCACAGCAGAGGACAAATCCATGCTCACTTAAAGGTTTTTCAGAGAGAGCCGATTGTAGAAGATATTAACGAAGTCATCAGAACTTGCTTATAATATCGTAAACAGCCTCAAATCAAAAGCTCCTTGAATTTAGTCCAAGGAGCTTTTTTGTTATATGACTGGCTTAAACCCAAATCATCCAATAATTAAGCAAAGTTTTCCTCTGCAAACTTCCAGTTAACAATTGCCCAAAAATTTTTCAAATATTCTGGACGAGAGTTACGAGTATCGATGTAGTAGGCATGCTCCCACACATCACAGGTAAGTAATGGCTTATCATCAGTGGTCAATGGTGTAGCGGCATTACTAGTATTAACAATATCAACAGTACCATCAGTTTTTTTAACTAACCAAGTCCAACCTGAGCCGAAGTTACCAGCAGCTGAAGCGTTGAATTTCTCAACGAAATTTTCATAGCTACCCCACTTAGCATTGATAGCATCTAGTAAAGTACCACTGGGTTGACCACCACCATTTGGCGTCAAACAGGACCAATAAAAAGTATGATTCCAAACTTGGGCTGCGTTATTGAAAATACCACCACTTGATGTTTTAATAATTTCTTCTAACGATTTTCCTTCAAACTCAGTGCCTAGCACTTGATTATTCAAGTTTGTAACATAAGTTTGATGATGCTTACCATAGTGAAACTCAAGTGTCTCTTGAGAAACATGTGGTTCTAAAGCATCCTTAGCATAAGGTAATGGAGGTAAAGTGAAATTACCCATAAATAGTTAATCCTTTAACTGTAAATTTAATGATTTTACGTATATTGAAGCACGATCGCTTGCAAACTCCAACTGTAGCTCCTGTTCGACATGTAACTGCTCAGCCGATTGGACTACTTGGCCTTCGGCATTATAGACAATTGAAAATCCACGCTGCAAGACCTGTTTTGGGTTCATACTATGCAATAGTTGAATAAATTGCTCAAACTCTTGTTGATGCGCATTTAACTGCTGCTGAATAGCTCGATTTAGTCGCTCTTGCCACTGTAACAAGCGCTCATGCTCTGACTCTATATTAGGCTTTTTATTTTCTAAACGCAAAGCAAGTTGCTCTAATTGACCAATCTTATTTAAATATTGCTTTTGCCAATTACGTTCTAACATTTGCTGCAGTTGTAAACAACCCTCCTCATACTGAATTAGTAAGCGCTGAGGCGCTACTAAACGAGGTTTCAACTCATCAAAACGCATACTTTTTTCAAGTAATAATCGCTCTATTTGACGATTTAAACGAGGCAAGGCATCTACAAACCGTGACTGACTATCACGCTCCGTCTTGGCTATTACTCTATTAATGCGTTTTATAAACTCATCTAAAACTCCGCATAAACCATAAGCTGCTTTGCTGACCAACTCTGCCGCTGCGGTTGGTGTGGCAGCACGTAAATCCGCCACATAATCTGCAATTGTCGTATCTGTTTCATGCCCAATGCCACTCACAATAGGTATAGTGCTCGCCGCTATCATCCACGCTAAGCGCTCATCATTAAAACACCATAGATCCTCTAAACTACCACCACCACGCACTAACAAAATAACGTCCACCTCTTGCCGTAACTCTGCCTGTGCCAAAGCTCTCACCAATTCATCAACAGCATCAATACCTTGCACTAGGCTTGGATAGACAGTCACCGAAAACTGTGGCGCACGACGTCTTAACGCAGTTAATACATCCTGCAAAGCAGCCGCCTGCAAAGAAGTCACTATTCCAACTCGCCGAGGATAAGGAGGAATTGGCAACTTACGTTCTTCCTCAAATAGACCCTCCTCCTTTAGTTTGTCTAATATGCGCAGGTATTGCTCAAAAAGTGTACCAATACCTGCTCGCTTCATTTCATCAACCTGAATTTGTAATGAACCGCGAGCCGAGAATAATGATAATTTACCTTTCAGCTCAACCATATCTCCTTGTTTAGGTTCGAAATCCAGTTTAGCAGTACGCCCTCGAAACATTACAGCACTCATCGAACTTTGATCATCTTTGATAGAAAAATAAAAATGACCTGAAGAGGCCCTAGTTAGTTGAGAAATTTCCCCTTCTACCTTGACCATAGGTATTTGATAATCCAAGGTTTGACTAATCAAATAACTTAATTCTGTAACAGAAAATATTTTTTTTTGATCCATAACAAACTTTTAACTAGAAATCTAGTGAATATAGAAAATATTATTAATACTTTTCCACAATTAGAGAATTATCCATTACTCACTAGGAGAAATTAATTTTTAGCAGCGATATCTTATGAAAAACATTAAGATAAACACGTAACTAATTGATTTAAAAACACTATTTATATTTCATTAATATTGCACTCATTTTAAGCAACACCTCGCTCAATACGTAGAAACACGGATCTCAACAAACTTACTCACAAAGTTATCCACATATTTTGTGGATTAAAATTTATGAATAAAAAACCCTCAAAATACTCAATAAATGTAAGGACTTAGTCATATTTGTTAAAAAACAATTGAACATAGGCCCTACATCTTACAAGATTTCTTTCTCACGATTTAAAATAGTTCTCTTTAAAAAAACTAATTCATTTTTCGTACTAAAACTATCTCTCTAACAGAGTTTCTAATAAAAAGCTAGTATAAAAAACAAGTAATGTGCAAAGTTGTCCACAAACTTTTAAAATAAGGAACTCTGTTAAGAAAATTTGTATATTTTAACTACAAGCTCAACAAAAACCTCAAAAAAACATCGTAAGTAATTGATATTAATAATATTAAATGTATTATAAAATCACTGCGTAATAGTTAAGCAACAACCCTTTAAGTACGTATAATGATGGACATACAGTACTTTACTCACAAAGTTATCCACATTTTTTGTGGGCAAGTCCTTTAAAATGATTGAAATAGCCAATGACAAACGAGAAACAAAAAAATAAGTGCCATATCAAAAAAAGTTTGACTAAGCAATTACAACAACAGTGGCAAAATGAAGGCTGGCTGAGTAACAGTTTACTCCCCTTATCCAAACTCAACGGACTAGTACAGTACGTTAGAAAAACACTTTATCAAAAAAATTTGAAATTCTCCTATCGAGCGCCATGTCCGGTAATTGTTGTGGGGAATGTTTATGTAGGTGGTACCGGCAAAACACCAGTCGTTGCAGCTTTAGTTCAAATTCTGCGAAACAAAGGTTATCATCCTGGTATTATTTCTAGAGGTTATGGTGCCAAAATAGGTAAAATGGCGCGAGTAGCTAAAGGCTATCAGGCTAAAGCAGCTCAGATTGGTGATGAGCCAGCACTGCTGGCCCAGTATGCACCTATTGGTGTACATCCCAAACGCGCTTTGGCGATTGAGGCACTACTAAAGAGCTACCCACAGACCAATGTAATTATCGCTGATGATGGTCTCCAACACCTAGCCCTACAAAGGGACCTTGAGATTGTCGTACAGGATGAGCGTGGCATTGGCAACGGATTACTTCTGCCTGCAGGCCCATTAAGGGAGCCTGCAGATAAACTTACCGCAGTAGATATAATTATCACTAACCGCAATCACCAAGACTTTCATAGCAATAACGCTAAAACTCCAAGTACAAAACCTCTACTTATTGATATGCGCCTACAGCCCTCTGCTTTTGTACATATTCAAAGCAATCAGGAACTAAGCATAGATGATTGGCTATTTCATCACCAAAACCATTCAACTGTAGCCGTCGCTGGTATCGGTAATCCACAGCGATTTTTTAATACACTCGCTAGTCTAGGTCTCGCCGTTAATGAGCAACAAACTTACCCTGATCACTACAACTTTAGTGCAGATGATTTTGCTCAATTGAAGCAAGACATCGTTTTAATGACTGAAAAAGACGCTATCAAGTGTCGTGATTTTGCTGATAATCGCTTTTATTTTTTAAAAGTCAGCGCAGAATTTTCAGATAAGGATTTCTTCGACAAGATAGAGCAACTAATAAAGTTTTGACTTATACTTGATGCTTTATTAGTTATAACGTGGGAAAATTATGCACGAGTTAATCACCAAAAATCTTGTTTGCCCAATAAGCAAAGCACCTCTTAAACTAAGCAATGATCGTAATTACTTAATCTGTGAGCAAAATGGTAAAGCTTATCCGATCGAAAATGGTTTACCGATCTTACTACCTGAGCGTGCAGTGGATAGTGCAACATTAAAAAACGAATAATAACGTCAGTCCATCACTAGCTATGTACACAGACACTACCAACAATCTAGACCTTAATTTTATCGTCGTCGTACCGGCACGTGCAGCCTCCATTCGACTGCCTGGTAAGATGTTAGCAGACATTGCAGGCACCCCGATGGTTGTTCACACAGCGCATCGGGCACGTAAATCAAAAGCACGGGAAGTATATGTAGCAACCGATGATCAAGCTATCTATGATACCGTCACCAGTCATGGCTTTAAGGCATTGATGACAGATACTAAGCACCCGTCTGGTACAGACAGGTTATCAGAGGTAGCTACACAATTAGCTCTGCCTGCAGACTCAGTAATAGTCAATGTACAAGGCGATGAACCCTTGATCAATCCTGGGCTGATTAATCAAGTGGCTGCCACTCTGATTGCAATGCCTACTGCAGCTATTGCTACAGCCGCCTACCCTATTGATCGGGTTGAAACTCTTTTTAACCCCCACACAGTTAAAGTAGTTTTAAACCGACAAAATGAAGCGATGTATTTTTCACGGGCTCCTATTCCATGGGCTCGTGATGCTTTTCAGGGTGAGAATAAAATGCTGCCTACCAATATGATGGCCTACCATCATATTGGTCTCTACGCTTATAGAGCCCACTTTTTAAGTGTTTTCCCAACCTTAGATCAAGGTCATCTAGAAAAATTAGAGTCTTTAGAGCAGTTAAGGGCCCTTGAAAACGGCTATAAAATTCAGCTATTTATCACAAATGACGCGCCTGCCCCAGGAGTTGATAGCGCTGAGGATTTGGAAACGGTTCGTAATTTTTTTAATAACCTGAGATAGATTTCAATTTTTTATCGGTGCTTGAATTAAACTTGTGCACTGTAGCATTCTTTTAGTTGCAATTATAATTATATTAACTTAGAGGAAAACTTATGCGTTTAATTCTACTAGGCCCTCCAGGAGCAGGTAAAGGCACTCAAGCCAACTACATCACCCAGGAGTTCAATGTCCCTCAGATATCAACCGGTGATATGTTAAGAGCCGCTATTAAAAATCAAACTCCCTTAGGTCTAGCCGCCAAGGAAGTAATGGATCGCGGTAATTTAGTATCTGACGAAATCATCATCGGTTTGGTACAAGAGCGCCTCAAAGACGATGACTGTAAAAACGGCTATTTATTTGATGGCTTCCCACGCACAATCCCACAAGCAGAAGCACTTAAAGAATCAGGTGTGGCCTTAGACTACGTTATTGAAATTGATGTTCCTGCTGAGGATATCATTGAACGTATGAGCGGTCGTCGCGTACATCATGAAAGTGGCCGTTCTTATCACACTAAATTCAACCCACCACAATCAGAGGGGCTTGATGATGTGACTAATGAACCCTTAGTTCAACGCGATGACGACAAAGAAGAAACTGTCCGTAACCGCTTAGAAGTTTATCAAAACCAAACCCGTCCACTTGTAGACTATTATTCTAAGTGGGCAGCTGAGTCTGATGACAATGCCCCTAAATACGTTCGCATCAAAGGCGTTGGTAAGGTAGAAGACATTACCAAGCAAATTATGGACACCCTAAAGGGTGAGAAGTAATTTCAAAAAATAACTTATAAATAGTTTATAAGCAAAAATAATAGCGGTTTAGGCAAGAAACTTAAATTTCATCCTAAAACCGCTATTATTTTTTGCAAATACCAAAGAGGAGAAAAAAATGGATATAACAAATAAAGTCTTTATCGTCACTGGTGGTGCATCGGGACTAGGCGCCAGCACGGCAAAAATGCTTACAACTCAAGGAGCTAAGGTAGTTTTAGCTGATCTTAATGGCGAAGCAGGCACAACCCTTGCGACAGAGCTTGGGCAGCACTATATCCACTGCGATGTCACTCAAGAAGCTGATGCACAAGCTGTCATTGATACCGCCGTAAGCTTAGGCCCTCTATATGGATTAATAAACTGCGCAGGTATCGCCCCTGCTGAGCGAGTTGTTGGCCGCAATGGCCCCCACTCTCTCGACAGCTTTCAAAAAGTTATTACGGTCAATTTAATTGGTAGTTTTAATATGATTCGCTTAGCCGCCACACAAATGGTCAATAATACAGCCCTTGACACTGGCGAACGTGGCGTATTAATTAACACCGCCTCTGTTGCCGCCTATGAGGGTCAAATTGGGCAAGCAGCTTATGCTGCCTCCAAAGCAGCCATCGTCGGCATGACATTACCAATTGCTCGCGATATGGCCAAACATGGCGTACGTTGTGTTACTATCGCTCCCGGCATTATGGCTACACCAATGATTTACGGTATGCCACAAGAGGTTCAAGATGCACTCGCTGCCGATATTCCGTTCCCTTCACGCCTAGGTCAACCCGAAGACTTTGCCAAGCTAGTACAATGCATCATCACTAATGAGATGATTAACGGCGAGACTATCCGCCTAGACGGAGCTATTCGTTTACAACCAAAATAATGAGTTTATTCAAATCTGCAGCCACAATTAGTGGCTTAACTTTTTTATCTCGCCTGACCGGCCTAGCACGCGATATTATTATTGCTAGAGCCTTTGGTGCAAGCGCCTTAACGGATGCCTTTTGGGTAGCCTTTAGAATCCCTAATTTACTCCGTCGTCTTTTCGCCGAAGGAGCATTCTCACAAGCCTTTGTACCAATTTTAGGTGCCTACAAAGAACAATATGAAGAAGAAGAAGTAAAGCGTCTTATTGATCATGTCACATTGGTTTTAGGCGCAACCTTATTAATTGTCAGCTTCTTAGGGGCGCTCTTTGCACCCTTTATTGTAACTATCATGGCCAGTGGTATTGCTCGCGATGGCGGTCAGCCTTTCGAAGCAGCAGTTTGGATGACTCGCGTCATGTTTCCATATATCTTCTGCATGTCTTTGGTGGCACTAGCCTCAGGGGTACTAAATACTTGGCGAAAATTTGCTATACCAGCTTTTACACCGATTTTACTAAATCTGTCCATGATCGGTGCGGCCATATTTTTAGTCAATCAATTTGAGCTACCGATCTATGCCCTTGCGGTAGGTGTCGTGATTGGTGGTTTTTTACAACTTGCCACCCAATGGCTTGCTTTAGCTAAAATCGGTATACTGCCACGTCCAGGCTTAAATATCAAAAAAGCATGGCAAAACAGCACTGTACGTCGTATTATCAAACTCATGGGACCTGCCACTCTCGGCGTTTCGGTAGCGCAGATCTCATTATTGATTAATACCAATATCGCTACTTGGTTACCTAGTGGAAGTGTCAGTTGGCTCTCATTTGCGGATCGTTTGATGGAATTCCCCACTGCGTTACTAGGTATTGCGCTTGGCACTGTACTACTGCCAAATTTAGCAACCGCTCATGCCAATGAAGACCATCAGCGCTACAGCCAGCTAATGGATTGGGGTCTGCGGTTAATTTGTTTATTAGGTCTACCGTGCATGGTTGGTCTAGCACTACTAGCTGATGGCCTAGTCGCCACTTTGTTTAATTACGGTGCCTTCAGCAGCCGCGATGTAGCTCAAACTCAAGCAGCTGTCATTGCTTATGGTTTTGGGATTTTAGGAATTTTGGCGGTAAAAATATTAGCCCCCGGATTTTACGCTAAACAAGATATTCGTACCCCAGTCAAAATTGCTATCATCGTCTTAGTCTTAACCCAATTAATGAATATCATTTTAGTCCCATTACTGCAACACAGTGGTCTTGCGCTATCAATCGGCTTAGGAGCAACAATTAACTCTTTATTGCTATATCGTGGCCTACGACGACGCAATATATATCAACCTAGCAGTGGTTGGTTCAAATTTTTTCTGCGCCTACTACCTGCTCTAGCATTAATGGCACTATGGTTAGTTATATGTGGTACTGTGATTAGTTGGTCCCAAGACAGTACCTCGGGGCTAATTTACACACTCAGTCAGCAATGGGACATTTTTTCTTCCGCTAGTTTTGTAGTCTGGCGCTTAATCACACTCTGTGGTGTACTAATTGGCAGCGTATTCATCTACTTAGGTTGCTTATTCATCAGTGGATTTAGAGTACGTGACTTTCTTAATCGTTAGCAGTCATACCTAAGTCTCTGATACAGAGTTTTTTGTTAAAATTGTTCCCTTATACCGACAATAATGCACTACAAAGCAGATTATTTAATATAAAACCAACTAATTCATTGAATTTAATTGAGAATATGATAAAATCTTTTGCTTACCGTTAGCACAATAATAAGTAACTTATAGATTTATATGATTATAATTAATCATGATTTATAGGTATCGTAGTAGCCAGTCCTTTTCGCTACTACCAGTTTATTCACGAAGAGAAGAATTCTAGGAAAGTTTTACTACTATGGCAAATACTAATCAAGCTCGCAAACGTGCTCGTCAAGCAGCAGCACGCAATAAACACAACTCTAGCTTACGCTCTATGATGCGTACAGCTATCAAGCAAGTGCGTCACGCAATTGACGCTGGCGATTCAACTAAGGCTAAGGAAGCATTTGTTAATGCAACTAGTGTTATCGACCGCATTGCTGATAAAAACATCATTCATAAAAACAAAGCAGCTCGCCAGAAAAGCCGTTTATCTGCAGCTGTTAAGGCTATCTCTGCCTAAGAGATCTTAAGCCTTCTCTTCTATAAAGGGTGCATCAAATGATGCACCCTTTTGTTTTGGAACGTACAACAAGAAGCAAAGCTTAAAATTTCCTTTACTCAAAACTATTTTGAAGCAGTAATTCTTTAGCTTGTGTTAAGCTTTACAATTATGACTATTTAGAGATTTGTTCACTATGAGCTCAAAGCAAAGTAATAGTACGATTCGCCATTTTTTACAGTTAACTGACCTTACATTAGAAGAGCTAAAGTATGTTCTTAAGCGTGCACAGCTTATTAAAAATAAGTTTAAACGCTACGAACCACATATGCCACTCTACGATCGCACCCTAGCGATGGTCTTTGAAAAAGCTAGCACACGAACCCGCGTCTCTTTTGAGGCCGGTATGTATCAGCTTGGTGGCGCTGTGATTAACCTTACATCAAATGATTCCCAACTAGGTCGCTCAGAACCGATAGAAGACACTGCGAGAGTCGTTTCACGTATGGTTGATTTAGTGATGATTCGTACTTTTGGTCAAGAGCGTCTAGAGCGTTTTGCGCATCACTCTCGCGTTCCAGTAATTAATGGCTTAACCAACGAATTTCATCCATGCCAGATTCTGGCTGACGTTCTAACCTTTATTGAAAAGCGTGGTGACATTGAAGGCAAGATAGTCACTTGGATAGGTGATGCCAATAACATGGCATACACTTGGCTTCAGGCCGCACAAATGCTCAATTTTAAACTACATATTTCAGCACCCAAGGGCTATCAATTAGACCCTGCTCGCATCCAGGGTGTATCTCAAGAATTTTACCAAGAGTTTGACAATCCACTAGATGCATGCGTAAATTCTGATTTAGTAACAACAGACGTTTGGACTAGCATGGGCTACGAGGAAGAAAATGAGATCCGTCGTCGCGCCTTTGCAGACTGGCAAGTTGACAATCAACTAATGGCTCGTGCCAAGTCAAACGCCCTCTTTATGCACTGCTTACCAGCACACCGCGGTGAAGAAGTTACTGCCTCGGTCATTGACGGCCCGCAAAGCGTTGTTTGGGATGAGGCAGAAAACCGCATGCATGCTCAAAAAGCATTGATGGAGTTTTTATTACTAGGCCGCTTAGACGAAGAGGCAGCAGAAACTTAATCGCTTAAGCCATTACCCTCCTAGACACCAATACAAAGTCTTAAAGCCCACTATTTATAGTGGCTTTTTGCTATCTGTAGTAAAGAGATATAGATTTATTGGACACACTGGAGTGTCGATATGGCCATCTCTATTTCAATCAAACAAGTTGTCTGCGAAAGGCTCTTTCATTTTCATCCGTTGAAGCGAATAGCTCGGTAGCTTGGTGTATCTGCTGGGCTGTTCGCGATTGGCGTATCTTTTTAAATAAAGGTGACTGTGCTTGGATCAGCGAACGCCATGTGATGAGCCGTAAACCACAAGTACTTGCCGCGGTTGGTGATTGGGTAACACATTATCTAAAGAATACACTTACCTCTTACGGTTAAATCATACCTCATAGCGAAATATTACTGACAAACCCTTTCAGCCCGCGAGCCACTAAGCCGTCTGGAGTCATTACCCGCACACAAGAACATTGACGAATTCTTACATCACTGCTCGTAAGCAGAAATCGTAGAACGGCAATACCATAAACTTAATGGGGTACCGATAACATCGATACCCCATTAAGTCATTTATCCAACACATTTACCGTATGCCTACGAACAAACTAACGATTAAGTTCGATCTCAACACGACGGTTTGGCTGTAAACAAGCGATTAGCTCATGACCAGCACCATCACACATCACGACAGGATTACTTTCTCCGTAGCCTTGAGCTGTCACTTTTTGGCTCGGTACGCCTAAGTTGACAAGGTAGTTTCTAACGCCATTTGCTCTATCTTGCGACAGACGTAAATTATATGCCTCAGATCCCAAACGATCTGTGTAACCAGCCACTGCAATTGAGTCATACTGACCAACACGATCTAAGTCTGTGACAAATTCCTGTAACTTACGCTGACCTTCTGGTCGTAACTGGGCGCTATTTAAAGAAAAAAGCGCATCAGCATCAATGGTAAAACGCTGAGGTTCGGCACCTAAAGGGCAAGATGCATCAACGGGTTCAACAGCCTGCCAGTAAAACTCACGCGTCAAACGATCAGAATCGTATAGCACCTTAAATTGACACGTCGTTACGCCATTAGTGCCCTGACCCGG
Organism: uncultured Oligella sp.; assembly: GCA_947632105.1. Classification (GTDB taxonomy): domain Bacteria; phylum Pseudomonadota; class Gammaproteobacteria; order Burkholderiales; family Burkholderiaceae_B; genus Oligella. The sequence continues at coordinate 1,733 of CANROD010000037.1, read as the reverse complement.
TGTGTGGAAATGGAATAAGTAATCCCATTCACGTACCCCCACAAAGCCTTCACCAAAGTGAGGACGACCTAATAAGTAGTAAAGCTGATCTTTTGTCATACCGGCTTTAACTTCTCTAAGCTTACTAAGATCTGGGAAGGTACCTTGCTTGTTATTCATACCAACATGCTCAACCTTAGGCCATACAGGCTCATCGGTTGTACCGTCGGAACTGACTTTACTGATATTGCCACACGCTGATAAAACTAGAGCAGAGAGACCAGCGATAAATAGCGATTTATAGTTAAAACTCATGTTATTACCTCTTTATTACTCCCTACCACAAAGCAGCAGGGAGCAAAGATTAATTTAAATAGTCATTTACCACTGATAACCAGCGCCAATCGTACCACCGGCACCACCACGACCAGACGTGTTAGCACTACCTTTCAGTACCCACTTTCCATTGTCACTGACCGTAGAAACGCCAATAGCCATACCAGACTCACCGCGCCACACACCACCGGCAACCGCAACCATGCTCTTACCAGGTAGGTAAGCTTGAGGTAAGCCTGCAGTGGCCATCGCAGCAGCAATCCCTGCATTACTACGATTTTCTAAACGCTGCATATCACCACGTACATTGTTAATCTGGCTTTGTAAGTTATTACCTATACCCATTAGCTGGTCAACATTAACTGCATCCGTACCATCAACACCTGGCGCTAAGTTAGTAATACGATTACCACCCATGTTAATACCTGTTTGGCTAATCACCGGACCACCATTATTAATCGCAACACTATCTGCATTAACTGTCTTAGCATTGACGGTGGTCGCATTAACTGTTGTCGCTGATACACTATTTACTTGAAGATCTGGATTTAGGCCAATAGTAATGTCTGTATCGCCCTTGCTGGTAGTTGGAACTTTATCAATTAAGATATTGCTACCTGCCACAAAAGTCACGGTATCACCATAGTAAATACCACTTGAATCCCCACCTGAGCCAGTTCCGCCTGTAGAAGTGCCACCTTCGGTGCCGGCAGAGCCACCAGGACCTGTACCAGAATCAACGTCAACACTCCAATGAACATCGGCAAAAGCTGCATTTAAGTTTGCATATTGCTTACCGTTAACATTGATAACGTTAAAACCTTCGGTATTTTGACTCATGTTTAACATTTCACCCATACCCTGTAGTTGACCCTGTGTAGCAGCTTGATTTGCTGCCACACCGGTATAGCTACCAGCTACAAATGTCGTGTTCATTAACCCACTAATCGTACCGGTATTACCATCAATAGTGATTGGATTTGAACTACCAATTTTGACTGAATTTGCAAGGTTAAAATTAAGACCTTCGTCGCCTTTAGTGATCACAATATTTTCATCGGTGTTACCAAAATCAACCGATGCTCCCGGCGCTACGTTCGTACTATCTATACCATCCGCCGTGTAGTTCCAACCTTTATTAGCTGTATCCTTTACAAACTCTAACTGCTCTTCTGTAGCAGCACGACCGACTTCAGCAAATCCCTCCACATCAAGCGTACGATTAGTCAACCCAGTGATCTCTCCTGCCTCGCCATCAATAGTGATTGGTTCTTTACCAGTGGCTGAATTTGAAGTACCAATATTGACTAAATTTGCAAGGTTAAAATTAAGACCTTCCTTGCCTTTAGTGATCACAATATTTTCATCGGTGTTACCAAAATCAACCGATGCTCCCGGCGCTACGTTCGTACTATCTA
>CANROD010000036.1 GCA_947632105.1 uncultured Oligella sp. | reverse complement strand
TTTAAATCTCTTGTGTCTACCTATTTCACCACGAGTGCTCTGTGATATGCAGCAGGATAAGTTCATAACTATAGCAATGATTTATAGGCTTGTCTAGCCTCTTTATCCTATAGGCTTAATTTGTTGCGAAAATGTGTCATTTTTGTTCTAAACTTACTACAAAGTATATTATTTAGACAAAAATCGCATTGCTTCATCAATATCTGACACTTTTAAACCAAACATGCGCTCTTCCATCATTTCATACAGTATTTTGGTCGAGTGATGGTATTGCCAATGCCTTTGCGGCTCAGGATTTAGCCAAACAGACTTGTGCCAATGCCCTACTGCACGGCGCACCCATACAGCACCCGACTCTTTATTGTAATGCTCTACCGAACCACCCGGATGCATAATTTCATAGGGGCTCATCGCCGCATCACCAACCAAAATTAGACGCCAATCATCATTAAAGCTACGTAACAAGTCCCAAGTACTTTTATAGACCCGCCGCCCCTGCTCATAACGCCAGACCTTTTCATAAAGACAATTATGAAAATAATAGGCCTCAAAATGCTTAAACTCACTACGTGCAGCAGAAAACAACTCCTCTACAATGGCGATATAGTCATCCATACTGCCACCTGAGTCGAGCAACATCAAAACCTTGACCGTATTGTGACGCTTTGGCACCATTTGCAAACTCAAATAACCAGCATTTTTTGAAGTTTCGCGGATTGTACCCTCTAAGTCCAACTCCTCAATTGCTCCCTCACGAGCAAAGCGACGCAAGCGACGAAGAGCCATTTTAAAATTACGTACCCCAAGCTCCTGATTACTATCGTACTCACGGAAACTTCGCTCTTCCCATACCTTAATCGCAGTACGATTACCAGCAGAGGGACCACCGATGCGAATACCTTCTGGATGATAGCCACTATGACCAAAGGGTGAGCTACCACCTGTCCCTATCCACTTATTGCCTCCAGCATGACGGCCTGTTTGCTCCTCAAGCCGCTCTTTAAACAGCGCCATGAGCTTATCCCAACCATATTTCTCAATCGCAGCCTTTTGCTCCTCAGTCAGGTTCTTTTTAAAATCAGCTAATAACCAATGATCTGGAATTTCTTTATATTGTTCAATGATCGGTTCAGCTTTTTTGACAAAAGCAGCAAAAGCTTGATCATAACGATCAAAGTGACTTTCATCCTTTACCATGGTCATACGTGCCGTACGATAAAAATCATCAAGCGTCGGCATCATTATGGGACGGCGCAATATCTCAATTAAGATTAACAACTCATTAATCGACACTGGTATACCGTATTGCCTAAGGAGGTAAAAGAACTTAATCAACATTGCTAGCGCCGTCCTATTCCGCCCACCATCGTAGCTAAACGCTCAATCAAGCTCATATCTTGCTCATTTTTGATTAAAGCGCCTGCTAAAAAAACATCCCCCTCTTCTAGGTATTGAGGTGTGATATTTGATGCACTTAATAAAGCCAACCAATCTAAAAACTCAGAGGTTGAAGGCTTTTTCTTAAGTCCAGGAATCTCACGCAACTCGAAAAAACGTTGCATTGCACTACTGACTAACTCTTTATCTATATTGGGATAGTGCACAGCAACAATCTGCTGCAATGTTTGCTCATCAGGAAACTCAATATAATGAAAAAAACAACGGCGTAGAAAGGCGTCAGGCAAATCCTTTTCATTATTAGAAGTAATAATAACTAAAGGACGATGCTTGGCTTTAATCGTACGAGCCGTCTCATACACATAGAATTCCATCTGATCTAGTTCACGTAACAAATCATTGGGAAACTCAATATCAGCTTTATCAATTTCATCAATCAGCACTACGCTTGGCCGTTCTGACTCGAAAGCCTGCCAAAGCACTCCTGGACGAATATAGTTAGCAATATCGTGGACTCGATCATCACCCAATTGAGAATCCCGCAAACGCGACACCGCATCATACTCGTACAGCCCCTGCTGCGCCTTGGTGGTCGACTTAATGTGCCATTGCAAAAGTGGGCGCTCGAGATACTTTGCCACCTCCTCAGCGAGCATGGTTTTACCTGTACCTGGCTCACCCTTAACCAATAATGGCCGCTGCAAAGCCAAAGCCGCATCAACGGCTAAGCGCAAGTCATCGGTAGCTACATAGCTATCTGTACTCTGAAAAGATTGCTTTAAACTCATAACATATCCTATGTTAGGTACATACTAATGCGTATTAATGCGCTGCTGCAAAAGCTCTATATATAGCTGATGATCGAGCGGCGTACGGTTACGCTGCGATTGCCAAATAACCTGACCCAGACACTCCATAATTTCATGATGGGCCTCATGCTCATTTGATTTGGCACTTAGATACTCAAAGACCTTGCGAATTCCTGGAGGACTATCAATGGAAACCTGCTCTTCGATTGCAATATGCATCGACAGATGTAAAAACGGATTAGTCTGCCCCTCGGCAACCTCATAGTCCTTACTTCGTGCCTCAGGATTGTCCATTAGCTCATGATATTCAGGATGCTGCAAAATCCAGCCAATCGCTATTTTTTCCATGCCACTAAGGCTATGTTTTTGTTGATACTTTTGCCAGGTTTGGATAAAAAAATCCCTAACCTGCTCACGTGTAGGATTAAAAATCGCCATATAATAATTTATTACAGATTGCCAAAATTAACAGTAAATTTAATAATTTTAAGGTACACTAACCGAGTCTTATATAAGACTAGATGATTAGTAGTATATAACAGTCAGTCCAACCTCTTAGTAGAGCTACTTGAACTTAATCAACGTCGCTGTTGACCGTCTTTCATATTAACGCTATTTAACTAGTCTATTCATTGCAAACCAGTTATGGAGAAAAGCATGTCTTACCAACATATCAATGTGCCGGCCAACGGCGAAAAAATAACTGTCAATGCTGATCATACATTAAATGTACCTAACAACCCGATCATCCCTTACATCGAAGGTGATGGTATTGGTGTTGATGTTAGCCCTGTTATGATTAAAGTAATTGACGCTGCTGTTGAAAAGTCATACGGTGGCGATCGTAAAATTCACTGGATGGAGGTTTATGCCGGTGAAAAATCTACTCAAGTTTACGGTCCTGACGTTTGGTTACCTGAAGAAACTCTTGACGCAGTTAAAGACTACGTCGTTTCTATCAAAGGCCCTCTAACCACACCAGTTGGTGGTGGTATCCGTTCACTTAACGTAGCACTACGTCAGCAATTAGATCTATACCTTTGCTTACGCCCTATCCAATACTTCGAAGGCGTTCCTTCTCCAGTCAAAGAACCAGAAAAAACCAACATGGTTATTTTCCGTGAAAACTCTGAAGACATCTACGCTGGTATCGAGTTTGAAGCTGAATCTGACAATGCTAAAAAGCTAATTAAGTTCTTACAAGAAGAGCTAGCTGTTGATAAAATCCGCTTCCCAGAAACTTCTGGTATCGGTGTTAAGCCAGTATCTAAAGAAGGTACTCAGCGCTTAGTCCGTCAAGCTATCCAATACGCAATCGATAACGATCGTGATAGCGTTACGCTAGTCCACAAAGGCAACATCATGAAGTTCACTGAGGGTGGCTTCCGTGATTGGGGCTACGAATTAGCTCGTGAAGAGTTTGGTGCTGAGCTTATCGATGGCGGCCCATGGTGCTCATTTAAAAACCCTAAAACAGGGACAGAAATCACTGTTAAAGATAACATTGCTGATGCTTTCTTACAGCAAATCTTGTTACGTCCAGAAGAGTACTCTGTTATCGCAACACTAAACCTTAACGGTGACTACATTTCTGACGCTTTAGCGGCTCAAGTTGGTGGTATCGGCATTGCGCCAGGTGCTAACCTTTCTGATACTGTAGCTATGTTTGAAGCCACTCACGGTACTGCTCCTAAGTACGCTGGTAAAGACATGGTTAACCCAGGTTCAGTGATTCTTTCTGCTGAAATGATGTTACGCCACATGGGCTGGACTGAAGCTGCTGACCTAGTTATCTCAGCGATGGCTGGTGCCATTAAGTCTAAGCGTGTTACTTATGACTTTGCACGCGCTTTAGACGGCTCTACCCAGGTTAGCTGCTCTGAATTCGGCAATGTAATGATCGAGCACATGTAATATGTAATTAAGCCATGCTTTTTAAGCTTGGCATTACATATGCACAAAAAACCGAGCTATATGCTATCTGCATCTAGCTCGGTTTTTTTTGTGTAATGATGCTGCAATGCAGTAGAGATTAATACCAATTGGTTTCGGTGTCATTTTCTCTTAATATACTTTTATTAGCATCGTCTTAATGCTAATAAAAGTCCCGACTATTGCATCACTACCTCTTTTAAAGAGTTTTTATGATAATCAACTCACTACCCGATCACTGTAAAGCTGATCCAAAATTTTTAGATACCGCTCATGAGATTGCAGAAACCATTATGCGCGGATTTAATAAGCACTATCGGATTTTCAGATCGTTCTCTGCTCACGCTAAAGAAGCATTTGAACAGCGCAATTGGCAGCATATCCAACGTCTTGTAGCTGATCGAATTCAAGTTTATGACCAACGAGTCGCCGAAACAATTAGTGAGTTACGAGAGAACTATGCTGAAGTGATACTACACGAGGACACTTGGCGTTTTACCAAAACTGCATATATCGCTTTATTAGTTGACCACCACCAGCCCGAACTAGCAGAGACTTTTTTTAACTCAGTTTCTACCAAATTATTGGATAAGTCCTACTACCGCAATCAATTTATCTTTGTAAAGCCAGCGGCCGCAACCGAGTACATTGATTCTGATCGAGGTACCTTCAAATCCTTTTATCCACAAGACAATGATTTACACTGCTGCTTTAATAAGGCCTTAGACTTCTTTGAATGGGATATCCCCTTTGCCAATAAAGAGCAAGATCTAGAGCACATTCATCAAGCACTTCTGGAGCACTTAGGGGTAGGCTACATACTAAACGAGCTCAATCTACACGTGCAGGTACTACAAGCGCCTTTTTATCGTAACAAATGCGCCTACATCATGGGCCAAGTGATTAATGGCCATGCCCGCCACCCCTTTGCTATTGCTATTATGCACAATGACGAGGGCAAGCTAATCGTTGATGCAGCTTTATTTGATCCTAGCCATATTTCCGTACTCTTCTCCTTTGCACGAGCTTACTTTCTAGTATCAATGGATGTACCTTCTGGCTATGTCAACTTCCTGCTACAGCTTATGCCAATGCGTAATAAAGCCGATATGTACGCCATGCTCGGCCTGCACAAACAGAGTAAAAATATCTTCTGGCGAGACTTTTTGCAACATCTACACTATTCAGAAGACCAATTTATATTGGCCCCTGGAATTAAAGGCTTGGTAATGACGGTCTTTACTTTACCATCATTCCCTTTCGTTTTTAAAGTCATTAAGGATAAATTTGGTCCAAACAAAAATTTTGACCAAGACTATGTTCGCGGCAAATACCTTTTAGTCAAAAAACATGACCGTGTAGGCCGTATGGCTGATACCTTAGAATATTCAAACGTAGCAATCCCACGACATCGATGCAGTGAAGAAATGATCGAGGAACTGCGTGAATTAGCACCGTCACAATTAGAGGAAACTGAAGAGTTCATCGTCATTAGGCACTGTTACGTCGAGCGTCGTTTAAAACCGCTTAATATGTACCTACAAGATGCCAGTGATGATGAAAAAGAACGCGTTATTATTGATTACGGCAACGCCATTAAGGAGCTTGCTTCCGCCAACATTTTTCCTGGTGATATGCTCTTTAAAAACTTTGGTCTCACACGCTTTGGTCGAGTCATTTTCTATGACTACGATGAAATTGAGTACATGACTGACTGCCAATTTAGAGAAATACCACCCGCCCCCTACCCTGAATTAGAAATGTCTAGCGATGTCTGGTATCCGGTCAATAAAAACGATGTTTTCCCTGAGGAGTTTGGGGCTTTTTTATTAGGCGACCCTGTTGTCCGCAAGACCTTTATGAAGCATCATCAAGCTCTCCTTACTGCATCCTTCTGGCAAGGTAAAAAAGACCGGATTGCGGCTGGAAAAATGGATGATTTTTACCCATACCCTGAATCAGTACGCTTTACCAATGATGATGACGGGAAGACTAAACACCATGGCCAATTGGAAGACTAGTTGTATTATTTGCATTGCTTTATTACAATCTATAGATGTCACACAGTTGTCATTACACAGTGCTATTATTTTTCTCAGTTAATGGGCATTAGTCTAAATGACGGGAGTCTTTAATGAAGCCGAGCGCACTTAAGTTATTAGGGAGTACTGATACTAGATTATTTTTTTGGTTATCTGCACACAACCAAAAAAAGGTTATTGCTACTTTAAGCCAGCTCCTCTCTACGATGGGTAATGGTCCTCTATACGCGTTAATTGGTATTAGCTTGTGGATTTGGGCAGGTGATGAGGGCAAGACCTTATTCTACGTAGGCGTCATAGCGTATTGCTTTGAATTACCTATTTACTATGTACTAAAAAACAGCATCAAACGCGATCGACCTTGTTATAAAATTGTCGATGTCGTCAGCTTAATCACACCTTCTGACAAATTCAGCTTCCCTTCCGGTCACACTGCTGCAGCCTTCGTTTTTGCCAATGTAATAGTCGCTTTTTTCCCAGCATTAGCAATACCTGTATATCTCTTCGCCACCTTAGTTGGCCTGTCTAGAGTTATACTTGGCGTGCATTATCCAGGCGATATATTAGCTGGCATGATGTTAGGCTTAGCCTGTTCATGGGGTGCCTTGGCACTCGTTACTGCTTAATTTTTTAAAGTTCTGAGTCAGATAAGTGAAAATTCTTTATGGAGTACAGGGTACGGGTAATGGTCATATTACCCGTGCACGAGTGATGTTACCTGCCCTTAAAGCTGCAGGCTGTGAAGTAGATTTTGTTTTTAGCGGCCGTGATAAAGACGCCTATTTTGACATGGATATGTTTGGCGAGTACAAAGCCTTCAAAGGATTTTCTTTTCACAGCTATCAAGGGTCTGTTGACTGGATAAAAACAATTACTCACGCAGACCCCATTCGCTATCTAAGTGATTTAAAAAACTTTAACATCAAGGGCTACGACTTAGTACTAACCGACTTTGAGCCATTAAGCGCTTGGGCAGCTAAACTCCATGGCGTACCTTCACTCGGTTTAGCACATCAATACGCCCTATGCTATCCTATTCCAGGCACTGAGAAAGCACCGCTACTACCGCGAGCACTCAAGAGTTTTGCTCCCGCCAAGCACTATCTAGGAGTCCACTGGGCTCCATACGATGCTCCCATCATACCGCCACTGATTTCCATGGACCACGAGCAAGAAACTCGTGAAGAGGACTTCGTCATGGTGTATTTACCTTTCGAAGAGATTGATAATGTAACTACTTGGCTACACCAAATACCACAACAGAAATTTATTTATTACTGCAAAATCAAAGAAACCATTCAGAACAAAAATATCTTATTAAAACCACTTAGTCGAGAAAACTTCCCCCGTGATCTAAGCGCTTGTTCAGGTGTTATTTGCAATACCGGTTTTGGCTTATGCAGTGAAGCAATGGTACTCGGCAAAAAAATTTATACCAAAGCCCTTGCTAAGCAAATTGAGCAATATTCAAATAGCCGAGTTTTAGAAGACTTAAACCGCGCAGTTGTATTCACAGAGTTTGAAATCGTCCCGCTAATCGAGTGGCTAGAACAACCTAACCACCCACGCGCAGTATTCCCGCCTGTAGCTGACGACATTGCTACATGGATTACTAAGAAAAATTATAACGACACAAAATCACTGATAAATAACCTATGGGCTAAATCAGAAAACATTCAACTATAAAACAGTCAACCCAACTTTGGTGGGATTGGAATAAACTCCTCATCATCCAAATCTGGGAGCTTTATACGACCTGCCTGCCAATCTGCACGCGCTTGCTCCAATCGCTCTTTTGATGAGGATACAAAGTTCCAGTCAATATAGCGTGGCCCCACCGATTCACCGCCAAAAGCGATCACAACTGAGTTAACAAGCGCCTTAATAGTTACTGTTTTACCCGGCTTTAGTACGGCCATATTACCTATATCAAGCCGTTGATGAGCTAATTCCACTTGACCATTTGCCACATAGATGGCGCGCTCGCTATGCTCTGCAGATAAAGCTATCTGTGCCCCCTGCTGCAATTGCCAATGAACGTAAAACTGTGGTGATTCAACGGATACCGGTGAGATTAAGCCATCAAGCTGACCGGCAACTAACCGCCCCACCACACCATGCTCCTCAAAAACGGGTAGGGCATTTTCTTTAAAGTGAAAAAAGCTAGGGGGTATTTCCTCACGGCCTTCAGGCAATGCAACCCATGTCTGAATACCATCCAGAAAATCTCCCTGTAAGCGGGCCTTCTCAAAACGTTCAGAATGAGTAATACCCCTGCCAGCGGTCATCCAGTTAACCTCGCCGGGCCGTACAGCTTGTTCCGAGCCGACACTATCACGATGCATAATCTCACCATCAAACAGATAAGTCATGGTTGATAAACCAATATGTGGATGCGGAAGTACGTCTGCCTCTAAAGGCAAGGTGGGTAATAAATCCTTAGGACCCATACGATCGAAAAAGATATAAGGGCCAACCATACGACGCTTAGCAAATGGCAAGAGACGGCCAACCTCGAAACTACCAATATTGCGAGTACGCTGCGGGATGATGAGTTCAATCACATTACCTCCGACTCCAATGCGTTATCTATGCTTAATAGAGGGACTATTCGGGTACATCTGAAGACCCTATTAATTACGACCCTTCAACTGCCTAGTAAAACGTTTCCACTTATTAAATACCGGACCAATCAACGGATGATGGCTAGCACGCATATGCTTTGCCAACGTTTTAGCTGGACGATTACGTACATGAAATCTATAAATATACGCACTATCAGTATCTGAGGTATTTCTACCAAATGCCCTAGTTGTGTACAGATGACTAAAACCATTTTTCTGAGCAATAGTAATGTAGTCCTCATCATAATAACCTTGCGGCCAGCACAAGTGTCGAGAAACCTTGCCTAGTTCTTTTTCTAAGCAAAAACGTGACTGCTCAAGTTCCCATTGTATACGCTCATTTTTATTCTCTTCAGGCATTAAATCCCACCGAGTATGCGTATGAGTGTGGCAATGAAACTCTATAAGCCCACTTTCACGCATTGCCTCTACCTCACTCCATCGCAAGATCACATCATCGCTACGCCCCTCAGCAATCAGTGCTTCACACTCTCTATGCTCAGGGCAATTCGGTATATTATCCTGCCCCATGACAGGGCGCACGGGACCATGGTGTAACCAAGAAGTTACTAAGAAGATAGTGGCTTTAAATTGATATTTCTGCAATAACGGAAATGCATATACCCAATTATCAAGATAACCATCATCAAAAGTAATGACGACAGCCTTACCTTGATCCTTAGCTTCTAAATGCTCTGAAAATTCCTCTAAACTCAGAGATTTGTAGCCCTCTTGTTTTAGCCAGCGCAATTGACTTTCGAAGTTCTCTGGTGTGCTGGCGATCATGCCAGCCTCTGGTCGCACATGATGGTACATCAAGACAGGTACTGAAGATTTAAACATGGTCTAACTGCTCCAACCATCGATAATAGCTGCGCTCTGTTTGATCGCACAGCGCTTTGAGTGTGAAACGATTTTCTACAATACTATATTTATAACCGATCTCGCCCATTTTCTGACGTAGTTCTGGGTTATTCAATAATTGATCAATCGCGTTTGTTAAAGCGGCTACCTCTCCAAATGGTACTAAAAAGCCACTTTCACCAGGTAGCATCATCTCTGATACACCACCCACGTCGGTTCCTATAACAGGGACACGCGCTACGGCTGCTTCTGCAAATACGGTTCCTGCTGATTCTATATGCGTTGCTAAAGCGAACACATCAAAATCACCAATCAACTCAGCCACATCATTGCGAACACCCATAAAATACACTTGCGAACTGACCCCTAGCCGATTAGCCTGTTCTTGTAAATTGTGCATCTCACCACCATCGCCTACAATTACTAACTTTACTAGGCTATTGTTAGCCAATAACGGGGTCATTGCCTCAATCAATGTATCCATACCTTTAGGCTTACGCAACACCGCAATACTCCCTACGATTAAGTCATCAGGTTTCAGTCCTAATTGAACACGTAATTTTTGTGGTGGTAAAGGATCGGGCAAATTCACTGCAGGGCGCGCGATATCCACATGATCAAAATTGATGCCCCTATCGGTAATCTGCCTACGCACAAACTCGCTAACGGTAATTAATCGATGAGGAATCCACTTATAGGTTAACAGAGAACCTATAGGTCTTGCTAAATGTCGACTCCGTACGACTAATGGTATACTGGCAAAGCGAGCAGCAATACCTACTTGCATCGTATCAATACGACTATTAGTATTTAGTACGTCATAACGGTGCATGTTGAAAAACTTTCGTAATTTGAATAGATTACGCCAGAAATCCATGCCTTTTTTCATGCGTACAGTATGAACTACAAAGCCATCTTGCTCTAGATAATAACGTAATTCAGCATGCGGCTGACACAACATTTCTACCGTATGCCCCCGCTTTCGTAACTCAAGCATCAGCCTATGTATGTACCGCTCTTGCCCACCATAGCCAATGGCTGCCTCTGCAAATAAAATACTTAACTTACGCATAGTGAACTCTCTATTTTTATCTAGTATGAGCTTTATAGACAAAAAAATAGCCGTAAATCAAAAAATGATTACGGCTAAATCTTATCACTAACTCTATGTTAGTGGTCGGGACAGTAGGATTCGAACCTACGACCCTCTGGTCCCAAACCAGATGCGCTACCAGACTGCGCTATGCCCCGACTTGCTAAAGAATAAATTATACAGAATATATAAATTAATGCAAGCAAATTACTAGTCAAATATTAATCTGTAGACTAAACCCCACATTTTATTCAATTTGTGGGGTTTTTATCACACTATAGATGACTTTTAAATACTACTGCATTATTCCTCTGATCCTGAATTCAGAGCAGGGCTTAGAAGATTTTCTTCGTTTTCAATACCACCTAAGGCTTTAACTGATAAACGGATACGACCACGATCATCCGCCTCAATCACCTTAACGCGTAACTTCTGACCAACAGACAAGACATCATTGATGTCATTGATACGGTAATTAGCAATCTCAGAGATGTGCAATAGACCGTCTTTACCTGGAAGAATCTGTACAATAGCGCCGAAATCTAGCATACGCTGGATAGTACCGTCATATACTTGATTGACTTCAACCTCAGCAGTGATCTCTAAAATACGACGCTCAGCTTCTTTAGCTTTGTCTAGATCAGCGCTAGAAATAGTCACTAGACCCTCATCACTGATATCGATCTGGCTACCGGTTTCCTCAGTAAGCGCACGAATAGTAGCACCACCCTTACCAATCACATCACGGATTTTTTCAGGGTTAATTTTTACAGTTAACATACGCGGAGCAAAACTAGATAACTCCTGACGAGAGCCAGTGATAGCCTCTTCCATTTTGCCAAGAATATGCATACGACCCTCTTTAGCTTGAGCTAAAGCGGCTTGCATAATTTCCTTAGTAATACCTTGGATCTTAATATCCATCTGTAAAGCAGTAATACCGTCCTTAGTACCCGCTACCTTAAAGTCCATATCACCTAAGTGATCCTCATCACCAAGAATATCTGTAAGAACAGCAAACTTATTGCCATCCTTGATAAGCCCCATGGCAACACCGGCGACGTGATCTTTAACAGGTACACCCGCATCCATTAACGCTAAGCTACCACCGCACACAGAAGCCATTGAAGATGAACCGTTAGACTCGGTAATCTCAGACACTAAGCGAATGGTGTACTGGAAATCATCATGATTAGGTAACGCGGCAACTAAAGCGCGCTTAGCTAAACGACCGTGACCAATTTCACGACGCTTAGGGCTACCAACACGACCAGTCTCACCGGTAGAGAATGGAGGGAAGTTATAGTGCAGCATAAAGTGATCACGTGAATCACCCATCACTGAATCAATAATTTGCTCGTCTTGCTTAGTACCTAATGTAGCAACCACAATCGCTTGTGTCTCGCCACGAGTAAACAACACACTACCATGAGTGCGTGGCAATACACCTAAACGAATAGAAATAGGACGAACAGTACGAGTATCACGGCCATCAATACGTGGTTCGCCATTTAAAATCTGACTACGAACAATATCAGACTCTAAAGAGAATAAAATATCTTCAATTTCAACTGAATCGATCGACTCTTCTTTTTCTGCGGCAATAGCAGCCAACTTCTCTTGAACTTCAGCATAAACCTGCTTAATTTGAGCACTACGAGCTTGCTTTTCACGAATTTTATAAGCCGCCTGCAACCCTTCACTAGCACTGGCCTTAACCTGAGCTACTAACTCTTCGTTTGTCGGTGCAGCTGCCCAATCCCACGCTGGCTTACCTGCTTTTTCAACTAACTCGTTAATAGCATTGATCGCAGCTTGCATTTGCTCATGACCAAAAACCACACCACCCAACATCACCTCTTCAGTAAGTTGCTTAGCCTCAGACTCAACCATTAATACAGCAGTTTCCGTACCCGCAACAACTAAATCCATTTGAGAGCTGGCTAATTGGCTAGCACTAGGGTTTAAAACATAACTACCATCTAAATAACCCACACGAGCAGCACCAATAGGTCCATCAAAAGGCACACCCGAAATCGCTAAAGCAGCCGAGCTACCAATCATTGCAACGATATCTGGATCTATGTCAGGGTCAACAGAGAGTACATGCACAACTACCTGTACTTCATTGTAAAAACCTTCAGGAAATAAAGGACGCAAAGGACGGTCAATCAAACGAGATGTCAGCGTTTCTTTTTCTGAAGGCTTAGCTTCACGCTTAAAAAAACCACCAGGAATCTTACCGGCAGCATAAGCTTTTTCAATATAGTCCACAGTCAGTGGAAAGAAATCCTGACCTGGCTTAGCATTTTTAGCGGCAACAACAGTAGCCAAAACAACTGTATCACCCATAGAAGCCAAAACAGCACCTGTGGCTTGGCGAGCAATCTCACCCGTTTCTAAGGTGACAGTATGATCACCATACTGAAAGGATTGTGTGAATTTATTAAACATGTGGATTCCTTAATCTACAAAATTATCCGAAATCTCAAACTACATCACGGTTCTATATAGCTTGTCGGACTGACAACAAAAAACCGTGCACATGATGTGTTCAGTGCACGGCTTTGAATCTAAATACCTAAAATTCCTGGCAATTACTTACGTAGACCTAATTTACCAATTAAATCGCGGTAGGCGTTTGGATTAGTTCTTTTTAAGTAATCTAATAGCTTACGACGACGGCTAACCATACGTAATAAACCGCGACGAGAGTGATGATCTTTAGCGTGTTCTTTAAAATGTGAACCTAACTCGTTGATACGAGAGGTCAATAAAGCGACCTGAACTTCTGGAGAACCGGTATCACCCTCTTGACGAGCGAATTCAGAAACGATTTTTGCTTTATCAATATTTGCTACTGACATAATATATCCTTTATATACAAGCGTTGACACGGACG
>CANROD010000035.1 GCA_947632105.1 uncultured Oligella sp. | reverse complement strand
ATTTTATTACTCCATTCCTCACTACGATTGGTGAGGGCTAACATTTATTATGAGGGGTAAATATCTTGCTTTTCAGTCTTCACAGCCGATGCAAAACAACAAAACCCTACTGTAGATTAAAATCCACAGATAAGACTAAGTGATATACAAAATAACAGATGAAAACTTAGAGAACTCGCAATATATTTGCACTAGCTAATAAGTTAACTAGGTATAACGTGTACCTTTCATTAGCTAGCCCATAAATATATCATAAAAACTTAATTATGCCAAGGACTTAAAGAACTTTTGTTGTTTTTATTCGTTCTCATTATTCAAACTTGCCGGCAATTCAGTCTTTAACTCTAACTCACGTACCTCAGGCATTTCTTTTGCAGCCTTAGCACTGAGCCTATTGAACCGCTCCAGCTTAGTCGTAACGCCCTGTTGACCACCAAAAGAGCGAGCCATTTGGTTAAATTGCCGCGTTGATGTGTCTAAAGTTTGGCCTAACTTAATCATATGTTGCGCCACTAAAGCCGCTTGATTATAGATGGCCATCGCCTCATCTCCCAAGGCTAATGCCTGCTCATGACTATCGCTTCTCATCCACAAATAAGCAACTGTCTTTAACAAAGGTAATAAAGTTGTCGGCGACGTTAAGATCACGTTTTTATTGTATGCGTAGTCATACAGCTTATCATCAGTCTTCAAAGCCGCAATAAATGCTGACTCGATTGGCATAAAAAGTAGCACAAAACCAGGCGTATTTAGTCCCGGCAACTCACTATAATTTTTACTACTAAGATCATCAACATGCTGACGCACTGCGCGTGTATGACGCAGCAAATATTGCTTAGCCTGTTTCTCATCATCTGCTGACTTAATAGCTTCATGATAGTCAACCAGCGAAACCTTACTATCAACAACAATTTCTTTTTCATCTGGTAGATACAGCAGTAAGTCCGGCAACATCCTCTGCCCATCTTCCATCCTAAAAGCCACTTGAGTCTTAAAATGTCGACCTTTTTCTAAACCAGCCTGCTCCAAAGCCATCTCTAGCTGTAGTTCACCCCAATTACCGAGTGCCTTTTTATCACCCTTTAGCGCTCGTGTTAAGGACTGCGCCTCCTCACCAATCTGTAAGCCAGCACTCATTAACTGCTTAATCTGCTCAGAAATGACGATATTACCTTGCAATGATTGACTATGTAATTCATTAATACGTTGTTGAAAATAATCTAAACGCTCTTTAAATGGCTTCAGCACTTGTTCAAACGAGCCCTGATTACGCTCCATTAACAACTGGCCCTTTTCGTCTAAAAAACGCTTGGACAATAATTCAAAATTACGACTCAGCTCTCGGAACTGCTGCTCTGTCTGCTGCTCCTGCTGTTCTTTATACTGTTGGTGAAAATTCAATTGAGCTGAAAGCGCAACTAACTGCTTGTCCAAATAATCTTTTTCACCATCAAGCTGCTTAAGCTCAGATTCTAAGCCCTTAGATTCCATTAGAAAACGCTCAGCCTCCTTTTTCTGATCATAGAGACGCCATTCAGCCAAGCGTCGATCGGAGCGTGCTCTGAGCAACAAATAAAACATCACAAAAAAAACAATTAGGGCTGGCACTAGACCAAGCCCTAACAATTGATACGCAGACAATTCTACGATAAACGATTCAAACCACGGGATCATATAAATTTAACTTTAAGTTTTAACTTCTTTTATTTCCTGCTTATCCTGCAAAGCGATCAAGACCTTTTGTACATCATCGACGCTATCAAATAACTGATCAACACCCAATTCTCGTAACCAATCAGTACGCCATAAAATATTTTTAGGTTGCGCTCTCAGACCATAAACAAAAATAGGAACACCTTGCTCCTGATATTCATAGAGCATTTCCTTTAAGGCATGCACTCCAGATGAGTCGATGTATATGATGCCTGAAAAATCTAACACTAAGGCTTTAGTCGCCATAGGATTTAGCAATTGATCTGTTAATTTGACTGAGCCAAAAAATACTGACCCAACCAAGCGATAAGCATAAACACCCTCTTTATCTTCAACCATTGGCAACTCCTGCTTTTCAGCCTCTGTTAAAGCAGAAATACGGTAAATAAAGGTGAAACACGCCAAGGCTATACCAACCTGTACAGCAACGGTCAAACTCACCATCACCGTTAAGAAAAATACTGACAACAAAGTAAGCGCATAGGTTAGTCGATAGGTACGCAAACGATAAAACTCACGCCACGCTCCCATATTCCATGCAACTGACATCAAAATCGCCGATAATGCCGCCAACGGAATATATTGAGCTAATGGTGCGGCCACGAGGACCACCACTAACAAGGCTAACGCATGAACGATACCGGCAATAGGGCTAGTTGCACCATTTTTAATATTAGTCACTGTACGGGCAATCGTACCCGTAGCTGGCATGCCACCAAAGAAAGGTACTACCATATTGGCAAAACCCTGAGCAAGCAACTCCTGATTAGGATCGTGCTTATCCTTAATCATATTATCAGCAACCCGTGCACATAACAATGACTCTATTGCCCCTAAGATCGCCAAGGTAATTGCCGGCATCATCAAGTCTCCCATCATACCAAAGCTAACACTCGGCACAGTTAACTCAGGCATTCCCTGAGGAATACCACCAAAACGACTACCAATAGTTTCTACCTGTAAATCCAAGGCCTGAACTAAAAGCACACCAAGGACCAAGGCCACAATAGAGCTCGGAATCAACGATAAAAAACGTATCGCCTGTGACAAAGTGCTGCTACTTTGCTTGTTATGTAAAAACCTAGTCGTTGCTACTAGGCTACGCTGCCACGATACAACTATGAGCAAACACACTAGGGCAACCGACAAAGCCTGCAAATTCATCTGTGGCATTGCCTGCCATAAGGCCTGTATCATCGGAAAAAAGTCTGCCGGCACATCTAGCTCTGATAAACCAAAAAAATCCTTAATCTGTGACAAACCAATCAAAACAGCAATACCATTGGTAAAACCGATAATCACTGAGAGTGGAATAAACTCAACTAAACCACCAAGCCGCAAAAAACCCATTAACCACAGTAACACGCCCGACATTAAGGTTGCTAGCAACAGTCCCTCTACGCCATATTGCTGAACAATACCATAAACAATCACAATAAAAGCACCAGCTGGTCCACCAACCTGCACTCGTGACCCACTAAACAAAGATATCAACAAGCCACCAATAATGGCTGTAAACAACCCAGCTTCGGGTTTAAGGCCAGAGGCAATAGCAAATGCCATCGCTAACGGCAAGGCCACGACACTTACCGTTAGACCCGCACCTATATCCTGAAAGAAACGATGAGAGGAATAACCGTTTTTTAGTTCATAGATTTTTGGATTAAAGCGCATGGTAAATTTCATCGGACTCTCTGCACTGATAGCTAATTGAATTAATTTAAACTTAAGCGATGTCTAATTCATTATAGTACAGCGATCAAACAAACTTCCAACTATAAAAAAAACAGACCCCTTAGGGTCTGTTTTAATAAATAAAAACTAGCTGATACCTATGTATCTCAATCTACTCAATCATCTCGCTTAACAGAAAGAACTTTACCGTCATTAGCATCGATTCGCACCTCATATTCAGTATTTTTTCTGATCGTATCAACCTCATAATAACTATCTTTAGCACCCCGATTTTTTAGTTCAGCACTTTTAGTTTTAGCTTTAGTCTCACGTTCTGCAATTAAAACCGCTTGCTGTAAACTGATTCCAACATCGGTCCTCTCATCACGCTCACGATCCATGTCACTTTTAACTATCTTGCCTGACTCAGCATCCACTTTCAGTTCATACTGCTTGTTGCTAGTGTAAACCTCGATCTCGTAATAGCCACGACCACCATCCTCATCGAAATCCAACTCGACTGCCTGTCCATTAACTTTATCAGTTGCAATAACAATCGCTTGTGCCGCATCAATATTACTTTTCTGCATAGCATGCCAATCGTCACTATCAGCAAATGCATTAAAACTCGCAATACTCATTACTGTAGCTAAAGACGCTAAAAGGGTATTTTTCAAAACTCGCATCTACTTCTCCTTAGATATCTCATTGAGATTAAAAAACTAAAACTGAAGCTGAAGCCGTAAGGCCTGCACCTTTTATTATAGAGCAATAAGGTTGAAAAATTATTTCAGTAAGTAATAAATTAATGACAAAGATCATAGATTAAGGCTACGATCCCATTTAATCTTGCGCAATTTAATGATTATGAAAAACATACCAGAGAATAAACAAACCTATCGTCAACAGGGCTTTATTTATGCCATGCTGGGAGCTATTCTCTTTTCTTCTAAGTCCATCGTTATTAAGTTTATATACGAATACGGTGTCGATGCAGCCACCACGCTTGGTTTCAGACTTTTAATGGCGATGCCGTTATTTGCCGCAGTTGCTGTGTACCAAATGTATAAAGTACGCCGTGGAGAGCTTAAACCCTTATCGTTTAAAAATGTGCTGAAGCTTATTCTACTTGGATTCCTCGGTTACTATCTCGCCAGCTTACTTGACTTTGCTAGTTTAAAATACATCAGCGTTAGTTTAGAGAGACTGATTTTACTACTAACCCCGACCTTTGTATTAATGTTTTCAGTGCTGTTTTATAAGAAGAAAGTGACACGACTGCAACTTACCTCATTATTAATATCGTATGCCGGTGTACTCGTCGTCTTTGTACAAGACTTCTCTTTAGGTGGCAGCGATATTATCTTAGGTAGTTTGTTAGTAC
This sequence comes from uncultured Oligella sp., assembly GCA_947632105.1. Taxonomy (GTDB): domain Bacteria; phylum Pseudomonadota; class Gammaproteobacteria; order Burkholderiales; family Burkholderiaceae_B; genus Oligella. The sequence continues at coordinate 9,837 of CANROD010000035.1, read as the reverse complement.
TTGGTTCGGCGATAAGCTACTCATGCTATGTAATAGGCGCCGGTGAATTAATACGTGAGGTCGGTTCAACGCGTTTTGTCGCCTATGCCATGTTAATTTCAACCTGCTTTGTACTACTACAACTACTCCTAATGCACGGTATAGACTGGGTTATACAACCACTTCCTGTTTATAACTGGTCTTTAGTACACGCCATATTTAATACTTTTATCCCCACCTTCCTTCTAATGTGGTCAGTCGAACGCATTGGCGCGCCGTTAAGTACCCAATTAGGCCTCATTGGTCCTATTTCATTATTATTTCTAGCTTGGCTATTTTTAGATGACCCCATCACGCTCTGGGATTGGGTAGGTACCTTAATCGTTCTTTCAAGCCTATACATACTAGGTCGTTCAAAAGGCTAAAAACGTCTTCAAAACGCTATAGTCAGGGATTACTGTCTACCAATACCAGCCCCCATACAAGCCAAAGATATTCGAAATAACTGTATCGGCTATTCTATACGTGCCGTATCCTCATATACACCTTAGCCGATGATTCTAAAAACCCAGATCCGACATCACCAACCTATCGCACAATTTTAAACTAGCTGATACTATGCTCTAGACGCTGCGCACTTTATTAAAATGGGGTGTATTGTGCTTAGTTCAATTTTTCCCTAAATATCGTTAGCAACTCCTAACCTCCCCCTTATAATGAGGTCATGATTAACTTTGATCATCGGCCAATTTATTATGAGCAGCACCAAGCATGCCAGTCTCCACGCAGACTCTCAAGATGAGACAATTAATTTCTTAAAAAGTCTTGCCCCCACCGTTATTGAAACGCATCTCTCGCTAGTTTTTCTAAACCAGCAACATGCTTATAAATTAAAAAAAGCAATAACCCTACCATTTGTAGATTTCAGCCAGATCAGACAACGCCATCATTACTGCAAGGAAGAACTTAAACTTAACCGTCGCACCGCACCAGATATTTATCTGGAGGTATTAACAATTTACCGTAATACCAAAGGTAAGCTCAGTTTTAAAGCAATTAAAGACAGTGAGGTCGTTGATGCAGTACTAAAAATGCAGCGCTTTGATAGTGACAATCTACTCAGTAAACTCGCACAACAAAAGCAACTAACACAAAAGATGATGACTGACTTAGCTCACGACCTAGCCAATTTTCATCAACAAGCGGCTGTCTCTACTGCTCATCAAGGCGTGAAGCTCATAAGCGACATTATTGAACTCAATCAACAGTCTGAAGAAACAGTCAATCAGGTTCTAGGCCACAAAAAAATGAGTGAGTTAAATCAGCTCCTCATAAAAGATATACAACAACATAGCACTATCTTAAATACACGTGCAGCAAATGGTAAAGTCCGCCATTGTCATGGAGACCTGCATTTAAATAATATTTGCCTATGGCATCAGGTACCAACGCCTTTTGATTGCTTGGAATTTAATCAGTCGATGGCGACCACGGATGTATTGTATGACCTCGCCTTTTTACTAATGGATTTATGGCATTATCAGCAATATGATTTAGCGAATTGGCTAATGAATCGCTATATGGAACAAAATGACGAAAGCGATAGTTTAGTACTCTTACCGCTATTTATGAGCCTAAGAGCCTCTATTCGCGCCATGGTCATAGCGACTCAAGCCGCACACACCAGCGTAACCACAGCAACTACAAAATATTGCCGTCAAGCTGAAGACTTTCTGACACTTGCCATTAGTTTATTAAAAAGGCCAAAAGCACAGCTCGTTGCAATTGGTGGTTTGAGTGGTAGCGGCAAATCAACTCTAGCAACTGCTATAGCCCCTTACATTGGTACAGCGCCTGGGGCTTTGGTCCTCTCAACCGATCGCATTCGCAAGAGGCTCTTTAATGTCTCATCGGAAGAAAAACTCCCTGCAGATACGTACACTAAAGCAAACTCCCAGTTGGTTTATCGCATCCAAAGCGAGCTATCAACTCACATCCTACAGACGGGTCATAGTGCTATTGCTGATGGTGTATTTTCTAAGCAATGGGAACGTAAAGCCATTGAACAATGCGCTCAAACCGTACCAGTCACTTTTAAAGGAGTTTGGCTAGAAAGTCCATCAAACATGCTCATAGAGCGAATAATCAATAGAAAAAACGACCCTTCTGATGCCACGGTTGAAGTGCTTGAAAAGCAATTACAGATTGAGCATGGACCGATTAATTGGCAACGCCTTAACAGCAATCAACACATTGATAACCTAACTCTTCAGGCTCTATCCATGATAAGAGGGCATTGGCCTTGGTAGCAACAAAATTTAGATATAAAAAAAGCAGAGTTGATATTAAGTCGACTCTGCTTTTAAAAAACTATCAAACTAGTCTTTTTGAGGAATAATAGTGACAGGGCAAACGGCTGCCTGAATCACACCATAACTCACACCACCTAACACGGAACGAATTGGACCTAAACCACGAGAACCCATGATAATCATCTCAATAGGCTCATCGGTTTTTTGACTCTCTAGCACTCTATCAATAATGCACTGCTTAGGGTCACCAACGAGTAACTCAAGTGAGTATGGAACACCTTGTTCCTTAAGAATCTTGGTCGCCTCGTCAGTAGACTCCTCAAACAACAACTCCTGATACTCTCTGAGGTCCTCTTGAGAAAACAAACGCTTCGAGTGAACAGTCTGAAAACTTGGCTGTGCATTAATCGCCACGATTTGTGCATTATCTACACCAGATACTGTTCGAATAGCCCAATGTAATGCCTCGATAGAGTTTTTTGAGCCATCTATTGCTACTAAAACTTTGCTTAACATCTTCTCACCTCATCTATAAAAGTATTTGTAATTGTTGCATCGCTTAACTGGATCCTTACCTAATTATACACAGTGCAACAATTACTCAGAAGGGTTTAATACATATTACTTAGCACTAACTGATTCAGCATAAGCGGCTTCAATACGCTCACCAATTTCTAGATCCACATTTTTCCAATATTGGAATACACGCTCAAGAACTGGACTACGAACGCCTTGAATCGCGCCTGTAATTGTTTCTACAAACTTAGCACGCTCTGCATCATCCCACACCTCACGCACTAAGGTACCCGCTTGACCGAAGTCATCATCCTCAGTATGTAAATTGTATGCTTGACGAAGTAATGCCCCATCAGCTTCCCAACCGTCTTCGACCGGACCAGTGTGGTCAGCAAATAGACGGCCTGACGTCTCGCTCACGTGAGTAGGTTGATTACCACTGTGATGGTAATTCATATTGCCATCAAAGACATAGGTATTTGTTGGTGATTTCGGCTGATTAACTGGTAACTGATGGAAATTCGTACCAATACGACGACGCTGTGCATCAGGGTAAGCAAATACACGACCTAACAACATTCTGTCTGGCGACAAACCGATACCAGGCACTAAATTAGATGGTGAGAAAGCTGCTTGCTCAATTTGTGCAAAGAAGTTTTCAGGGTTACGATTAAGCGTCATACGACCAACCGGAACTAATGGATAGTCTTTGTGTGACCAAGTTTTAGTCAAATCAAACGGATTGAAGCGATAAGTTTTTGCTTCTTCGTACGGCATAATTTGTACAAATAGGTCCCAAGATGGGTAGTCACCACGCTCAATGGCATCAAATAAATCGCGACGGTGAGAATCAGCATCCTGACCGCTCATCCGAGTGGCTTCAGCGTTGCTGTAGTTCTCTTCACCTTGACAGGTACGGAAGTGATACTTAACCCAAAAACGCTCACCTTGAGAGTTAATCCACATATACGTGTGCGAACCAAAACCGTGCATATTACGCCAAGACTTAGGTAAACCACGACGACCCATTAAGTAAGTAACTTGGTGAGCAGTCTCAGGATGACTAGTCCAGAAATCCCACTGCATATGGCTATCACGTAAGCCAGAGTCTGGCAGACGCTTTTGGCTACGAATAAAGTGAGGAAACTTCATTGGGTCGCGCACGAAGAAAATTGGGGTGTTGTTACCCACTAAATCGTAGTTACCTTCAGACGTATAGAACTTTAGAGAAAAACCGCGCACATCACGCCAAGTATCAGGACTGCCCTGCTCACCAGCAACAGTAGAGAAACGCGCTAACATGTCAGTTTTAACCCCCTGTTGGAATACAGCGGCTTTAGTGTAGGCACTCACATCATTGGTTGTTTCAAACACACCAAAAGCACCAGAACCCTTAGCATGAGGCTGACGCTCAACCGTTTTTTCACGGTTAAACATAGCTAAGGTATCAACTAAATGGTGGTCATGTAATACGATTGGACCGTCTGCACCAACGGTTAATGAGTTACGGTCACTGCTGGCAGGTGCACCGTTAATGGTAGTAGAATGATCTAATTTTTTATCAGAATTGTATGACATAGATGGCTCCTTAAGATTTTTTTAAGGTTAAAAAGAATAGGCCATAAATCTCTACATGACCTACCCTTCTATAATACGATGCTAATTAAATTTAAGCCAATTCTATTTACTTTTCAAGTCAATTAATAAAATCTATAGAAAACTAATTTCTAATATATAAAAACTATATTTGTTTTTAGCTTCGTACCTGCATAATCAACTCATCAAGCCACTGTAGACTCAGCACTAGTTCCTCTTGCGATATGTTTAGAGCCGGCATAAAGCGTAGTAAGTTATTGCGTGGTGCGTTGAGCAACAAGCCCTCAGGTGATCTATTTCTAGCTGCAGCAACAATCGCTGGAGCATCATCTTTATCTAAGATCAAGGCACGTAATAAACCCTCACCTCGCTCTCCCTTGAATCCCCATTTTTCTGACAGCTGAGTTAAACCATCAGAAAGCTGTTTAGCGCGCTCATTCACAGAGTCCATAAAACCATCAGCAGCTAAGGTATCAAATACAGCGACACCAACCGCTGTGATAAGCGGATTACCATTGTAAGTACCTCCTTGATCACCATGCTCAAACACCGCAGCCGACTCTTTAGCTAATAAAGCAGCTAAAGGTACGCCGCCACCAATACCCTTGCCCAACGTCATAATATCAGGCTCAATCTCAGATAATTGATAGGCAAACATGCTACCGCAACGACCCATACCAGTTTGCACTTCATCCACAATGAGCAAGATACCTTTTTCTGTGGTTAACTGACGTAACTGCTGCATAAACTCTTTACTAGCAGGAATAACACCTCCCTCACCCTGCACCGGCTCTAACATCACCGCTACCGTCTGCTCATCAATTAATGCCTTAACCGACTCAATGTTGTTGTACTCTGCCTTGGGGAAACCATCAACCTGCGGCGCAAACATCTGATCCCAACCAGCTTTACCTGATAACGACATAGTGGCGATCGTACGACCGTGAAATGCATGACCGAAACTGATAATCTTATGGGCGCCATCACGGTACTTTTGACCCCACTTACGAGCAAGCTTAATCGCTCCTTCATTAGCCTCTGCACCGCTATTAGCAAAAAATACGCGGTCAAAACATGAAGCCTCGCATAGGCGCTTTGCCAAATCAATCATCGGCTGATTATAAAAAGCCGGTGAAGGATTAATTAATAGCTGACTTTGTTTAGCTAAGGCATCGATGATAGGCGTTGGATTATGACCAAGACAATTCACTGCCCAGCCCTGTAACATATCCAAATAGCGTTTACCATGCTGGTCTTCTAACCAAGAGCCCTCACCTTTTAAGAAAACCAAATCTGGACGAGAGGTAATGTCCATTAAATATTTAGTATCCGATAAACTCATAACTGACCTTTGAATCCTTGACTGAAACTTAGTTAAATAAATTGCCTTTGATAAGCTATTATGCCTTTATTGAATGCGCTTTTTGTGGTTTTAACGCCTTTTCTCTAATAGAAAAACTGCAAATTCTTACGGTTTACCTTACGATAAATAAGACTTTTCCCAAAATTAAGTATCTTTCAGGGTAAAATCCCAAATTGCACGAATGTACCGTGCTTATTTTGATTGATTAAATAGGGATAGCTCCATGTATGACGTCTTAGTTTATGTATACGAAAACTACTTCACGCCTGCCACTTGCCCTAAACCGGAAGACTTGGCGGCACGCTTAATGGCGGCAGGTTTTGAGCATGATGATATTCATGATGCGATGAGTTGGTTACATCGCCTATCAGTAAATACCGAAAGACATAAAGAAGAGCAGCTTGTCATTGCGACTAACTCTACTCGTGTTTATAACTCCTACGAGCAGTACAAACTTGGTGTTAACGGCATTAGTTTCCTCTATTTTATGGAAGGCACTGGCGCTCTTAGCCCAACAATACGCGAAGCCGTGGTTAATTGTGCACTAGATGCTCCTCAAGATACGCTGATTTTATCTGAGCTTAAGGTCTTGGCTCTTATGGTGATGTGGAGCCAAGAGCAAGAAATTAACGCACTCCTACTGGATGAGCTGATTCAACATGATAGCGAAGAGGACATTTTCCACTAAGTCCTCATCCACTACTCCTTGAAATACCGCTACTACTCGCTAGTGGCGGTATTTATTTGTACTCTATCTATATCCAGCAATGCCCTCAGTAAGACCCGCCCATTACTAACCGCTACCTCTGCAAACCTCGCCTCTTCATACTGTTGTGCTAAGCCTTCCTTAAAAAAGAACTCTGTACTAAAGCTTGGACTAACAACATGTCTTGAATATTCTGATTTTAAAATAAAGGGTAAATACACCACTCCCTTCTGATGGTAAAAATCCGTAATTTCATGCTCCTCATAAAAAGCAACTGGCTGTTCTGCCACCCCATCAATAACTTTAATTGCCGCTAAAAAAGACACACCATCTTTTAATAATAGACTTTCTTCTAAACTATCGGAAATCTGGACTGAGGAATTTTCACCACTCATTGACAACGCCAACTCCTCTCTAATAGTACGAGTCAGCTCATAGCCAATCGCCATATAATCCCCCTGCATAATTGAGCGCGGATCAACCGGTTGCAACCTAAGTAAAACAGATTGACCTTGGCTTAAAATACGCTCATAGCTCTGTATCTGCCATAACGACGAGCCAATAGGCAACAATACCGCTAACGCTAAAATAGCATAAAAACTACTGCGCTTCGTTGGAACAACCCGATGAGTTATCTCGATAGACTCATGTGTTGACGCTCCCAGTTTATTGTCCCTGCTAGCACCAGCTGACACCAAGCGTCTTGCAAATAAAAAATAAACCATCATAAAAAGCAAAGCGGAGAGTAGTAATAAATACACCTTATGAGCTAGTAATATACCTAAAGTAAAATAAAACAAGCTCAAACTAACTAAGCCCAACACCACTGCAGAATAGTACAGAATACGATTTTTGAGATGGAATGCTAAAATCATCAAGCTGAAGGTAATTACTATCTCAAGTCGACCAAACCACAGCCAAGCGACGATAAGTCCCATCAAAGAGGCTACTGTTCTAGCCAATACTCCTTGATTTTTAGTAATTTGGAGTAAAGCCCATAGAGGCATTAACGAGCTGATAACGACTAAAACTGAATGGAAAAATTTGCCCAACAACCGAATCAGCGAGAATTCTATTAAACCTTCTTGAGCTAATAAATCTAAATTAGTGAAATAGGAGAAATAATTAAATGACGTGATGAATGATAACAATACCCCCTTAAAAGAATGCCCACCCTCACCATTTATCAGATACATGTAATAGTAAGAAGGCACATAATACTGCAGTACAATATATGAAGACCATAAGATAAAGGCTATAAACAAAGGCAAACGAGCTTGCTCAAGGCGTCTAAAGCTACGCCACATCAAAACAATAAATAGCAGTGGTAAAAGCGACGCCCAATTGATGAACTCGATTGAAATACCAGGAAAAGGAAAAATGCTTATAAAAGCAAAAAATCCTAAACACATAATAAAAGCAATCCACGACTCGCCACGTTTCCGGTAAACCAACACACTAACGACTAGACCCAAAAACACCATCATCTGCACAAACAGAAGATTGACAGCTTCAGAATACTGAGACATGTAATGGTCAAAGATATGATTTTCAATCGCAAAAAATACCGCTATTTGATACAACACCAAACATAGGTAGCTTGACGAGGCTCCCTTAAAAAAATACAACCCGAGTAACGCCACGAGTAGAAAAATGACAATCAGTTCAACTTTTAACGGCTCAAGTGCATCTCCGAACGGCCCATACACAAGCGTATAAAAAGACAAAAAGATAAAGCTAGCGGCAATAAAACTGCTAACGGATAAAAATACAGTAATCGGTACAGGTAGCACCTTAGTTTTAGTTGTAGTAACGTCATTATCCGATAACTTAACCTTACCCTGATAAGCTCGCCACAAATTCATAGCCACAAAAGCAGCCACCGCCCAGACCAACCCCATCGAAAGTAACGTCATACCTAAACTATAGAATCCCGCAATATAATCCACCTGCAGTTCTACAATAGAGAAACTAAAAGCGGTAGCAATCGTGGCTACAATCAATATCTGCAACCGCAAAGTGCCGGCAATAAGTTTGATATACATAGTTAGCAAAACAGAGGCGATAAATAGGTGTAGCGCTATAGCACCCTGAAAAGCATCAACCCCAGCAACAGCAAAAATACTTATAGTGCAGACCAAAACAACGCTACTAAGCACGGCCCATAACGCATCATGTTTAGCTCGCTTTGTCTCTAACACCAAAAAGAATAAAGCATTTAAAAAAGCTAATAGATAAATGGCTATTGATTGAGAGATAAACAGCTGATTTTTCATTAAAAACAATACAGCAGCCGTATTAGCAACAACAGCTGCCAACGCTGCAATAAAGACATTAGAAGAAAAAGCCAACCAAGGCAAAATCAAGACAAACCAAAAAGCAAACAACTGCCATGTATCGGCCCCTGTTTGATAAATTTGTCCTACTAGGGCAATTAAGGCACCTGATACTACGGCTCCCAAGAAGGCCAAACTCTGATACCACCAATCATTGCTTTGCCTCCTTAACACAACATCCGTATCACTACGCTGGCGCAAACAAACTAGACTCACACCAATGAAAAGCAAAATACCCTGCAACAGTAATAGCTTTTGGGTTGAGCTAATACTCTGCCAGTTGGCAGCCACCCATGTCACCACGCCACTTGAAAGAAAAACCAAAGACAGCACAGCGCTAATTAACGCCAAAAACTGCTTAGATGTCATCTGCTGAAGCCTCATACGAGAGCACTCCCGTCGTTTATACTAATTAAGTTAATCTGATTATTGTAGGCAGTTTCAGCAGCCCTTGAATGCTTGGGCGGACAAATTGGTCCTGTCACCAACCAACAAAACCAAGCTACCCTGCACCAAAGATGACCAAAACAATAAACTAGGTAAACAAATTGTTGGCTTCTGATTTGTCCGCTTTCGTACTTGGTGATGCAGGTCTACTCGACCATAAAGAAGTCACTTACCCATTGGCTCTCACAAGACACCGTTACCAAGCGCAATACATTGAACAACCGCTGCTCAACTACCTAGTATAGCAATGCTAAATTGATATTCTGGAATGGTTCTGTAATAACCTATCTAGCCCGTTATCCATTAAACCTTTGATAGAGGCTTAGCTAAACCACAGTATCAGTTAGGCCTCTGCATTAGAAACCTTTTCTAATCCCCCAAAAAAAACCTCTCATTAACAGCTATTATACTTAGACAATATTGTCTAAATAGTCAATCTTTTAGTTTGCTTAGCAGGTAAACCACTTGCCAAAGCCTTAATTACATGTAAAACTGCACTGAATTACGAATTTACAAATTTCGGTCTTTTACCTTAGGTCTTTTTTAATTAGTTCTATGTCAAAAACTCTTATCATTGCGGAA
>CANROD010000034.1 GCA_947632105.1 uncultured Oligella sp. | reverse complement strand
AGGTTGCCAATAAATGGTTTTTAACTGCTTGTTATCGTCATATTGATAATAGAGCTTTCCCCATTCAGGGAGTTGATGCTCAACGATGTTGTCAGCATAGTAAGGAGTGAAAAGATCTTTTAAGCGCGACTCCTCATGATTAGACCACCAGCGTCTAGTTCTGTGGTTTATGCTTTGACTATATTTATCAATACTAAGGTGCTTTCTATCATCCTCTCCGCTCAATGTGAATGTTATGGGCAAAGATTTTGTTAATAAACTAACAGTATTTCTTGAGACCCCTTTACTGCCTAATACTCTGACATATTGGATCAGTCTCGATCCTTTATCTTCTTTGTGAGTACCATACATTCTCGTCTTATTAGCGAAGCTCTTGTATTTAGGAAATAAGGTATCTGGGTCCAGTTCATAAAGGGTTTTGCCTGTATGTAGGCTACTCCAACCGTGAGGTGTGCCGTCGCTATCGTAATAAATACGTAGACCGGGCCAGCCTCTATGATTTATACCGATACTTTCAATACTATTGTCAGTGCCTCTGCGTCTGATGCTTAGGCCGTTGAAGCCGATGATTTGGCCGTATATATTGTATTGTGCCTCTGTGCCGGGGGCGGGGCAGCCAAAGCAAGGGGCGCCTTCTGCTTTGCTTAGTAAGTACTGACTGCCGAGCATTTTGGTATGAAAGCGGCTAAGAGTTTTTTGTGAGTCTTGCGTTTGGGTGATCTCAGTAATGCCCGTATCACCGTTGTAATGTGGGATTTTTAGGTAGTTTAGCTGCATTGACAACGGTTTAGCTAGTTGCTCATGCCGATAGATGTCGACAGCAGTCGCTCTGCCCCACGTGTCATAGTTCCAAGATACATCACGGTAAGGCTCATTATTATCAACGGCATAATGCCTTGCGCGCGTTAGTAAATAGGGTGATAAGCCCTCATCGTTTGGCTCTGTAATATACTGATAAGCTATTTTTGCGTTATCAGTATGATAAGCGGTGAGCAGACGGGGTTCTTCAGAACCATGAGGGATATCATGCTTAAACTTTAAACTGCCTGCTGGCGTGTCAATCTGACTAAGACGTGCACGGTTTCCCAAAATTGCATAGTGAAAGTCCATGCTTTGTTGGTTGAGATTTTGAACCTTGAGAATGGCCTCATAGGTGGGGCCTGGCTTAATCTCTCTTTCAATAAAAATGGCTTCTTCAAATGGCATTTGACTGATGATTAGATTGCCATGAGAGTTAAATACATCAAGGGCTCCGGAAGGATATTCCCAAAGCCAGAGTGCGTCTTGTAGCGTTTGTAAATAGCCGTCAGAGAAAAACTCGCTAACGGACTTTCTACCGTTCGTGGACTTGGACCAATCAAGTCGCTCCATTACCCCGCTTAGCTTGATCTTCTGAAGGGATCCATACTCATTAAAACGAGATTGAGTAGTATCGCCTTGTGGTGGTTCAAAAAGCAGTCGCGTACTGTCATCTAAAAGTATTTGCACTCGATTGCTGCGCCAATATAGCTTGCGATTGTATGAATGACGCCAGCCCTGACCTATCAGTGAGGGGGTTAATTGTGTGGAGTTGTAGTAACGGTAAAATTCTAATCCAGAATTAGCGTCGCCACCCCAATAATCTAATTCCTTTTGGTACTTATTGCCATTGGTTAAATTAATAGGATTGGCTACGGATTTATTTAATTCTGGATTGTTGCCTGTACCGAAGCAGGGGTTGCCGGTAGAAGGGGTGGAGCAATCAGATCCGGAAGTTGCCGCAGCTTGTGCAGAGGCAGGATTAGATAAAGTAAAGGCGCTAAATAATGCTACAACAGCAAAAACTGAAGAAATTCCTAGATTCATAAGTGATTCTCAACAACGGTACACAAACTATTTATTGTTATTGAGAACACACTTCATAAGATCCAAGTAGGTTGAATTTGTCCATAGTGCTATGCGTATAGATAGAGACTCACAGGAAAAGTAAGTCTCTATATCATCTATCAAAAGTTATTTCTTATACAAATCAGCTTGAATACGATCAAAAATACCTCCATCACTAAAGTGAGTTTTTTGTGCTTCAGTCCAACCGCCAAACACGTCATCTACAGTGATTAACTCAATTTGAGGAAATTTATCAGCAAACTCTGCGGCAACCTGCGTGTTGCTTGGTCGATAAAAGTGCTTGGCGGCTAGGCGTTGAGCGTCTTCCGTGTAGAGATTCTCTAAATAGGCTTCTGCCACCTCACGGGTGCCCTTTTTATCAATGTTTTTATCGACTACAGTCACAGGCGGTTCGGCCAAAATGCTGAGAGAAGGTACAACAATTTCAAGTTTATCAGCGCCTAACTCTTCGACAGACAAATAGGCCTCATTTTCCCAAGCAATCAGCACGTCGCCAAGACCACGTTGCGCAAATGTGTTGGTAGAGCCGCGTGCACCCGCATCTAAGACAGAGACATTAGCAAAGATTTTACGTACAAAATCATAAGCCTTTTCTTCATCACCGTTGTTTTGCTTTAAGGCATAGGCCCAAGCCGCAAGGTAGTTCCAACGTGCACCACCTGAGGTCTTAGGGTTTGGTGTAATTACCTCTACATCGTCGCGCGTTAAGTCATTCCAGTCTTTGATGTTTTTAGGATTGCCTTTACGGACGAGTAGCACGATGGTGGAGGTGTAGGGGGAGCTGTTTTTATCAAGACGATCTTGCCAGTTGGCCGGGATTAACTCATTCTGTAGATGTAGCGCATCAATATCAGAGGCAAGGGCAAGTGTCACGACATCAGCATCAAGTCCAAATATTACAGAACGCGCTTGAGAACCTGAGCCACCGTGGGATTGGCGAATGACGACATCATCACCAGTTTGCTCTTTCCATTGTTTGGCAAAATTGGCGTTATACTCACGGTAAAACTCGCGAGTCGGGTCATAAGAAACGTTTAATAGGTTGATAGTAGCAGCTAAAGCTGGTGCCGCTACTACGGTTACTAGAGTCGCAATCAAGGCTTTAGGTAAAAAAGATTTCATTAAGTATTCCTATGAGTTTGTATGTTTTTTTGACATCTATTGTTTGATGCATGGGATACATCATAGGAGTGAAACTTATTTATCTAAAAATACTATTTCGTTATTTGTTTATATAGAGTTTTTTTCTAAAAAAACTTATGATCTGCTAAGTCAATGTTTTTATTGATATTAATTGCTTTATGCTTGAAAAATTCAAAAGCCTTTATAATTTTAACGGCTAAGCATATGTTATAAAAGGTACTGTTTATTGTTTAAATAAGCTGTTTTAGGCATTATGGATAGGATGGATAATATCTGTAACTATAGGAGAAGTTTATGTTAATTACCTTTAAATCCAAAAATAGTGGTGAAGTATTTATGCTCGATAAGCATGCACTTGCTGTACTAAAAGTTGCTGGACGAGATTACGAGGAATTGCCAGAAGAGGGCACATTTACATCGGAGCAATTGGTTGACGCAATCGCTAAGTTACGTCAAGCGATTGAAGAGGATGAAAATAAGGACATGCATAGTTACGCTGTTCATGACAAAGAAGAGGAAGAGCGAAAGGAAGAGGAGCAGGAGAAAAAGCATCCTATGCTTGAGGGAGTGAGCTTTAGTCAGCGTGCTTACCCACTTTTAAATATGTTTGAAAATGCGCAAAAGCATGGTGATGCGGTGGTTTGGCAAAGCGGTCGGGGTTGGTAATCGATTTATTTGTCAAAATAGGAGCGTCCCTGTTTTTGAGGACAGGGAGGGGGTCAATTGATCGCAAGGGGATCGAGGGAATTCAGCTAATGGCAATTTCAAAGAGCATCCAATTGGCTTTAAGACGACGTTTGTATTTGTCGACACCACCAAAGAGCAATTCGCTCTGTAAGCAATCGACCATCGACATATAGTTGATAGCCAGTGTTTCAACGCTGAGTTGGTTATTATTGTGGATTAGTGGCGAGTTTTGCTGTGCCTTTTTGACGATACTTTCGAGATCTTCAATAAAGTCATGCATTGGCTCCATGATTTCGTCATATAGATGGACGGGTGGTGAAAATAGTAGTCTCAGCCAGAACTGCCCCCGATGGGAGGTAGCAAAGCGCTCTTGGATGCTCTCTAAATAGGCTAGCAATTGTTGCTTGGTGTCAGGACCACCAACTAGGATGGTCTGAGCGTACTCTAATTCTGCTTCGATCAGTAGGGGAACTAAACTCAGAAGCAGTTCGTCTTTGCTACGGAAATGAGCATAGATTGAGGGCTTCTTGATGCCAACATCGGTGGCAATTTCGTTCATCGATGTTGAGTCAAATCCTTGTTTGGCAAAGCGGGCAAGTGCTGCCTCTTGTAGTCGTGATGCGGTCATTTTAGTTAAGATTCAAGCTCATTTGTGTTGCTATCGCCGCTCGTACGAGCAGCAACATAGTATGAAAGTAATGCTAGCAACCCGCAAATACCGATGGATATTGGTAATTGGCCGAGTCCTTGGGCTGTCAGGCTGACAATATAGCCGACGATGGAGGCAATCATGTATTGCAGTACGCCCATCAGTGCCGATGCAATACCGATTTGTGGTCCGGCGTTGTTCATCGTCAGTGCGGTGACATTACCAAACACTAGTCCTAACGCACTGATAGAAAATGCTAGTATGCATGCATAGATGATAAAGCTTGTGAATCCCATTTGTACGGTTAAGTACAGAGCTAAACCGGCAGCCGCGTGCGCCACTAGTCCTATGATCATTATGCGTTGTGATGACTGGCCAAGACGTAATAGACGATTACTCAGCATCCCGCCCAGTACCAAGCCGATAGAGTTAGCAGCAAAGAGGTAACTGAATTGAGCAGGCGTTAACTTAAAATATTCGGTAAAGACAAATGCTGAGCCACTAATGTAGACGAATAGCGAAGCAAGTGTGAAGCCACCTGAGAGAGCATAGGCCATAAACACGCGATTACGAAGCTGTAGTCCATAGGCATACACGATGTGCCCAAGACGCAGCGGAGTGCGACGTTCAATTGGCAGAGAGTCGGGAATGGTACGTAAGCTCCATATGAAACCTATCACGCCTAGGATTGCGAGTAACCAGAAAATAAGGGGCCAGCCTCCATGTCCGAGCAAATAACCACCTATGATGGGTGCAAGGATAGGGGCTATCATCATAATCTGCATTAGTAGCGAGAAAATACGGGCAGATTCAGCCATATTACACAGGTCTGCTGTGATGGCGCGTGGCGTGACTAGCCCTGCAGAAGCGCCGATGGCCTGGATGAAGCGTGCGACCAGAAGCCATTCAACAGAAGGGGCAAGTGCACCAAGGACGGAACCTGCCGTGAAAATAGCTATACCAATTAACAATGGAGTACGACGACCAAAGCGATCGAGTAGAGGGCCATATATACTTTGCCCAATTGCTAAACCAGCAAGAAAAATAGATAGTGTTTGCTGAATACGGCCGGGTGAGACGTTAAAATCTGCTGCCATGTTCGGCATACCAGGAAGGTACATATCGATCGCCATGGCGTCGAGTGCGGTTAAAAGTGATAGCAGTAAGATTAAGGAAAAACCGAGACTTCCGTTACGGGTTAAGTGCTGCATGCTTTATCTAAACTCCTGATGTGTGCAATTTATTAGTTGTGTAGAGTAGTCAACTAGCGCATATTACATCAAAACCTAACGATAGGTAGGTAAATAAGTGGGCAGAAGCAACTTATCAGTAAATTACCATAAAAAACCGAGCTTCATATTCCTTAGAAAGCTCGGTTTTAATATGCTTAATGTTTAGTTAAATTAAACGGCTGCAGTCTCAGCGGCTGTTTCAACATCAACTGTTTGTAAGTGGCGGTTAATTGCACTAATGACTGCCAAGAAAGACGAGGTAACGATATCTTTATGCATAGCGACACCGTAACCTGATTGAGAGTCGCCTAAGCGCAGCTCAACGTAGCTCGCGGCTTTACTACCTTCACCACTACCAATTGCATGCTCTGAGTAGTCCATAAACTCAATTGGCATATCTAAGGCATTAATAAAGGCAGAGATTGCACCGTTACCTTTGCCGCTAAAACTTTGCTCTTCACCGTTGTAGGTCATACGAACCACGACGGAAAAGCGCTCACTTTCTTCAGCGTCATTATGACTAGTGATTTGGTGATCGATTAGTTTCCAAGGAGTCTCTTGCTGCAAGTATTCCTCTTCAAAAATCTCGTAAACCATCTGCGCATTCACTTCTTTACCAGTCTCATCGGTCACGCGCTTAATGGCACGACTAAACTCAATTTGTAGGCGACGCGGTAAGCTTAAACCATGTTCTTCTTCAAGTAAATAAGCGACACCACCTTTACCTGATTGGCTGTTAACGCGAATGACAGCGTCATAGCTACGACCCAAGTCAGCAGGGTCAATTGGTAAATAAGGCACTTCCCATACAGCATCTTCTTTTTGTACGGCAAAGCCTTTTTTGATCGCGTCTTGGTGTGAACCAGAGAAGGCGGTAAATACTAAATCACCAGCCCATGGGTGACGTGGGTGTACTGGTAATTGGTTGCAATATTCGGCAGTGCGACGAACAGAGTCAATGTCTGAGAAATCTAAACCCGGGTGGATACCTTGAGTGTATAAATTGATTGCCAATGTTACTAAGCAAACATTACCGGTACGCTCACCGCTGCCAAACAAACAACCCTCAACACGGTCAGCACCAGCCATCAACGCTAATTCAGCAGCGGCAACGGCAGTACCACGGTCATTATGGGGGTGAACGCTGACAATGGATGACTCTCGGTTGTTAATGTTATTGCAGAAAAACTCGATTTGGTCGGCGTAAAGGTTTGGTGTGGTGGCTTCAATTGTTGCCGGTAAGTTAAAGACAATTTTTTTATCTGGTGATGCGCCGTAAGTTTCGGCAACGGCATTACATACGTCAACTGCAAATTCTGGTTCAGTGGTTGAGAAAACTTCAGGCGAGTATTCAAAACGCCAATTAATCTCAGGGTATTTAGCTTGCTCAGCCATGACCATTTTAGTACCAGCGATAGCAAATTCACGTACCTCGTCTTTGCTCATATCGAAGACAATTTTACGGAAAGCTGGGGCACATGCATTGTACATATGGATCATCGCATTTTTTGCTCCAGCACATGATTCAGCGGTACAGGCAATTAGGTCTTGGCGCGCTTGAGTAAGTACGATGATAGTGACGTCATCAGGGATCAAATTGTTTTCAATTAAGTTGCGTACAAAATCAAAGTCAGTTTGTGATGCAGAAGGGAAGCCTACTTCAATTTCTTTAAAACCGATTTTTACTAAATGCTTAAAGAAGCGTAATTTACGCTCAATGCTCATCGGCTCAATCAACGCCTGATTACCGTCACGTAGGTCGGTACTCATCCAAATTGGTGGTTCAGTAATTGTTTTAGAAGGCCAAGTACGTTCAGAAAAATCACGCGTAAAAGGTTTAAAAGGGACGTATTTAGTAGCTGGGTTTGATAGCATGATAGCACCTATTTTGTTCTACTCAAGAAGGCTTATGACCTTGATTTTGCTATAAATCGTCTTGATGTAGAGCGAGTATATAAAAAATAAAAAAACTGTATTGAGAAAAACACACCTCAAGAAAGGGGGTAATTTGGGTGGCTCAATGGGGTCGGCTGCATAGCACCACCTAGGCTCTAGGCTAGGCAACCGATCAATAGGAGGAGTAAACCGAGGAGGAGACCAGTGGTTTGACTTGATAAATTTAATGCTAATTTAGTAGTAGAAGCCGAGACAGGAAACGCCGCCTTAGTTGAGGCCTGGCCATCAACTAAGTGCATAGTAGATACAGCGAAAGTTTCCTGATGAGTATTCATAGCTATTATTTCTATCATGTCTAATTTAATTGATCAAGCTTTAGGATCATTTTCAATGATAATTTTGTCATTTTCTACCTGAACTGTCGCATTTTGTCTTAGCACAGGCTCATTGAGGATCGGCTCTGCTTGCTTAGCTTCGCTTTGCTTGATGTCGCTAGTCATCGGTACTTGATTTTCTTCAGAGCGTGCAGAATAGCCATAACCGTACAGTCCCTTGTTGAGAAGTTGTTCTTGCTCCTTGGCTTCCTCGATGCGGCTAAATCTACCTTGTTTGAGCTCGCGGCTCAGTAGCTTAAGTTCATTGACCTGAAGAGGGTCACGACGCTCATGCCAAACCCAATTTAAGACTTCAAGCGCCATCGGTGAGAGAGTATTGAGTAAATTGCGGGCGACAGGCATTGGAATATTGCTGTGAGAAAAGCTATCAAGACTTTTACGGACAAAGTTATTGATAAAAGACAGGACAAATAGGGCGATGATGAGAACAACCGCCCACCAGAAGTAAACATCGTATTGCTCTAAGTAATCAACAGCGACCTCAACCGCGGTGTTATTTAAGATGGAATAGTCTATGTTTCTACCAAAGCTGAGAATTTTTTTGGCAACAAAGTACAACACACCTAAAACAATTATGCTGACAGCTATCAACATAAAGAGGCGACCCTTGATTAAGTTTAAAAGGGTGTTATCTACAAGTTTAATATCTCTTTTGTAGTCAGAGCTTCTGGGGTTCATGGCTAGTTCTCTATCAATCTGTAATTAATGAAAACTCATTTTACCGATTTTTAACTAGCTGAACCACCTTCAGAACAATTAACGGGCAGGGCAGTCAGCAACACGACCCCAGGCGTTGTTTGCACCACAATACTGATTGCGAACTCGACTGATACATGATGGGCGCTCATTAAAGCCTAGCGCGCGACACTGAGTCATCGCTTGATTAAAGGCACCGACCCACGATAAATTATCACCGCCAGAACCACCGGAGCCTTGAGTAGACTGTTGGCGACGGAGAGGTTGAAGGTTAAGCGTGTTGCCGGTTGAGCCCTGAGTGACAACACCGCTTAGTCGAAGGTTCTCCTCAGCATACATGGCACTATCCTCCTCATTTTTGAGGGCTTCCTCAAGATTAGACTCTTGGATTTTCCAATCAATATCAGGCTTGGCTGAGGCAAGTCCTTGAGTGCCGTCCAGTAGTGGCTGCATTGGTTGAGGGATAATTAACTGCCCTTGCTCGTCATACTCGGCAGGAGGATCCAGTTCGGTGACGTTAGGGATGTTAGCCTGCACCGGCACTCGTCCAATTAAGTAATCACCGGCCTGCAAACCTAAGGCGGTAGCAACAGCGGCAAAAACTAGAATGGTAAAAATTAATAAACGCCAAGACATAATATGTAGGAGGGTGAACCCTTTGTTAGTTAGTGACTATCAGCAAAAATCTGGCCGCCATGCTCGCGCATCACATGGAATTGTATATCGGGATGCAGTTCCTGCGCTACTCTTAGCTGCGCGGGTGAGCTGACTAAAAATGCTGGAGCATCAACCACATCATAGGCAATATTGGCAATATTGGTATCCAAAAACTTCCGTAAGGCCTTAGGATCGCTGCTAGTGACCCATCTAGCCATATTGTAGCGAGAGTGACCTAATAACGCCTCTACACCATACTCTGTTTTAAGACGGTGAGCCACCACCTCAAACTGTAATTGACCAACAGCACCTAGTAGTAATGAACCACCAGCAATTTGTGGTTTAAATACCTGAATCGCACCTTCCTCACCCAATTGGGTTAAGCCAGTACGAAGCTGTTTACTTCTTAATGGATCTTTGACCTCAACGGTTTGAAAAAGTTCTGGAGCAAAAAACGGTAGGCCGGTAAAATGTAGCTTTTCGCCCTCGGTGAGGACATCACCAAGATGTAAAACACCATGGTTAGGAATACCGATCACGTCACCAGCATAGGCTTCATCAACGATGTCACGACGCTGTGACAAAAATGATACGGGGTTATTAGGACGAATATCCTTACCGGTACGGGCAACTTTTAGGCGCATACCTCGCTCAAATTTGCCAGAGCTTACGCGAACAAAGGCTACGCGGTCGCGGTGAGCCGGATCCATATTTGCTTGTACTTTGAACACAACGCCGGTGAATTTACTTTCGTTTGGCTCAACGGTGCGCTCTAACGCTTCGCGCGCACCTGGTGGCGGAGCATATTCAACGAGCGTATCGAGAAGCTCTTGGACGCCGAAGTTATACACTGCAGAGCCAAAAAACACCGGTGTCTGCTTAGCGTTTAAAAAGGCTTCCCGATCAAAATCAGGTGTGGCGATATTAATCAGTTCGATTTCTTCTCTGGCTTTATCGATGGTCTCAGAACAGCGTTCGTCCAGTAAGGGGTTATCTAAACCGCTAATAAACTCATCGTCCGCAGAGCCGCTTTTTGATGGGTTACTACGGTTAAACATCCGCATATGGTCTTTATGTAAATCCACAATGCCGCTAAATTGGCGACCCATACCGACGGGCCAAGTAAAGGGAATACAGTCCATTTCCAGGTGCGATTCTATTTCACCTATCAAATCCAAGGGCTCTTGTACTTCACGGTCTAACTTGTTAATAAAAGTCAAAATCGGTGTATTGCGCGCACGACAAACCTGTAATAAGCGTTCGGTCTGTGGCTCAATACCATTTGCCGCATCAACCACCATGACTGCCGCATCGACAGCGGTGAGTACTCTATAGGTATCTTCAGAGAAGTCTTGGTGACCGGGGGTGTCTAGTAGGTTAATCACGCAGTCTTTATACTCCATCTGCATGACAGAAGAGGCGACAGAAATACCGCGTTGTTTTTCAATTTCCATCCAGTCTGAAGAGGCATGACGCTCAGCTTTACGCGCTTTTACGCTACCGGCAATTTGAATGGCACCAGCAAACAAAAGGAGTTTTTCAGTTAGCGTAGTTTTACCCGCATCAGGGTGCGAGATAATAGCAAAGGTGCGCCGTCTGGCGACTTCTTGAGATATTTTATTGTTGCTTGACATGCTTTTTATAACGTTATCGTTTTGAGCGTAAATAGAAATTGGTCAATTGTATCATGAGCTTAGCTGGTTTGATGGCTTCTAAACATTCATTAATGCAATGCTGATCGCCGCTAAAATAAAGCAAACTCCAAAGATTTTATTAAGTCTTGCAGTGGCATGAGGGTTTTTTAATAGCTTAACTAAGTTTACTGCAAGGCTCAGATAGGCCAGCATAACAATCAAATCCACACCACAAAGGGTCAGGCAAATAAGAAAGTATTGCAGTAATAGGGGCTGTGAAGTATCGATAAACTGCGGAATCACTGCCAGTAAGAAAATAGCGGCTTTGGGGTTTGTAATATCAATTAAAAAACCTTGTAAAAACAGCTTGCCGGCAGTGGCGCTAGGCATATTAGATACATCAACCCTAACCATACTTACTGGTGAGCGATATTGCTTAATACCCAAATAAATTAGATAGCTAACGCCGACCCATTTGATTACTTCAAATAAAATAGGGGAGGTCTGGATAATAGCAGCGACACCAATCACACTAATAATAAACTGTATTGAGTAACCTGTGATTAGACCAGCGACAAGGGATGTGCCCGGCCATACGCCGTAGCGTAGACCTGCAGCCATAGAAGCCACTGCGCCGGGTCCGGGAGATAAGGAAATCGCCCATGCCGCGACAAATAAGGCTAACCAGACGGAAAATAACATAAAGGGGGCGTATAACGTAGCAAGAGTTTTAGAAAAATAGCATGGTAATTTGCGCTAACCAAGAATTATAGACCTATAGCTAAGTTACAATCAGTTAAGCCTCATAGTGGTGCAATTTTTACTAAGATTTTAGAATAGTGTCAGTTTAATTTACTTATAGAGAGTCTGTTATGCGTCAATTCTTTAGATTGTTCATGGCTGCCTTATTAGCCAGCTTTTTGGCCGGTTGTGGCTATAACGAAATTCAGCGATTGGATGAAGGTGTTAAGGCTGCTTGGTCAGAAACTTTAAATCAATATCAACGTCGTGCAGACTTAGTGCCTCAATTAGTTGAAAGTGTTAATGCCTATATGGTGCATGAGCGTGAGTTATTAGCGGAGGTTACGGCTGCTCGCTCACGTGTAGGTTCTATTAATGTGTCGCCAGATCGCTTACCTACCGAAGAGGAAATGGCTCAGTTCCAAGCAGCACAATCACAATTAACCTCAGCTTTATCACGTTTGATTGCGGTATCAGAGAACTATCCTGATCTGAAAGCAGATGGTTTGTTTAGAGACTTAAACGTACAGTTAGAAGGTACTGAAAACCGCATTGCAACTGCGCGTGGCCGTTATATCCGTGAGGTTCAGAGCTATAACACGTATATTCGTCAGTTCCCTACCTTAATTACAGCGAAGATTTTTGGCTATAAGGTTCTACCAAATTTTGGCGTCGAAAATCAAGATGAGATTATGCAGAGACCGACAATTCAGTTTGATAATCCGCGTTCAGCTCCTGCCCAATAAATAATGGCATTGATAGATTATTCGGGAGAGTGTCATGACGCTGTTTAAACAGCCTATAACTCTACGCTCTGTTGCCTTGCTGCTATTAGCGATGCTGTTGGCGGTCGCGACATTCTTCACAACGGTACGTGCAGAAGTGTCGGTACCACCCTTGACTAATTATGTGGTGGATACGACGGCGACACTAACATCCGCGCAGTTAAGTAAGCTTAATCAGAGTATTGCTCAGCTTGAGGCAGAGAAAGGTTCGCAAATCATGGTCTTAATGGTGCCTACGGTACAGCCTGACGATACGGTTGAGACCTATGCCCGACGAGTCTTTGATGAGTGGCGTATTGGTCGAGCCAAAATTGATGATGGGGTATTGGTTTTAGTCGCTAAAGACGACCGTCGGATGCGTATTGAAACCGGTTATGGCTTAGAGGGAGCGATTACTGACGTTCAGGCCTCTTATATTATTAATCGTGACATGGCGCCGCAGTTTCAGCAGAACAATTATTATGGCGGTATTAAAAAGGCAGTTGATCAATTGACTCTTTTGATTCAAGGTGAGGATTTGCCGGGAGTAAGCACGAGTACAGCGATAGAGGAGGAGTCACTGTTCGGGGATATATTGCCGATGGAATTACTCCTCTTTATGGCTGTCTTTGTGTTGTTTTGGCCTATTTGGCTAGCGCCTATCGTCACTGGCTTCTTTATCTTGGTGGTTAGCGGTTCGATAGGGGTCGCTTTGATCGCTGCCGTAGTGGCTTTAATATGGAATTTACTCGTTAAGAAGCTTGTAGCGCCGGGTCTTGAAGCAGCAAATAGCATTCCGAATTCCGGAAGTAGTCGCCGTAAGCGCAACAATGACCATTGGGGTGGCTTTGGCGGTGGTGGAGGTTTCGGCGGAGGCGGCTTCGGCGGAGGCGGTTTTGGTGGTGGGGGCGGTGGCTCCAGCGGCGGAGGAGGAGCATCAGGTGGCTGGTAATACATTCACAAAATTAACAGGTATTGATACCTTAAAGGGTCAATACCTTGGGCGTCGTTACTTTACCAAGGAGTTTTTGGCGGAAGTTTCTGTGCTGATTACCGAGGCGGAGCGTGATCATCAGGCCGAGTTAGTGGTCGCAATTGAGCGCAAATTCCCCGAGTATCTGGAAGTAACCCGAGACCGTGCCTTTGAGGTCTTTGGGCGTCTTAAGGTGTGGGACACACCACAAAAAACGGGACTGCTACTGTATATATCTTTAGACAGACAGGCCATTGAAATTATTGCTGACCGCGGTGTCGCTGTCGATAATGAGCAGTGGGTTGAGATTAGTAATGTGCTGGTTACTTATTTTAAAAACAAACAGTTCCGTGAGGGCTTAGTTGAGGCTGTTAAGCTGATTGAAGGGGTACTTAAAACAGCGTGTCCACAGAGCAATGGGGACGATGGTAGTGTGGACTATCTACCGAATGAACCGGTCATTCTCTAAGCTTTCGACTTTTGAGGCATTAGTTTAGGGATTAAGCGTTCGACTTAACTCCCTAATTTCCTCACCTCTAGCTCTACTATCTTTGAAGTCCTTGTTAAGGCTTGACCATTCGGGATAGGAACGGGCGTTTTTCAGTGGGCGTGGCAGCGCTTCTTCCTGCCAGTTTTTGTAGTCTGCATCATGCCGTTCTATACGATTTTGAGCTGCATGACCACGACGGTCTAAGGCATCTAATAAGCGTAAACCGCGCACGGCTAACAGGCGTAGTACCGCGTCATCAACGGTTAGTTCGCGGTAGCCTTGCAGCATGCCTAAGATGCGGTTACCGACTTTTTCCGCACCTTGCCAAAGCCCACCGACTAAACCGCCTACCAGAGTACCGGCGCCTAGACTTAAACCACCAGTAATAATATCTACCGTAGCACCAGCCATCGCACCTGCAGCAAAGCCTTTGCCAACTCTAATGCCCATGTCTTTAAGTGCTTCAGTACTAAATAAATCACTTTCCCAGCGCTCGCCACTAATCGGTAAAAGGTCTTCTTCGTAATCCTCTTCATGGAAGCGGTAAAGGCCCAGCAGGTCGCGGATAAACTGATGCTCACGTTGTCGAACCTGCTCTTGCATCTCTTGCCAGATGCGGATACCTTCCTGCTCATTATCGGAGCTATCAGAGGTGCTTTGACGTCTAAAAGCGCTCACATCAATCAATAACTCAGCTAATAATTCTTGGCCTTGCTGGCGGCGGCGTTGACGTCTTTTATTAGCGCCCTCAGCTAATTCATTTAAGCTTTGGCGATGCTCATCCAGTACTAGAGCCAGTTTTTGATAAAGTTGCTGTTCGCCATCGATGGCCGGAGCAACGGTGTCAAACTCAATTATTAAATGCAGACCTAAGCGTGAGAGGGT
>CANROD010000033.1 GCA_947632105.1 uncultured Oligella sp. | reverse complement strand
GCATGGGGTGCAAGGGGTCGAAGGTTCAAATCCTTCCGTTCCGACCAATAAATTCTTAAATGAAACAGAGGCTTATGATTTGATGTCATAGGCCTTTTTTGTTTGTAGGAAAAGTAAATAAATTGTTAAAAGCTGCTTGTACACTAATTTATTTAATTAGTATGCAAGTGCCTTTTTGTTTTTATTAAAACAATTAGTAATTTACAGATCAACTTTATCTATTTGCGTAATACTGTAGTAAAAACCTACAGTAGGTGGTTATAAAAAAATCTATCAACTTTTGAACGCTGTTTTGCTAGCAGTAGGAATGGGTGCTCAGGTAGTAGCTAGTGAGCAAATGCTTTTCTTACCGAAAGATTCAGTGCCTTTCGGTAAGACCACTGAAAAACAGATCTTTGTCACTCAGCAAATATCACTCTCTTAGTTTTCTGAAAATCGACCAATACAACAGGCTATTGCGCTATTAGAGCAAGCGAATTTTTATGTTCTGACTCCTACCTATTACAATATAGACGCTCTTGTCTAACCGTTGGCTCAGGCTAATAGAGGACAATTTGACAGTGTACAAGTAGCGTGACTAAATGACCATCTGACTAGCAGCTAAATACTGGTGGCGTTGGTTATTATCCTGATAGCCAGTTTATTCACGTTGATACTGGTCGCGTTCGAAGTTGGTAATACCTTAGAACGGGTTTAGTCCTATGCAGGAAGGATCGAGTTAGTACTAAAATTAGTGGTAATTTACCCACATAACGCATAGCATTAACAAGCATATTTCATAAATATTACTATTTATAGTTTTCCCCTATCGACTGATAGAGGGCTAGTCGATATTATTTAACGTTAAATTGTTGTTAGTTAATGTAACAGTAATTTAATAAGATATAAAAATTAAATTTTAATAAATAATGGAGACTTATTAATGAAAAAAACTATGCTTGCCACGGCGTTGGTTATCGGATTTTCAAGCGCGGCACATGCAGATTCAGTTACTCTGTATGGATTGGTAGATGTTGGTGTAGGGCATCAAAGAAGTAAAGTGACCCAAGGCGATAATCGCATTGAAAACCGTAGCACAGGTATGTCAAATTTTAATGGTCTGCGTCATGGCAATCGTTGGGGACTAAAAGGGAGCGAAGAGCTAGGTAATGGTACTAAGGCTGTTTTTGTATTAGAAAGTGGTTTTAACTTATCTGATGGTCAGTCTCTTCAAAACGGTAGGCTATTTGGAAGACAGGCCTTTGTTGGTTTAAGTAGTGAAAGTTGGGGTACCTTCAGCTTGGGTCGTCAGTATACAATTGCTGTTGAGACAGTTGGTAACAGAGGTCCATTCAATGTTGGTTATTCAGAAGCCGGTCACTTGTTTGGTGCATTTGGAGCGTCTGTTTTTGCTCGTATGGACAACTCGATAAAATACATGAGTCCCAACATATCTGGATTTAAATTTGGTTTAGGCTATGCAGGTGATATTAGTAAGAACGAATATGACTTTGATGGTAGTCCTAAAGTCAAAACAAAAGATGCCTCCCACTGGATTACAGCAGGTGCAAGCTATGAAAATGGCCCATGGTCTTTAGGGGCTTCATATGATCGTTTCCGCACAGATGTTGAAACGGTAAGTGCAAGGTATAAAAATACAGTTCATATGTGGAATCTATTTGGTACCTATGATTTTGATGTCGTAAAGCTCGATATCGGTTATGGTCAGGTGCGTGGTGCAGTTGGCAACCAACATGGTGCTGCTGCAGCGATGGGGGCAAGTAGTACAGGCCTTAATAATTTATATACGCCATTTACTGCGGGTATGCGTAGTGATGGGCTCAGATACACAGAAACTGGTGGCTATCGTCAACAAGCTTGGACACTTGGAGTAACTGTGCCGGTGGGTGAGGCAGGTAAGTTCTTAGCATCTTATCAAGGTAGTATTACTAAAAATAAGGATCAAGGTTTTAATGGTGCAAAAAGTAATTTAAGTATTTTTAGTCTTGGTTATGAACATAGCTTATCTAAGCGCACAGTGGTTTATGGTGTTGCTTCTATAGGCACTGGCCGTATGAAGTTTGATGATAGCGCAGCAAACCCTAAAGCGAAGCTTAGAACTACATTAGTAGCAATTGGTATTCAGCATCGATTCTAATAAGCCTCTTTTTGTTAAAAATAACCCTGTCCTTCTAATGGGAACACCTGACATTATTGCCAATTATTTTTGATGCTCTATCATAAATTGCTGTGATGAGTGATAAAGGAATAGGTAAATGTATTACGGTGAGCGATTTAATAGCATTTCTCATTTAGTGGGTGCGGGGTTAGCAGTGATTGGTGCAACGCTACTGATTACACTGAGTGCAATGACAGGTGATCCATGGAAAATAGTCAGTTTTAGTGTCTATGGTGTCATACTGCTATGCTTGTATTTGGCATCTACACTGTTTCATAGTTTTCGTGGCCGCGCTAAGCAAATTTGGTGTAAATTCGACCATTGTTCTATTTATCTTTTGATTGCAGGTAGTTATACGCCATTTGCCCTAGTTAGTCTGCGTGGTGCCTGGGGGTGGTCGCTGTTTGGTGTGGTTTGGGGACTGGCTATATTTGGTATTGTCCAAGAACTCTGGCTAGCGCAAGGTAAGCGGATATTATCCATGGTGCTATATGTGCTGATGGGTTGGTTGATAGTGATTGCGATACGTCCTCTGCTTGATGTGCTGGGGTATGAGGGATTCCTATGGTTACTTGCTGGTGGTATTGCTTATACGGTAGGTATTATTTTTTATGTAAACGATAATCGTTGGCGTCACGCGCACGGTATATGGCATTTATTTGTATTGGCGGGAAGTGGTATTCACTTCGGCACTATGTTGTTATATGTCTTATAACTTTTCATTATAAAGAATAAGGAAATTAGTCGTTTAGTTTTTAAAGTAATGACTTTATACTAAGACGAGCTTTGAACTGCTAATCCTATTTTCCTAACAAACTTTCAGTGGGGATATTTATGTCTAAATGGTTTTCTGATAATGCACAGGCAATTGGCCGTACGCCTTTGGTCCAATTAAATCGTATTACCGATGGTGCTGGTGCGACGGTATTAGCAAAAATTGAAGGGCGCAATCCAGCCTATTCAGTTAAGTGCCGTATCGGTGCCGCTATGGTTGCAGATGCTGAGAAAAAGGGTATTTTGACAACAGGAAAAGAGATTGTTGAACCTACTAGCGGCAATACCGGTATTGCACTAGCCTTTGTGGCGGCAGCAAAGGGTATTCCTATTACACTAACAATGCCTGATACGATGAGTATCGAGCGTCGTAAGCTATTAGCTGCTTTTGGTGCTAAATTGGTGCTCACTGAAGGTGCTAAGGGTATGTCAGGAGCAATTACTAAGGCTGAGGAAATTGCAGCGTCAGATCCTTCTAGGTATGTTTTACTGCAACAATTCAAAAATCCAGCTAATCCGGCGGTTCATGAGGCAACGACGGGTCCTGAGATTTGGGATGATACCGATGGCGAGATTGATATTCTAGTGGCTGGTGTGGGTACTGGCGGGACTATTAGTGGTATTAGCCGTTATATTAAAAATATTAAAGGCAAAAAGATTCAGTCGATTGCGGTTGAACCTACGACTAGTCCGGTAATTACACAAGCACGTCAAGGTGAAGAGATTAAGCCTGCACCGCATAAAATTCAAGGGATTGGTGCAGGGTTTATTCCTGACGTACTTGATCTGTCTTTGATTGATGGGGTTGAGCAAGTAAATAATGAAGATGCGATGGAATATGCCTTACGTCTTGCCAAGGAAGAAGGTATTATTTCGGGTATTTCAAGTGGTGCCGCCGTCGCAGCGGCTGTGCGTTTAGCTAAATTGCCTGAAAACTCAGGTAAAGTTATCGTAGCTGTTTTACCTGATTCAGGTGAGCGCTATTTAAGCTCGGCTTTATTTGAAAACCTATTCGATGAGAAAGGATTAACAGTTTCTGGTTGATTCTAGCGCCTGATTCGCCACTTATTATTACTGATTTAGGTGGCGAACTCCTATTTTAGTTTTGCTACTTCTCGTGCGCAGCATCTTCAAACTTATCTACTTTCCTTAATGGCTTAAAGCGCCATGCCATACCCACTACCACCACTAGAGTACAAATACCACCAAATATTGCAGCAGGTACTGCACCGATTAAGGCTGCGCTAGAACCGGCGCGGAAGCTACCTAATTCATTAGATGAGCTGATAAAGAGCATATTGACTGCATTAACACGACCACGTAAATAGTCAGGAGTAGAAAACTGTACTAAAGCAGAACGAATATAGACACTGACCATATCACCGGCACCAGCGACCATAAGTGCAGCAAAAGACAGCCAGAATGAGGTGGAAAAAGCAAAGACTAAGTTAGCTAAGCCGAAGATGGCAACGGCACTGAACATTACTACCCCGACATGGCGATCAAATGGTCGACGACTGAGATAAAGTCCGGTACCAATTTCACCAATAGCCATCGCGCTGCGCAATAGCCCTAATCCGGTTGAATCGACATGAAGGACCTCTTGCGCGTAGATTGGTAGCAAAGCAACCACACCACCCAATAACACAGCAAATAAATCAAGGGTAATAGTACCTAAAATAATTGGGTGCTTCCAGATAAATCGAATACCTTCTGAAAAGCGTTTAAGGACACCAATGTTCTTATATGATGGGCCTTCATGTTGAGCATTGTATAAGGTAGGTACAAAAAATAGTAAAAAAATACCAATCACAAAACACAGACAACAAACGGCATAGGTCATGCCACCAACATAGGCATAAAGAAAGCCACCCAGAATCGGCCCGGTGATGGTAGCTACTTTCATCAACATGCTATTAGTAGCAATGGCTTGAGCTAAACGCTCACGCGGAACGATTTGTGGCAGTAAGCTTTGTAGTGCTGGACCCATAAAAGCACGACCTGCCCCAAAGAAGATCAGTGCGATATAAAATCCGTAGATATTGTCGGCTTCAGCATACGATAACCATAAAAGTACAGCACTGCAAAGTGCCAATACCAGCCAGCTAATCGCAAGTACTATTTTGCGGTTAAAACGATCGATGATATCGCCTGCGGACGGTAACAAGACTAGCATGGGAATAAATTGTGCCAGTCCTACATAGGCTAAGGACATAGGGTCACGGGTATTCTCATAAATCTGCCAACCGACTACAATGGCTTGTATCTGCATAGCAAAAACAGCGCATAAGCGAGCTAGAAGAAAGGGTAAAAAGCCTTGTGTGGCTAAAATATTTGATGGCTTCAATTGGACAATAGAGATATATATTTAATCAATAGATGGCTAGCATAGCAAGTTTATCGATCCGTTTGTTCTTTTGGGTCACTATGCGTAGCATCTTCAAATCTATTAACTTTTCTGAGTGCTTTACAGTGCCAAGCCATGGTCGTGACAACCATTAAAGTAGCGATAGCACCAAATGCTGCGGTTGGCACTAGGCCAATTAAGGCCACACTAGAACCCGCACGGAAGCTGCCTAGTTCGGTCGCTGAGTTGGAAAAGAGTGAGTTAACAGCATTAACTCGTCCTCGGATATAGTCAGGTGTAGCGTATTGCATTAGTGCCAAGCGAACATAAACACTGATCATATCAGCGGCACCAGCGACCATCAATGCAGCAAAAGACAGCCAAAATATGGTTGATAGGGCAAAGACCAAATTTG
Source organism: uncultured Oligella sp. (assembly GCA_947632105.1). Lineage (GTDB taxonomy): Bacteria > Pseudomonadota > Gammaproteobacteria > Burkholderiales > Burkholderiaceae_B > Oligella. Next base: position 9,495 of record CANROD010000033.1, on the reverse strand, counting down.
CTATTCCAAAGATGGCAACAGCACTGAAGATTGCCATCCCAACATGACGATTTAATGGATAATGACTCAGATAAATCCCCGTGCTGATTTGACCTATGGCCATGGCGCTTCGTAGTAAACCTAAGCCAGTAGAATCAACATGTAAAACATCTTGCGCATAAATTGGCAGTAGTGCTATCACGCCCCCCAGTAACACAGAAAATAAATCAAGGCTTATGCTCCCTAGGATAATTGGTTGTTTCCAGATAAAGCGAATACCTTCAGAGAAGCGTTGCCAGACATTTGTAGTGTCATCGCTCAGTGCTTTGCGTTGCTCACTATATAAAAGAGGTACAAAGTAAAGTAAAAGTATTCCGAGTACATAAGCTAGACAGCAAACAGCGTAGGTGGTGCCACCGCCTACATAGGCATAAAGCGCGCCACCAATGATTGGCCCCGTGATAGTGGCAATTTTTACCGTCATACTATTGGTGGCAATGGCTTGTGCCAATCGTTCACGCGGAATAATTTGTGGCAAGATACTTTGCAGTGCGGGAACCATAAAGGCACGCCCAGCGCCAAATAAGAGTAGTGCTAGGTAAAAGCCAGTGATGTTATCGCTCTCGCTATATGACAACCACATCAGTAGGCCACTGCAGAGAGCGGAGATAATCCAGCTGCAGGCGAGGATGACTTTGCGGTTAAAACGATCGATTACATCACCAGCGTACGGTAACAATAACAACATAGGCACGAATTGTGCTAATCCCACATAGGCTAAAGACATGGGATCTCGGGTAATATCATAGACTTGCCAGATCACTACAATGGCCTGTATTTGCATGGCAAAGACAGCGCATAGGCGTGCAAGCAGAAAGGGTAGAAAACCAGGAGTGGCGTAAATATTAGTCTGTTTCAAATGACTACCTGATGTGGCTTAAGCAAAATTCAATTGTTTGGCTGCTTGATGCAAGCATTCGACAAAGTCTTGCATTAGATAGGTATTTAGTTGATCAACTAAATAGACTACACCAATTGAGCCTGGATTGATTGTTTTAAGCTTTTCCATTTTAATGATACTTAGCAAGTTGGTTTTAGCTAGAGAGTGTACGACTGATTCTGATGCGGCCGAAATGTAATTGCTTGTTTGCATTAAATTTAGATTCATAAAAAATGAATTAGATTGGATTTGATAGTCAATCGTTGTAATACCTGCAATTGTCAGTAAACGGTCAAGTTGCTTGCGTATGGGTGTTTCTTTAGGCCAAATAATCCATGGATAGTCTTTTAATGCTTGCCAAGGAACCTCTTTTTTTTCTGCTAAGGGATGATCATAGCGTCCAATGATTTTTACATGATCCTCGTATAAAACCTCGCTGACTGTCAAAGAGTCTGGTGAGTAACTATCTAATCGGCCAATGACAATATCTAATTTATCGGAATGGAGTTGCGGTAACAGATCCTGCATAAGCCCTTCTTTAACAATAATTTCAACGTTAGGTTGTAATTTTTGAAATAGAGTGATAGCCAAAGGAATCAGTGTGGGGGCACAAGCTAAAGTAATTCCGACCTTAAATGTGCGAGATGACCCCACTTTTAATGCTTGTAAATCCTCTTCGACGCGCTCCAGATTCTTGAGAATACGCTGAGCGTATTCGACAAAAATGATACCAGCTGATGTCGCTTTCATACCTTTACCAGTACGTTCGAAGAGTTGAATACCACAATCCTCCTCAAGCTCATTAAGCCATCTTGATAGGGCGGGTTGTGTTATATGTAAACGTTCAGAGACTTTAGTTAGACTGCCTGATTCTTCAAGATAAACCAACAATAAAAGGTGTTGAAATTTAAGGTTTTTTAAAATATTCATTAATGACCTATGCAGTTTCGTTATATCGGCATAATAACAAATCACTGTTAATAACGATAACTAAGGCTTACTATTTATGAAACAAGTAATGGAGTAAGCAATGAAATTATACAGTTTCTTTAACAGTTCTACCTCGTATCGAGTACGTATTGCATTGGCACTTAAGGGATTGACGTATGAGTATTTACCATTAAATATTCGTATAGGTGTTCAAAACGAAGAGCCATTTACCTCAATTAATCCAATGATGGGGGTGCCAGTTTTAGAAGATGGGGATTTTCGTCTGACTCAATCGATGGCAATTCTTCAGTTTCTCGATGAAAAATATCCTCAACCACGCTTGCTGTCACAAGATGTTAAGAAAAAAGCCCAAGTACTGTCTTTTTGTCATATTATGGCAACCGACATGCATCCCATGAATAACCTGAAAGTGTTGAAGTATCTTACGCAAGAGCTAAAAATCAATGAAGATGAAAAAAAGCGTTGGTATCAACATTGGATTACTCAAGGGTTTAGAGCTGTAGAGCAAAGATTAAAAGAAAATTATAGTGGCACTTTTTGCTTTGGTGACGAGGTGAGTTTAGCTGATGTTTGCTTAGTACCTCAGTATGCTAATGCACAGCGTATGGGTTGTGATTTAGAAGAATTTGTTTTATGTAAAAAAGTCTTTGACTATTGTGTGGCTTTGGATGCTTTTAAGCAAGCAGACCCTAAGCAACAACCTGATTACACAGCATAAAATTTAATTAATCATTAAGTAGTTTTTACTATAAATAAAACAAAAGAAAGGAGAGGGACTTGAAGAACAAAAATCAAAAAGTCATCGTAGCAGGTGGGGGTATTGGTGGTTTAGCTGTTGCTTTGGGTTTAGCCGAGTTGGGTTTACATATTGTTTTAATTGAAAGAGCGCCTGAGTTTACAGAAATTGGGGCAGGCATTCAATTGGGCCCTAATGCTTTTGCCGCACTTGATGCTTTGGGGGCGGGTGAGTCAGCGCGAGCACGGGCTGTTTATACCGATCACATCATTATGAAAGATGCTGTTGATACGAAAACAATTGTCAAATTTGAAACTTCTGAGCGTTTTCGTGAGCGTTTTGCTAATCCTTATGGTGTTATTCATCGTGCCGATATTCATGGTTCTTTATTAGAGAATCTTGAGAAAAAAGATAATGTTGAATTTCATCCTTCAACTGAAATTGTTGACTACGAAGAAACTGCTGATGCTGTCACTGTGTTTACTAAAGATGGTCGCAAATTTAGTGCCGACATTTTAATTGGTGCTGATGGTGTGCGTTCAGTTGTCCGCCAAAAATTAATTGGTGATGAAGCACGTGTCACTGGTCATGTTGTATACCGTGCGGTAGTGCCAGAGGAAAGAATGCCTGAGGAGTTGCGTGTTAATGCACCATTTTTATGGGCAGGCCCTCATTGTCATCTAGTGCATTATCCATTACGTGGAGGTAAAGAATATAACTTAGTAGTAACTTTCCATAGTAGAGAAAAAGAAGAGTGGGGTGTTAGAGAAGGTTCTCGTGAAGAGGTTTTATCATATTTTGAAGGTATTCATGATCTGCCTGCTCAATTATTAGACTTGCCAACGTCTTGGATGCGTTGGGCGACAGCTGATCGCGAGCCTGTTGATAAATGGGGGAGTGATCGTGTGCAAGTTCTTGGTGATGCCGCGCATCCGATGATGCAGTATATGGCACAAGGTGCTTGTATGGCACTTGAGGATGCGGTAACTTTAGCCGAGTCGGTGCGCGAGAAAAATTTTGATTTTAAAGAAGCGTTTGCTTTGTATGAGTCCTTACGTATTCCGCGAACATCACGAGTAGTCTGGAGTACACGAGAAATGGGCCGTATTTATCATGCCAAAGGTATTGAGAGACAGGTTAGAAATGGACTGTGGACACATCGTTCACAAGAGGGGTTCTATGATGCTGTTACTTGGTTGTATAGTTGGGATGTTAATAATTGTTTAAAACAGCCTCAAGATTGGCGATTAAAATAAGGAGGTAATGATGAGTCAACTAGGAACATTAGATGAGTTGCCACAAGATTATAAAGATAGTTTACAAAAAAATAATTTAGTGCCTTTATGGCCTAATATGCGTGCTGTTTTACCCCATGGTAAACCGACATGTAAAACTGAGGCAACTCGTTGGAGCTACGGAGATGTTAGGCCATTATTAATACGTGCCGGTGATTTAACACCGATGGAAAAGGCAGAGCGCCGAGTGTTAGTTTTAGCCTGCCCTGGACATGGCCTTGAAAATATGCAAGCCACACCTAGTATTTACATGGGTATGCAGCTTATTCTTCCCAATGAGACAGCACCAAATCATAAGCATACTCCCAATGCAGTACGTATTATTGTTGAGGGTGAAGGTGCGACGACGGTCGTTGATGGTGAGCCTTGCCGTATGGAGCGTGGTGACTTGATTTTAACGCCTAGCGGTCAGTGGCATGAGCATACGCATGCAGGTGGTACGCCGATTGTGTGGCTAGATGTATTAGATCTTCCACTTATCTATTATCTAGAAACTTCATGGGCTATTGAAGGCGATTCACAAACACTGCATCGACATAATGATTCTTCTGATGCGGAGTACAGTGCAGCTGGTGTTGTGCCTGATATGGAGGGTATTCAAAAGAACCTTAAAACACCGCAATTGCGTTACCCATGGGCCCGTACCAAAGAAAGTCTTGATAGATTGGCCCAACAGTATACTGATCGTGATTATGCATTGGTTCGTTATATCAACCCTGAAACAGGTGCTAGTGTATTTCCTACGATTGGTTTTGGAGCCGTTCGTATTAATCCAAATACAGTAGTAGCTATTCCGCAGCAAACCTCCGGTCGTATTTTGCATGTAATCGAAGGCCAAGGTACGATGCAAGTGGCTGATGGTAATGAGTTTGAATGGTTTGAAAAGGATACGATGGTTGCACCAGGTTATGAAAAGATCAGCTTTAAAAATACTGGTAGTGAACCTGCTTACTTAATTTTTGCTGATGAGATGCCACTACACAATTACTTAGGTGTTTACTAAGAGTTTCTATTTAAAGGATAAATTAATGACTATTTTTAAAGAAAGAATAAGCCCATCATTAACTGTCAAAGACAGTGATGTAAAAATTCCTATTCACCGAATTTTTTGCGTAGGTCGCAATTATCATGCGCATGCTGCAGAAATGGGTGTTTCTGTAGATAAGACTAAAAATGAACCTTTCTACTTCTTAAAGCATCCTAGTGCCTATGTTCCTAGCGGGAGCACAATAGATTACCCTTTATCAACCAGTAATTATCATTATGAAATGGAATTAGTACTGGTGATTGGTAAAGATGGTGTAAATATTGAACGTGAAAAAGCGTGGGATTATGTTTATGGCGTTGCTTGTGGCTTAGATATGACACGCCGTGATTTGCAGCTAACCGCTCGTCAAACGAATAGACCTTGGGATCTAGGTAAGGATTTTGAAGAGTCTGCAGTTATTGGTGAGGTGGTACAGGTTGACCCTGTAAAAGTTGAAAGCTCCAATATCAAGTTAAGCGTAAATGGCGAGATTAAACAAGATTCAAATATTGAGTTACTCATCTGGAATGTACCGGAAATTTTAGAGCACTTATCCAAGTTTTACCATCTTGAAGCGGGGGATGTGATTCTCACCGGAACACCTGAAGGTGTGGGGGCGGTTGTGAGTGGCGATAAACTTGAGGGCACGATAACCAACGTTGGCTCGGTTCACTTAACTATTAAATAAAATTTAATAGTTAATAAAAAAGCGGCAGTTTTTGACTAGCCGCTTTTTTAGATAACCTTCTTAGGTCAATTACTCATCATAGACATCATAATCAAAGTATTCTGAAGTGATTTTGTCATAAGTGCCATCAGCACGAATTTCATCAAAGGCACGGTTTAAGTCAGCTAATAGTTCCTTATCTTCTTTACGTACGGCAAAACCGGTACCTTTACCAAAGATAGCCTCATCGCTAGATGTTGCAATAGGCTCACCTAATACTTCATAATCTGCGCCTCTAGGGCCAGCTAAAAAATCATCAGTGACACCGCTATCGGCAAATACTGCGTCTAAGCGGCCGGTAACTAGATCATTGGCTGCATCTTCAAAAGTCTTATAACGTCTAATGGTAGCGTCAGTGAAGTACTTGGTGGCGTATCTATCTTGAATAACACCTTGTTGCACACCAACAGTCAAACCTTTAGTGCCTTCTGTGGTTGGAGCTGCATCGGTACCTTTTTTACCAAAAAGCGGGTTAGGAGTAGACCAGACTTTTTGAGTGAAAGCAACAGCACGCTCACGCTCAGGTGTAATACTCATTGAAGAAGCAATAACGTCAAACTTCTTAGCACGAAGAGCCGGAATAATGCCATCCCAACCTTGATTCTGGAAGGTGCATGTGGCATTTAAGCGCTCACACATTGCTTTGGCTAAATCAATATCAAAACCAACGATTTCGCCACTAGGAGTGGTTGATTCAAAAGGAGGGTAGGTTGCATCAGTACCAAAACGGATCGTGCGGTCTTGTGCGTTAGCCAAGCTGGCACCAAGCGTAAAGCTGAGGAGGGTGGCACCAACTATTTTTTTTGTAAGTGACATCATTAAGTCCTTTTATTTAAAACTTGGGAAAATTAGTTGTAAAACTATAGCCTTTTTTTGCGTTAACTTCCATAAGGGATAAGCATAAGTTTTTGTGAAAGTACAATTTGTTGTCAATAATTACGTTGATATATCACTGACCTTATAAGATTTTAACGAATTGTCGCTAATTTTCGGTAAAATCTGAAAGATTATAAAAAGAGGTGGTATGTTTAATTTTGAAGTTATTTGGCAGTATATGCCGAGAATTTTGCAAGGTGCCTTATTGACGGTTGAACTTGCAGTTATTTCTGTATTGTGCGCAATTGTCATAGGATTGCTTGGGGCTTTGTGCCGCCTTTCGCGTATCCCAGTGCTTAATGCGTTTGGCGCTGCTTACTCGACGATTGTACGCGGCGTGCCTGATTTAATCTGGATGTTGATGGTTTACTATAGCGCCCAGATCGGATTAAATTCACTTACATCGGCATTAGGATGGGATTATTACGTTGAAATTAGTCCTTTTGTAGCAGGGGTATTTACCTTAAGTTTTATTTTTGGCGCTTACTTTACTGAGACTTTTAGAGCGGCAATTCTTGCTGTTCCAGGGGGGCAAATTGAGGCCGGATATAGTTATGGTTTTACACCGTTTCAAGTTTTAAGTGGTATTACCTTTCCTCTCATGATGCGTTATGCTTTGCCTAGTATGAAAAATAACTGGTTAGCACTTACCAAATCGACGGCCTTGGTGTCTATTATTGGTTTAGATGATATGACACGTGTCGCACAACAGGCAGGTAGCTCTACTCAGTATTCTTTTGCTTTTAATTTGGTTTCTGCCTCGTTATATTTATTGATTACCTATGTATCATTAAAAGTTTTTTTACTTGTAGATAAGCGTTACCAGCGTGGTGTTTTAGTAGGGGGGGCAAATGAATAGTGATACCTTAGCTCTATTTGGATTAGCGTTCCAACAATGCTTAGATGCCTTACCAGTCACAATTATGTTGGTTGTGGTCTCAGTGGGTATCGGTTTTTTTCTTGCGCTGCCTTTATCGATAGCTTCTTTAAGGACTGATACTTTTTCTGGTAAGTTAACTAATGGTTTTGTCTTTTTCTTTACTGGTACACCATTGCTAGTTCAGTTGTATATCTTTTACTATGGGATTCCTAGTTTAGGGTTTGTCAGTCATTTGATGCAAGAGCCGGGATGGGAGTTTTTAAAATCTGGCTATATTTGGGTTCTTGCTGCATTGACTTTAAATACAGCAGCCTATTCGACCGTAATCTTTGCTGGTGCGATTAAAAATACCGATAGAGGCGAGGTTGAGGCAGCGATGGCTTACGGTATGAGCCGTGCCCAAGCGATGAGACAAATTATCCTTCCGTCAAGTTTAAGACGCGCTTTACCTGCCTATAGCAATGAAGTGATTATGACGATGCATGCGACGGCGCTGGCTTCTACGGTGACTATTATTGAAATTACTGGAGCAGCTAGTTATTTTAACAGTACTTACTATGAACCCTTTATCGCTTATTCGGCGGCGGCGTTGCTTTATTTAATTCTTAATACAATCTTGGTCGTTGCTTTCAGACTGGTTGAGAAGAAGTATCTGATTCACCTCAAATATAGACATGGCGCAGCCTAGGTTTTACCCTAAAAATGTTTTAAATTTGTATCTAAACGACTGAAAAATCTTGACTCTATATTAAATTGTCAGAAAAAGAGTTAAACTCGTTATAAGTAGCGGTGCGCCTATATGCATCGCTAAATCATTAACATATGTATCACCCCGCAGGGGTGGTACAGACGTTGCTTTACATTAACTGTCTGGAGGCTCGTATGGTAAAACTTACTAGACGACAATTCTTCAAGGCAACTGGTACAGCGGCAGCAGGGTCTAGCTTAACACTACTTGGAGCGGCGCCAACGTCGGCCGTAGCTGAGGTTAGACAATACAAATTATTGCGCATGACCGAAACGCGCAATACCTGTCCATACTGTTCAGTAGCCTGTGGATTATTAATGTACGGTATTGGTGATGGCGCCAAAAACGCTATCGATACTATCGTACATATTGAGGGTGACCCTGATAACCCAGTTAACCGTGGTGCACTCTGTCCTAAGGGTGCCGGTTTAATTGACTTTATTCATAGTGAAAATCGCTTAAAGTACCCTGAGTATCGTGCTCCCGGTTCTGATGAGTGGGTCCGTATGTCATGGGAAGAAGCCATTGACAAGACTGCTCGCTTGATGAAGGATGACCGTGATGCTAACTTTATTGAGAAAAATGATAAGGGTGAAACGGTCAACCGTTGGTTAACTACAGGTATGTTAGCTGCATCTGCATCGCCGAATGAAGTGGGTTACATTACTCACAAAGTGATTCGTCCGATGGGGATGTTGGCATTCGATAACCAAGCTCGTGTGTGACATGGTCCGACGGTGGCAGGTCTTGCCCCGACGTTTGGCCGTGGTGCGATGACGAACCATTGGGTCGATATTAAAAATGCTAACGTAGTATTAGTTATGGGCGGTAACGCCGCTGAGGCACACCCTGTGGGTTTCAGATGGGCGATTGAGGCAAAAACTCGCAATAATGCGACGTTGATTTGTGTAGACCCGCGTTTTAACCGAACTGCGTCTGTCGCAGATATCTATGCGCCTATCCGTACAGGTACGGATATTGTATTCTTGGGCGCAGTTATTAAGTACTTACTTGATAACAACAAAATTCAGCATGAATATGTAAGACACTTTACTGACTTTAGCTATATTGTTCGTTCCGACTTCGATTTCGAAGAGGGAATTTACTCTGGCTATAACGAAGAAACGCGCACTTACGATCGTAGCACTTGGGATTATGAGATTGATGAAGCGACTGGTCATGTTAAATCTGACCCGACCTTCAGGCATCCTCGCAGTGTCTATCAGCTGATGAGAAAGCATTATGAGCGTTATACACCAGAGATGGTTGAGCGTGTTTGCGGTACACCTAAGGATAAGTTCTTAGAAATTGCCGAGATTTTTGCTTCTACTCATGT
>CANROD010000032.1 GCA_947632105.1 uncultured Oligella sp. | reverse complement strand
CTATATGGATATTGCCTTTGCTAATAACTTACCTGCTGAACTGAGAATACGCGACTCTTTTGGTCAAACGACGATTATTAAGCTAAGAAGCTTTAATGCCAACGCCAAAATTCCGGCGAGTGACTTCAGTTTCACTGCGCCAGAGGGTGTTGATGTGGTCAATATGTGATTGATTTGGATTTGCATTGTCTGATTTATTAACTCAAGCGTACGCTAATATTCATGCTCCTTTAGCCGAGCAAATGCGGCCAAAGACCTTAGATGAGGTAGTTGGGCAGCAGCATTTGTTGGGAGTGGGTAAGCCTTTGCGTGTGTCGTTTGAATCAGGGCGTCCGCACTCAATGATCTTTTGGGGGCCCCCTGGCGTAGGAAAAACGACGCTAGCCCGTCTTATGGCGAACGGTTTTGATGCGCAGTTTATTGCCATTTCTGCGGTGTTAGGCGGGGTTAAGGATATTCGTGAAGCAGTAGAAAAAGCGCAAATTGCGCAAAGTCAGGGTCGCAAAACAATTCTTTTTGTGGATGAGGTACATCGTTTCAATAAGGCGCAGCAGGATGCATTTTTACCTTATGTAGAAAACGGATTGTTTACCTTTATTGGTGCGACAACTGAAAATCCTTCATTTGAGGTTAATTCCGCGCTTTTATCTAGAGCGCGAGTTTACGTGCTCGAAGCTATTGCAGAGGCAGATCTCAGTAAGTTGCTAAGTAGGGCTTTATCTATCTTTAATCAGCGTTTAGTAGACACAGGTCCTGCGGGTGAGACCACCGCTGTTATTGAAATTGATGAACGTGCTGCGGAACAGATGGTTGCTTGGGCGGATGGCGATGCTCGTCGTTTAATTAATGCAGTTGAAGTAGTGTTGGAGTCTGCGGAAAGCGCACAGATTAGTCTAATTGATGAGTCTTGGTTGGAGCAGTCACTGCCTAGAAATCTTCGTCGCTTTGATAAGGGCGGTGATGCTTTTTATGACCAGATTAGTGCTTTACACAAATCAGTCAGGGGGTCAGATCCTGATGCGGCACTTTATTGGTTTTGTCGCATGATTGATGGTGGAGCTGATGCGCGTTATTTATCACGTCGTATTGTGCGTATGGCTTGGGAGGATATTGGTTTGGCCGATCCTCGTGCAATGCAAATATGTAATGATGCGGCTGCTACTTATGAGCGTCTTGGTAGTCCTGAGGGTGAGTTAGCTTTAGCTGAGGCAGTGATTTATTTAGCGATTGCTGCTAAGAGCAATGCCGCTTATATGGCCTATAATAAGGCTAAAGCTTTTGTTCAAAATGACAAAAGTAGGCCAGTTCCAGTTCATTTGCGTAATGCACCAACCAAGCTAATGAAAGAGCTTGGGCACGGTAAGCAGTATCGCTATGCGCATGATGAGCCTCATGGTTATGCTGCAGGAGAGCAGTATTTTCCTGACGGGATGGCAAAGCAGTCTTGGTATCAGCCGGTCAATCGTGGCTTGGAGGTTAAAATAGTTGATAAATTAGCTTTTTTACGCGATTTAGATCGTGAGCACCACTATCTGAAAGAGAAAAAGTAAAAACTTAGCATCGAGGCCTGTTAAACTAGTTGGTTAGGACTAATTTAACCCACATACATTTTATGTTTAATATCAAAAATCTTAAGTTTTTAACGCTTAGCGCTGTACTTGTGTTGAGTGCATGTTCAAGTAGCCCAAAACACGGTTTTGATCAAGGAAGTCGTAAGGAGGTTGCAAGGGCAGCCTTCAATGCAGCTGACATCAAACAGGGGGCGGGCTACGCTCAGTTAGTCGGGCGTGCTTACATAAGCGACTATAAAAGTTATGGTGAACGCACTGCGGCATTGGTTGACGTGATATTAAATCCGGTTTCAGGCACCAGTACTCAGTGGTTTGAGGAGGTATGTCGTCGCGGTCATGTCTTAACTGGACCAATAGATGAGCGTTATCGTTCTAAAATTCGTACGGTTAAAACAAATCAATATGGGCAGTATGTTTTTACCAATGTGCCTCAAGGCGAGTATTACCTCTCTGCGAGAATGTATTGGTTGGATACCAAGCCGTTTAGCGGGCCAGTGGAGTACGGTGGTTTGGTAGCCAAGCGGATCAATCTTAACCATTCGATTCATACAATCGATCTTAATGATAGCGATCGCTGTCAACGTTACTTCAATTAGTAATATTTTTGATAAAAGTCCACTAAAATATAAATAATAATTTTGCTTTGCTAAGCTTTCTTGTATAATTCAGTGTTGTTGAAGTGAAAATTTAAGACTGTAGTCTAACCAGTTGAAATTTAATATAATTTATTTGTTTTCTAAATGAGTTCTAGAAGCTGTAGAGAGGATACACAGATGTTATCTAAAAGCGTTTTAAAAGTTACTGTATTATCAATGGCGTTATTCGGTTTAACAGCTTGTGAGACTTTCTTCACTAAGTCAGAAGAAGCGTCTAATGTAGATCAATCGACGGTAGCAGCAACTACTCAACAGGCCACAGCAGTGCCAGTGTTAGTTAAACGCCATGGTAGTAATGAGTTAGAGATTCACGTAGGTAGTACGTCTGCTAAAAAATCTGTTAAAGAGGAACGTATTAAGGCGGGCGATGTACAGTACTACAGCAAAGGTATTATTTTAAAGCGTGAAGATATTCGAAGTGCTTTTGTAGCTAAGACCTTAGATGATAAACCGGCTTTAGCTCTACGTTTACAGCCGGAATCAGTCGCTAAGTTAATTAAGGCTCGTAAAGGTTATAGCCATATTTTGGCTCGTATCAATGGCAATGTGGTTTCAACTGTTGAAGGACGTCAGGGTGAGTTGATAGATGGTGTTTTGCTTATGCCGATGCCAACATTGGTTAGCGCACGTGATGCAGCAGATTTAATTCGCTAGTAACGATTAGAAATTTACATTCGAACATAGTTTATGCTGTTAGACTAGTTTAGCGGCTTAGGTTTGTAGCCGCACTTAGGTCGTTAACTTTATACACATTGTTTTATCATTATTAACTTGAATAAATGTTTCGGATGATGTAACTTTAACTTGTTTAGGTGCTACAGTAGTAGACACTGCATTGGTTCATTTTTTTCAGTTAGTAAAATAAAAGAGGACGTATATATTATGAAATTATCTCGCAAATTAGGCTTAGCGATTTTACCTTTAGCTGTAGCTTTGGCAGGTTGCCAGACCACAGGTTCAACGTCTGGTGCTGATACGCAAGCAGTGGTTGAGGCTCAAGCAGCTTTACAGGTATACCAAGCCTCTGTTACTCCAGTTCAAGGTTTCCGTCCTGTACAAATTAGTGAGCAGCAAACTATCCATGTTTCAGCAACACCTGTCTTTACAGCTGCGGACGTAACTTCACACGATATTGTTGCTGATCAAGATAATAATGTTTATGTTGCTGTTAATGTAACTGAGCAGGGTAAGGCTGCTTTAGATGCAGTGCCTGAAGGTCGTGGTTACGCTATTGCTGCGCTAAATCGTGGTACTAATCAAACTGAAGCGGTTTCTTTCAGTGGTATCCGCCAAGGTGATAATTTATTCCTTTTCCGTGTAAATAATGAAGAGGTTGCTTCTGCTGTCGTAAATTCTGTATGGCCTGAAGCCCCACAAGCTGCTAAGTAATTTAGACAGTACATCTATTTAAAAAATCAGCCGGTCACTAATTAGTGACCGGCTGATTTTTATCATAATGCCATTTTAGTTTAGTTAGATGCCTCGGCTGCATCACATTGTAATTTAAACTGTTCAATCATTTCGTTGCGTGGTAGAAGCTGATCACTTGGTGCTTCTTTGATATGTTTGGCTATTTGACTAAACATATCAATATCTGCCTGATTAAACTTATCTAACCCTGCTAAGGATTGACTGATTTCATCAATTGATCTGCCTTCAATATGCATATCATAAATATCACCAATAGTTTTGCTAGCTTCTGAGCAATTAAAATTCATTTCTGTTGTTGGACTGCTATCTGATGTTGCGCCAAAGGCATCTGCTGAGCTAATAGCTGTTGGTTCTTCAGGTTTGGGTTGTGGATTCGTTGGGATACCTGTTTCTTCTTGTGGTGGTATCTGGTCTTCTGCATCTGCGAAAAGTGTTTTGTTGAGGGCTGACCAACCCAAAAAACCTAGAGCAGTAACAACTAGGATCAGAATTAGGAAATTAATAAGGGACTTCATGGTGTATCCTGTGAACTATATTTATAATGTGTGTATGACTTTCTGCAAACTTTGCTAGATTATAAAGTATGCTTTGACTCGATGGAACTGTTATGGTCAAAAATCATTACATGTAGTACGACAGTGCGAGTCAATAAAAATTCCATTTCTCAAATTAAATTACAGGTAAGGAACAATGTCACAATTGACTGTTTTTAATCGTTATTTATTATTAGTCAGTTTGCTGATAGTTTGCTATATGGGCAGCGCGCATGCCATGGGTAGGGTGCAGCCAGCGTCAGATCTAGAGAGTGATATGCTCTCATTAGAGGAAGCGAATCAGCGTTGTGAAGTTGTATTGGCTATATTCAATTTGGAGAAGTTAGATGGTCAAATCAATGTGATTGAGTTAACGGGCATTGTCCGTTCACTTAAAGATCAGGGAGGATTGCCTACTAAGTTCCTTACCAAAAATCAGGCGCGTGACTTGGGATGGCATCCGGGTCGTTCTTTTAATGAGATTTCTAAGTTAAAAGGCAAATCTATTGGTGGCGATCATTTTGGTAATTATGAAAAACTTTTACCCAACGGTAAGTACCGTGAAGCAGACTTGGATTATTTAGGTCAAAAGCGCAATGCTAAGCGTTTGGTTTATGAGAATCATGAAAGTTTGTATGTGACGATCGATCACTATGAGAGTTTTGACAAGGTGCCAGAATGTCATTAAGCGTATCAACTAAAAATGTCAGAGTTAGAGGTCACTAAGATGTCACATGAGGATGTTCTTACGATTGATTTAGATGGTATTAAATCGGTAGAGGAGTTTTATCAACGCTTAGTAGAGAGGATAGAGTTACCCGATCATACAGCTCAAAATTTAGATGCACTACGCGATGTTTTGCTTGGCGATGTAGTAGAGTCTGTGGCGTTTAGATGGGAGTGCGTTGCCGAGGATATGGCATGCGCTCCAGATGCGCTGAAGGGCTTGAAGTGTATGCTGGATGGTCTTCCTCAAGCCCGCGCGGACATTGTGATTAGTTATAAGGGCTGTTAAGGCTAAAGCGGCCTGCACCGATCATCATAATGCAGAGTGCAACTGCTAAAAACATATACTCAAGACCTATTACAGAGCCACCGTTAGCATTTAATGAGGTTAATTGTGAGGTGTGTACAAAGAAAATAGCTAAGAGCATACTAAAGGCGATAATGCCGGCAGCAGGTCTAGTGTAGAGACCAATGATCACCATAAGTGGTGCTATCACCTCACTAATATATACCCCATAAGACAGAAATGGTGGTAAGCCATAGGAGTTCAAGGTGTGGGGAATATGTCCTAAGCCATACTGAATTTTATGAAAACCATAGAGGAGTACTAGCACTCCTAGTGTTACACGTAAAATTAATCTCCCTAAATCATTCCCCATCTGATGTTCCTCTTAATCTATTGAGTTCTTAAAAAAATAACACAGTATGATAATAAACAAAAGAGGACCTGTTTAAAGGTCCTCTTCGTTTGCCGTTACAACAAAAGTTTAATCAGCATTTATTTGGCGGAGTCAGCTGTCGCAGAATTGTTAGCGGCAGATTCAAATTTTGATTCAAGAACGCCCTGCTGAATACGAGTTTCACCTTGTGCATCAGCAGCCGCTAGCGTAGCCATATTAATAATACGACGTGTTGTAGTGCTTGTGGTTAGAACGTGAATTGGCTTTTTGCAGCCTAATAACACAGGCCCTAGGACAATACCGTTGCTCGTCATTTTTAATAGATTGTAGGCGATATTGCCTGCATCTAAGTTAGGCATAACGAGTAAGTTAGCTTTGCCGCTTAACGTGCTACTTGGTAGTGCATTGTAGCGAATACGCTCTGATAGTGCTGCGTCGGCATGCATTTCACCATCAACCTCTAAGTCAGGAGCTATTTCAGCAAGAATCTCTCTTGCTTTGGCCATTTTTAGAGAGGAAGCGGTTCGATGGTTACCAAAGTTTGAGTGCGAAACGAGCGCGACCTTAGGTACCATACCAAAACGTTTGACTTTTTCAGCGGCCATTAGGGCAATTTCAGCAATCTGCTCTGCGTTCGGATTCTCGTTAATATGCGTATCACATAAAAATAATGTGTGCTCAGGAGAGAAGATTACGTTCATGGCACCCATAGTGCCACTTTTTAGTGTGCTACCAGTGATGTCGCGAATAAAGTCGACCTGTTGATCGAAGTCTGTGGTTACACCACAAATCATCGCATCAGCGTAGTCAAGCTCAATCATCAGTGCACCAATAATTGTATTGTGTTTGCGCACCAGTTCTTTAGCCGCATTTGGGGTTACTCCTTGACGAGCTAAGAGATTATGTAGGTGCTGCCATACCTCATTGAATCGAGCGTCCTGCTCTGGATCAACAATCTCTAAATCAGGATTATTTAAGTACCGTAAACCTAATTTTTTGGTCCTCATACGAATAACTT
The DNA here is from genome assembly GCA_947632105.1 of uncultured Oligella sp. GTDB lineage: Bacteria > Pseudomonadota > Gammaproteobacteria > Burkholderiales > Burkholderiaceae_B > Oligella. Next base: position 9,303 of record CANROD010000032.1, on the reverse strand, counting down.
CAGGACGACCAATTAAAATAGGTTTGGCGATTTTCTCATCAAGCACTGTTTGAACTGCGCGTAACACTCGCTCTTCCTCGCCGTCAGCGAAGATAACACGTTCAGATTGGTTTTTAGCAATCTTCATTAGTGGACGCATTAACTGGCTTGATTGATAAACGAATGCGGTTAAGCGTGCTTTGTAAGCTTCCATGTCGCTAATAGGACGAGTAGCAACACCGCAATCCATTGCTGCTTGAGCAACCGCTGGTGCAATGATAGTAATTAAGCGCGGATCAAACGGCTTAGGAATAATATACTCTGGACCAAAGCTTAGATCTTCATCTGGGTAGGCACCAGCAACCTCATCATTAATTTCACTCTGAGCTAGATCGGCAATCGCATGTACACATGCCATTTTCATTTCTTCGGTGATGCGAGTAGCACCAACATCTAATGCGCCACGGAAGATAAAAGGGAAACAAAGAACGTTATTTACTTGGTTTGGGTAGTCAGAACGGCCAGTTGCAATAATACAATCTGAGCGTGCTTCTTTAGCTTCTTCTGGTGTGATTTCAGGGTCAGGGTTAGCAAGTGCTAAAATTAGTGGATTCTCGGCCATGGTTTTAACCATGTTTTGAGTTAGTACACCTTTTGCAGAGCAGCCTAAAAACACATCTGCACCGGCAACGGCATCGCCTAAAGTACGTAGTTCAGTGTGTTGAGCGTAGCGTGCTTTATTTTCTTCAAGGTTTTCTTCGCGTCCTTCATAGATGACGCCACGTGAATCACAGACATAAATATTTTCTTTTTTTAGCCCTAAAGAAACTAATAAATCTAAACAAGCAATTGCTGCGGCACCAGCGCCAGAGGCTACTAACTTAACATCTTCAATGGATTTTTCAACTAGCTTAAGACCGTTTAAAGTCGCAGCTGCTGAAATAATGGCAGTGCCGTGTTGGTCATCGTGAAACACTGGAATGTGTACACGTTCACGCAATGCTTTTTCAATATAGAAACACTCTGGAGCCTTGATGTCCTCTAGGTTGATACCGCCAAGTGTAGGTTCGAGAGCTGCAATAATATCTACCAGTTTGTCCGGGTCGTTTTCGTTTAGCTCAATATCAAATACGTCGATACCTGCGAATTTCTTGAATAGACCGCCTTTACCCTCCATTACTGGTTTAGCGGCTAGTGGGCCGATATTGCCAAGACCAAGAACAGCGGTACCGTTGGTGACTACACCCACTAAATTGGAGCGAGAAGTAAAGCGTGCAGCGGCTTGGTCACCGTCGTGAAAAATCGCCATACATGCCGATGCAACACCTGGAGAGTACGCAAGAGACAGATCGTCCTGGTTAGATAGTGGTTTGGTTGGTACTACAGAGATTTTCCCAGGACGTGGAAATTCATGATAGTCCAAAGCCATTTGACTTAATTTGTTTTTCTCAACCATAAAGCTGACTCCTAGTAATAATCCTTTAATACATTATCTTACATAAGATTGTATTTCATTTGTGTGACGTTTATAAGAATCAGGGTAATTACAGCGAGTTAGTGCAGCAGAATTGTAACGGTTGAAGATTTTTTGTGGGTGTAAGACACTTTTATATTTTGTATCAGTGGAGCAACTGTTTTTAAAAAAGTGTTTGTTGGCTATGGCTTATAAAGGGATTCCTGTCTTTTATATAGGAAAAAAATATTAGATTGATCTATACTGTAAGTAAGTATATGTGCGGGTAAGACTCATTCTAGCTCGCACTGGCTCTTATTGCTTGTTATTACGATTAGTCCATAAGAGATTATCCCTTGGGGTACTTGCTATCCGCCTATCGGTGCAGGCCGTACGCGGAAGGTTAGATTAGAATCTGCATCCTTTTAGGGTGAAACACTCAAAACGGTGAGGCATAATGTCAACTTTTTTAGAAAAAAATAGTTCTTCTTATTTATTTGGTAGCAATGCTACCTATGTAGAGGAGCTTTACGAGGCCTATTTGGCAAACCCAAGTAGTGTTGAGGAGTATTGGCGCGACTACTTCGACCAGTTACAGCATCAGCCTGCGACTGACGGTAGTACGGAAACACGTGACCAAAACCATTCATCAGTGATTGCTTCTTTTGCTCAAAGAGCTAAGGAAAATCGTTTAGTAGGCGCGACCGATAAAAATCTTAGTCTACAAATGGCTAGTAAGCAGCTTAAAGTTCAGCAGTTAATCGCTGCTTATCGTTCTTTAGGTTTACGTCATGCACAGTTAGACCCACTTAAGCGTACCGAACGTCCTGAGATTCCTGAGTTGGATCCGGCGTTTTACGGCTTAACCGAGTCTGACTTAGGCGAGACCTTCTCAGCTACCAATACCTACTTCACAGAAAAAGAGCATATGACGTTGCGTGAGCTTATCGAAGCGTTACGCAATACATACTGTCGTAGTGTTGGTATTGAGTATATGCACGTCTCTGACCCGCAGAAAAAGCGTTGGATTCAGGAGCGTGTAGAGGCTTCTCAGTCTTCTGCCAAATTAACTAATGACGACAAGAAACGCATTCTTCAGCAATTGACAGAAGCAGAGGGTCTTGAGCGTTACTTACATACTCGTTACGTAGGTCAAAAGCGTTTCTCTCTTGAGGGGGGAGAGAGCTTTATTTCATCCATGGATGAGTTAGTTAATCACGCGAGTGCTCAGGGTACTCAGGATATCGTTGTAGGTATGGCTCACCGCGGTCGTCTAAACTTATTAGTAAACATCATGGGCAAGATGCCGAGTGATTTGTTTGCTGAGTTTGAGGGTAAGCAGGATGGTGCTTTAACAGACGGTGACGTTAAGTATCACAGTGGTTTCTCTAGTGATTTGGATGCCAAAGGCGGCCCAATTCACATGACACTAGCATTTAACCCGTCTCACTTAGAGATTGTTAATCCAGTAGTTCAGGGTAGTGCTCGTGCTCGCCAAGAACGTCGTGGCGGTAAGACTCAGCAAGTGATTCCTGTGTTGGTTCACGGTGATGCTGCTTTTGCCGGTCAGGGGGTTGTGCAAGAGACGCTCAACATGTCTCAGACTCGTGGTTACTCTGTGGGCGGTACAATTCACGTTGTCATTAATAACCAGATTGGTTTTACGACTTCCGATCCACGTGACACACGTTCTACACTTTATTGTACCGATGTGGTCAAGATGATTGAGGCTCCGGTATTTCACGTTAATGCTGATGATCCTGAGGCGGTAACTTTTGTTACTCGTTTGGCGGTTGATTACCGTCAGGAGTTCGGCAGTGATGTTGTGATTGATATCATTTGTTTCCGTAAACTAGGCCACAATGAGCAGGATACACCATCCTTGACTCAGCCGCTTATGTATAAAACAATCGCTAAGCACCCGGGTACTCGTCAGCTTTATGCTGATAAGTTATTAAATCAAGAGGTACTTAAAGAGGGTGAGTCTGAGGAGATGGTCAAGGCCTATCGTCAGATTATGGAAGAAGGTAATCGTACAGTTGAACCGGTTCTAACGGATTACCACAGTAAGTTTGCTACAGATTGGACTCCATTCCTTAACGCTAAGTGGACTGATCATGCTGAGACAGCAGTCCCAATGGCTGAATTGAAGCGGTTGGGTGAAGCCATTACGACTATCCCTGAGGATTTTGTACCTCACCAACTGGTTAAGCGTTTGCTTAAAGATCGTCGAGCGATGATTGATGGTGAGATCGATCTAGACTGGGGGATGGGCGAGCACTTAGCCTTTGCTAGCTTAGTTGCCAACGGTTATCCAATCCGTATTACCGGCCAAGACTCCGGTCGTGGGACTTTCACACACCGACATGCGGTATTTCACGAGCAAGTTCGTGAACGCTGGGATGAGGGTTTCTACGTTCCATTAAATAATATTTCCGAGAAACAGGCTAAGTTTACGGTGATCGACTCTGTTCTATCAGAGGAAGCCGTATTAGGCTTTGAATATGGTTATGCAAGTGCAGAGCCAAATACCTTAACTATCTGGGAAGCTCAGTTCGGTGACTTCGTCAACGGCGCACAGGTTGTGATTGACCAGTTTATCGCTTCCGGTGAAGCGAAGTGGGGACGTCACTGCGGTCTAACGCTGATGCTACCTCATGGCTATGAAGGTCAGGGTCCTGAGCACTCTTCTGCGCGCATTGAGCGTTTCTTGCAGTTATGTGCTGACCACAATATTCAGTGTGTACAGCCAACTAATGCTGCACAGATTTTTCACTTGCTTCGTCGTCAGATGATCCGTAAGTTCCGTAAACCTTTAGTGATTTTTACGCCTAAGTCTTTATTACGTAATAAGATCGCTACCTCACCATTGAAGGACTTTACTGAAGGTGAGTTTAAATTAGTAATTGATGAAACAAATACTGCGATTAACAAAGAAAAGGTGAGTCGTTTATTAGTTTGTTCTGGTCGTGTTTACTCTGATTTAGTAAGCAGTCGTACTGAACGTGAAATTGATGATGTTGCTATTGTCCGTGTTGAGCAACTCTATCCATTCCCTCACAAGGAGTTTGGGGATATTTTAGAGAAGTACTCAAACCTCAAAGAGGTTGTTTGGGTACAGGATGAGCCACAAAACCAAGGTCCGTGGTTCTATATCCAGCACCATATTTACCAAAATATGTCAGCAGGTCAGCAGTTGAGCTACGCAGGTCGTGCTGCTTCATCTTCACCGGCAGTAGGTTATTTAGCGTTGCATAATGAGCAGTTAAAATCATTGCTCGATCAGGCTTTTGGCCAGCGTTTACGCGGTTTAACTATTACTAAATAGCATTAGACTCACAGGCCTTAAATGGTTTTAAGGCCTGTTTCGGATTTAAAAATTTAAAAAGCATCATATTCAAGTTATTAACATAGCTTAAAGGAACAAAATTATGTCAATCGTAGAAGTTAAAGTACCTCAGTTCTCTGAATCCGTATCCGAAGGTACGTTGATGGAGTGGGCCAAGCAGGTAGGTGAGGCGGTTTCTCAAGACGAAACGCTTATTGAAATTGAAACTGATAAAGTAATCATGGAAGTACCATCTCCAGCTGATGGTGTGCTAGTTGAGATTATTGTAGAAAGTGGTTCTGACGTAGAGTCTGAGCAGTTATTAGCTAAAATTGATACTGCTGCGACAGCAACTGCTGCTGCACCAGCTGAGGCTGCTCAAGAAGCCGCTGCTCCTGCCGCCGCTACAAACTCTGCTGATAAAGGGGATGTAGCTTCTCCAGCTGCTGCTAAAATCCTATCTGAAAAGGGCTTAGGCGCTTCTGATGTTGCTGGTTCAGGCAAAGATGGTCGTGTAACTAAAGCTGATGCACAGTCTGCTCAAAAATCAGCACCAGCTGCTGCGCCAGTAGCAATTGGTCAGTCGTTAGATGGTCGCCCAGAGCAACGTGTACCAATGACACGTTTACGTGCTCGTGTTGCTGAACGCTTATTAGCATCTCAACAAGAAAACGCTATCCTAACTACGTTTAACGAAGTAAATATGAAGCCGGTGATGGATTTACGTTCTCAGTACCGTGACCAGTTCGAAAAAGAACACGGTGTGCGTTTAGGCTTTATGTCTTTCTTCATTAAGGCTGCTGTTCATGCACTTAAGAAGTACCCACTATTAAACGCCTCAATCGATGGCAACGATATTGTTTACCACGGCTACTTTGATATCGGTGTTGCTGTGAGCTCACCACGCGGTTTAGTTGTACCTATCATCCGTAACGCTGATCAATTATCATTTGCTGATATTGAAAAAACCATCGCTGAGTATGGTGCTAAGGCCCGTGAAGGTCGTTTAGGTATGGATGAGTTAACCGGTGGTACTTTCTCTATCTCTAACGGTGGTGTCTTTGGTTCAATGATGTCTACTCCAATCATTAACCCACCACAGTCGGCAATTTTAGGTGTTCACGCCACTAAAGAGCGTCCAGTAGTTGAAAACGGTGAAATTGTTATTCGCCCGATGAACTACTTAGCTCTTTCTTATGACCACCGTTTAATTGATGGTCGTGAGGCTGTGTTAGGCTTAGTTGCAATGAAGGATGCCTTAGAGGATCCTTCTCGCTTATTGTTAGATCTATAAGCATTAAACATTGAGACGAAAACGCCCCACAAAGCTTCATGCTTTCGGGGCGTTGTTGACTAAAAATATACGGAGTAGATAATGAGCAAAGAGTTTGATGTAGTAGTGATTGGTGCAGGCCCTGGTGGTTATGTTGCTGCGATTCGTGCTGCGCAATTAGGTAAAAAGGTTGCGTGCGTAGATTCTTGGGTTGATGAGGCTGGTAAGCCAACGCCAGGAGGCACTTGTACTAACGTTGGTTGTATCCCATCTAAAGCCTTATTGCAATCTTCTGAGTATTATGAGCATGCCAAAGATGGTTTTAAAGAGCATGGTATCGAGGTTTCATCTGTTAAGATGAAAATCGATCAATTCCTAGCTCGTAAAAACACTGTGGTTCAGCAAAATAATGACGGTATCTTGTTTTTATTTAAAAAGAATAAAATTGATTTTTTCTCAGGTCGTGCCGCTTTTGATGGTAAGGCTGATAACGGCCGTTACAAAATTGCTGTTGATGGTAAGGATAAAGCTGAACTTTCAGCTGAGCATGTGATCATTGCTACAGGTTCTGAGCCGCGCGCTTTACCAGGTCTAGAGTTTGATGAAAAGCAGATTTTATCTAATGCAGGCGCTTTAGATACTCCAGCTGTACCTAAGCGTTTAGGTGTGATTGGTGCGGGTGTTATCGGTCTTGAGTTAGGTAGTGTTTGGCGTCGTCTAGGTGCTGAAGTAACTGTACTTGAGGGTATGCCTAAGTTCTTAACAGTAGCCGATGAGGGCGTTGCTAAGGAAGCTGCTAAGATTTATAAAAAGCAAGGTTTGAATATTGAGGTCGGTGCTAAGGTTGGCGATGTCAAAAAGACTGCTAAGCAAGTAACTGTTAGCTATGAGAATGCTAAGGGTGAAGCGCAAACACTAGAAGTTGATAAGTTAATCGTTTCTATTGGTCGTATCCCTACAACAGCTGGGTTACATGCTGAGTCTGTTGGTCTTAAGATTGATGAGCGTGGTTTCATTGAGGTTGATGAGAACTGCCGTACTAACTTAGCTAATGTTTGGGCTGTTGGTGACGTGGTTCGTGGTCCGATGCTTGCGCACAAGGCTGAGTCTGAGGGTGTAGCAGTAGCTGAGTGTATCGCTGGTGAGCATGGTCAGGTTAACTACGACACAATTCCTAGTGTGCTTTATACTTCACCGGAAATTTCTTGGGTTGGTAAAAATGAGCAGCAGCTTAAGGAAGAGGGTAGAAAGTATAAAGTTGGTCAATTCCCATTCTTGGCTAATGGCCGTGCTCGTGCCTTAGGTGATACTAACGGTTTTGTTAAAGTAATTGCTTGCGCTGAAACTGATGAGGTATTGGGTGTTCATATTATTGGCCCACTAGCTTCTGAGTTAATTGCAGAGGCTGTCGCTATCATGGAGTTTAAGGGCGCAGCTGAAGATATTGGACGTATTTGTCATGCGCATCCAACCTTATCTGAAGCACTTAAAGAAGCTGCTTTAGGGGTTGATAAGCGTAGTGTAAACTTCTAAATATCGAACTGTTAGATTATATAGGTACCGGAGTCTAGCACTCCGAGGCCGGATTGCTACAGCAGTTATGTACAATAGATGCCCTAGATTGAGTTTACTTGATTAGGGCATTTTTTATGATTAAAAAGAACTTATGAATGTTGTTCATCATTATCGCAAGGCCTTAGCTGAAAAAAACTATGTTGCCGATGCCGCTCAAGAAAAAGCGATTATGCGCTTACAAGATCTCTTTGAAGAGTTAATTGATTTTAAGGACCAGCGTAGTGGTTTTTTAAAGCGTATGCTCAATCGTCCGGATGTTCCTAAGGGTGTTTATTTATGGGGTGGTGTAGGGCGTGGCAAAAGCTTTTTGATGGACTCTTTTTATAATTACCTACCTTATAAGCGTAAGATACGGATCCACTTCCACGAGTTCATGCGTAGTATCCATCAGCAAATGCAGGCGATTAAAGGGACAGAGGATCCTTTAGATGTCGTTGCAAAGCGCACCGCTGAAAAGTATCGTTTAATTTGTTTTGATGAGTTTCATGTGTCGGATATTGCTGATGCGATGATTTTGCATCGTCTTTTAGAAAAGCTCTTTGAGTATGGTTGTACCTTTGTGATGACCTCAAACTATGAGCCGTCGACTCTTTACCCTGATGGTTTACATAGGGATCGTATTTTACCGGCGATTGCTCTTATTAAAAAGAAAATGGATATTATCAATGTCGATACTGGCGTTGATTATCGTCGTCGCACGCTAGAGCAGGTGCAACTTTATTATCGTCCTCTAACGACTGAAAATCGTCAGGCGATGGAGAGTTTGTACAAGGAAATTACGGGGCAAGAGCGCAAGGAAACGATTTTAACAATTGAAAATAGACCGATGAAGGCTTTAGGTGTTGCAGATAAAGTTGCTTGGTTTGACTTCAAAACCCTCTGTGAGGATAATCGCTCACAAAATGACTTCTTAGAGTTAGCCACTCAGTTTGAAACTATTTTCCTATCTGAGGTGCCAAAAATGACGGCTGCTCAAGCGTCACCGGCACGTCGTTTTACTTGGTTGATTGATGTGCTGTATGACTATAATGTCAAACTTGTCATGAGTGCTGAGGTTGAAGCTGCCGAACTGTATACAGAGGGTGTATTATCTAATGAGTTCTTCCGTACCGAGTCGCGGATTACGGAAATGCAGTCTAAAGAATATATGCAACGCGAGCGTCGTAGTTACGTTAAGCTATAAGATTAAATTAATGAACGGAGTATTTTTCCAATGAGTGCTAAGCCAGAGCAAAGCAAAGTTCAACGAGTATTAACCGGTGTAACCACGTCAGGTACCCCTCACCTCGGTAATTATGCGGGAGCGATTCGTCCAGCCATTGAGATGAGTAATCAACCAGATGTTGACGCTTTTTTCTTTTTGGCGGATTACCATGCCTTGATTAAGTGTGATGATGCCGATCGTGTAGAGCGCTCACGTTTGGAAATTGCTGCTACTTGGTTAGCTGCGGGTTTAGACACCGACCGTGTGACTTTTTATCGACAGTCAGATATTCCTGAGATTTCGGAGCTTTCTTGGATTTTGACATGCTCCACACCGAAGGGCATTATGAATCGTGCTCATGCCTATAAGGCTAGTCTAGATGCTAATGAAGCTGCTGGTGTTGAGCCTGATGATGGTGTGACGATGGGCTTGTATTCTTATCCTATTTTGATGGCGGCCGATATTTTGATGTTTAATGCCCATAAGGTACC
>CANROD010000031.1 GCA_947632105.1 uncultured Oligella sp. | reverse complement strand
ATTTCTGATGGCATGTTGCCCTGCATTAGGTTGCGCATCAGGTCAACCATCTCATCTTCGAATATTTCACGATGCTCGATAAGTCGTGTTAGGGCTTCTTGATACGAAATTTTCATTAGAATTACTCCACAAGGCAGCTAAGCTTTAAAGCTTAGCGGTATCGGCATTTATTTAGCATATTTTAAAAAATTGTTTAATAGCTCGTGGCCATACTCACTTAGAACAGATTCCGGATGAAATTGCACCCCAAAAATGGGTAGTTCCTTGTGCGCTACAGCCATGATTTCACCATCCTCAGTTTCTGCCGTAATTTCTAAACACTCCGGCAGTGTGTCACGCTCAATAGCTAAAGAGTGGTAACGAGTAATGGTATAGGGTGAGGGTATGTCGGTAAATATATCGCTGCCGCTATGAGTAATGCTGGAGGTTTTGCCATGCATTAACTGCTTAGCACGAATGATATTGCCACCAAAAGCAGCACCAATTGACTGATGGCCTAAACATACACCGAGGATGGGTATTTGACCGGCAAAATGCTTAATCAGTTCAACAGAAATACCGGCCTCGTTAGGCGTGCATGGACCAGGAGAGACGCAAATCAAATCCGGATTGATTGCTTCTATTTCTTCAATGGTTATTTCGTCATTACGAGCCACAATAACCTCTGCGCCTAGCTCACCAAAATACTGCACGATGTTATAAGTGAAAGAATCGTAGTTATCTAGCATAAAAAGCTTAGTCATTATTATTTTCCTTACTAAGTGCTAATTAAATAGGTTGATCGAGGCCGTATTGGACTTGCTCTGCAGCACGTAATACTGCACGAGCTTTGTGTTCAGTCTCTAACCATTCTTTTTCAGGGATAGAGTCAGCAACTACGCCAGCGGCTGCTTGTACGTAGAGCATGCCATCTTTAATCACCGCTGTGCGAATAGCAATGGCCATATCCATTGAGCCATTGTAGCTAAAGTAGCCGACTGCACCACCATAAATACCACGACGTACGGGTTCTAACTCATCAATTAATTTCATCGCTTGGACCTTAGGAGCTCCTGTTAGGGTACCTGCTGGGAAGGTGGCACGTAATACATCAAGTGCGTCTAAGTCGTCTTTTAAAATACCTTTGACATTAGAAACAAGGTGCATGACGTGAGAGTAATTTTCTACCGTCATTTGTTCAGAAACCTCTACGCTACCAGTTTTTGAAACGCGGCTAATATCATTGCGTGCCAAATCAATTAGCATCACATGCTCAGCAATTTCTTTAGGATCATTTTGTAGCTCTGTTGCTAAGGCCTTATCTTCCTCAGGAGTTTGACCGCGAGGACGAGTGCCTGCTAGCGGACGAATGGTAACCTCAGTTTCCTGCTTACCGTTAGCGTCAGTGATGTGTTCTTGACGCACTAAAATTTCCGGCGATGAGCCCACAACGTGGAAGTCATCGAAATTGTAGTAGTACATAAATGGGGATGGGTTGAGAGAGCGCAGAGAGCGATACAGAGAAAGTGGGGAGTCGCGGAAAGGTTTGTTAATCACTTGGCCAACTTGGACTTGCATTAGATCGCCTGCTGCGATGTGCTCTTTAGCTTTGACCACTGCGGCTAAGAAGTCCTCTTTGGCAAAGCTGCGCTCTTCCTCAGTAACTAAGCTAGCTAAGCTGTACGGAATGGCAACCGGGTGGCGTAGCATACGACGTAGATCTAACAAACGTTTTTGGCCTTTGGAATAGCTATCGCTTTGTGTTGGATCTGCGTAAACTAAGAGGTAAGTGCGACCGATTACATTATCGACAATCACTGCTTCATCAATGTGCATCAGCATGATATCTGGCGTACCTTCACCCTGGCCATGTGGGAATGGTTTAATAGTAGGGCCTAGGCTAGGTTCCATGTGACGCACAGCGTCGTAACCAATATAGCCTGCTAAACCACCGGTAAAACGTGGTACGCCCGGACGATTAGCAATTTTAAAACGTGCCATGTAATCACGAATAAACTCAAAAGGATCGCCTTCGTGAGTTTCTACCACCTGCCCATCAGTTATTAATTCTGTCGTACTATCCTTACTGCGTATGACAGTGCGTGCCGGTAGGCCAATGAAAGAATAGCGACCAGATCGCTCACCGCCGACTACTGACTCTAGTAAGCAAGTCATTTTGCCGCCATTTTTATCGTTATGAGCAAGTTTTAAATAAATGCCTAGGGTCGTGTCTAAGTCTGCATAAGTCTCTTGCATTAGCGGTATACGATTGTAGCCTTGGGCCTTTAATGCATTGAATTCAATTTCAGTCATTTTATTTACTCTCATGTAAGGTGGTTTCTTTATTGACCAGGAAATAGTGTGCTTTTAAAAAACAAAAAACCCGGTCACTTAGGATGTACCGGGTTTAATACGTTAGTCTTAAAATCTTTGGCTTATTATCAGAATAAGTTGGTTTAACTTTAATTCTAAAAAGGCGCAGCCTTAGGACGCTATTTATTAACCCCAGCACGTAACAGCCACCAACGCCAATAATAGGCGATGTTGTTATGGGCGTAAGTGATAGGATTAAATTGCATCATTATAAAAAATAGCTTGTCTATGTATCAATTTGATATATATTACGATTAATAAAAATGGTAACACAGATTTATGAAGAGAGTATGACAGCTTTAGTCTTTTACTTCAAGATGTCTTTAGTTGCCTTGTCTTTTGCTGTTTTCTGTCTCTATCCAGCGAATGAGTGCACACATGTCGTTAATTAAAGCGCCCGGTTTAGGTGTGCTTAGCGCTTGACCTTCGTTGTAGCCATACGGGACGATCAAGCAGGGTAGCTCGGCAGCTTTAGCTGCTTGGGCATCATTGAGTGAGTCACCTACAAAAACAGCTGTTTCAGCGGTGCTGTTGAGGTTTTTTAGAGCAAGCAAAACTGGTGCAGGATGTGGCTTTTTGTATTCACACGAATCACCACCAATGATGGTGTCAAAATACTGACTGATACCCTTTTTCTCAAGTAAGGGTATGGTAAATTCAATTGCTTTATTAGTGACAACGGCGAGTTTGAAGCCCCTTGCTTTGAGTTGCTCTAGGGCATCGAGCACCGTTGGATAAAGTTCGCTAAAGAGGCCATTATTAGCATGATAGTGATGACTAAAAATCTTTTTGGCTTCTTTTAAAAGCTCTGAGTCAGCTGTCGTTTCGTCAATGTCATTGGCTAAAAAGCGAATAATAAGACGCTCCAAGCCCTTACCAACAAAGGTGCTAAGAGTTTCTAGCGGTAAGGTAGGACGACCCATATCTTTTAAACATTGATTAGAGCAGTAAGCGAGCTCAGGCATACTGTCAATCAGGGTGCCATCTAAATCAAATAGCACCGTGTCAATCATCTGTGTGGTCTCTTTAGTCATATCACGTATTGAGTAATTTGCCGTCAGCTAAATCGATTGCTTTACGCATTTGCTGAATTACCTCTTGGTAACTATCAGCGCCAAAAATAGCGGAGCCTGCTACAAAAGTATCGGCACCGGCAGCGCGTATAGCGCCGATGTTATCGGCTTTGATGCCGCCATCAACCTCTAAACGAATTGGTTGGCCGCCAGCAGCTACCCAGTTATCAATACGCTTACGTAGTTGTGCTACTTTTTCCATGGTTGAGGGGATGAACTTTTGACCACCAAAACCGGGGTTCACAGACATTAATAGCACCATGTCTATTTTGTCCATCACATAATCCAAAACGCTTAAGCTAGTCGCAGGGTTTAGTACTAGACCCGCTTTACAGCCCAGCTCACGGATTAAGTTTAAAGAGCGATCCACGTGTTTAGAGGCCTCGGGGTGGAAGGTAATAATATCAGCACCAGCTTCAGCAAAAAGCGGGATGATACTATCCACAGGCTCTACCATCAGATGTACGTCAATAATGGCATCGGTATGTGGACGAATTGCCTCACAGACCAATGGTCCAATCGTGAGGTTTGGCACATAGTGATTATCCATCACATCAAAGTGAATCCAGTCGGCACCGTCAGCAATTACCTGTTTGACCTCTTCGCCTAAGCGAGCGAAATCAGCAGATAAAATACTTGGCGCGATAATGGCAGGAAGCTTATTCATGGTTAAAGCCTTTTGTTTTATAAAAAAATTAGAAACAGTCGCCGGGTATATGGACCCAACCACTCATTAAAATACGGGCGCTGCGGCTCATAATGGCCTTTTTAACTTGCCATTGACCATTTTCTTGTATTGCTTCGGCACCGACACGTAAGGTGCCCGATGGGTGACCGAAAGTGACGCTAGCACGCTCACTGCCACCGGCAGCTTGGTTAACTAGGGTGCCCGGAATCGCTGAGGCTGCAGCAATGGCAACTGCCGCAGTGCCCATCATAGCGTGGTGTAATTGACCCATGGATAGCGCGCGTACATGCAAATCTATCGCGTCGGCAGTAATGGTTTTGCCGCTTGACGTCGTATAGTCTTGACTTGAGGCCACAAAGGCAATTTTAGGTGTATGTTGGCGGTTTTTGGCCTCTTGAATATCACTGATTAGACCCATTGCTTTGGCGCCATAAGCGCGAATGGTTTCGAATCGCTCAAGCGCTTCAGGATCGCCATTAATATCACTTTGTAACTCCGTGCCGCTATAGCCTATATCAGCTGCATTTAAGAAAATAGTCGGAATACCTGCGTTAATCATTGTGGCAGGGAAGGTGCCAATACCTGTCACCTCAAGCTCATCGACTAGATTTCCGGTTGGAAACATAGAGGTGCCAGTTTCACCGTCGTCATCCGAAGGGTCAATAAATTCAACGACTATTTCAGCAGCAGGGAATGTTACACCGTCTAATTCAAAGACACCAGTTTCTTGAACTTGACCATTAGTGATAGGCACATGAGCAATAATAGTTTTTTTAATATTAGCCTGCCAGATTTTAATGGTACAAATGCCATTGTCAGGCATTTTTGCAGGGTCAATGAGCCCCGCGTGAATGGCAAAAGGACCGACGGCAGAGCTGAGGTTGCCGCAGTTGCCACTCCAATCGACGAAGTCATTGCCGATGCCGACTTGGCCAAATAAATAGTCTACATCGTGATCAGCGACAGTGCTTTTGCTGATAATCACAGTTTTGGAAGTTGAAGAGGTTGCCCCGCCCATGCCATCAATTTGCTTGGCATAAGGGTCTGGGCTACCTATTACTCGTTTTAAAATCGAATCACGAGCAGGACCAGGTTGTTGAGCCACGTCGGGTAAATCTGTTAGGCTGAAAAATACCCCCTTACTGGTACCGCCGCGCATATAGGTAGCAGGGATTTTTATTTGTGCTGCGTGACTCATATTTCATCTCCAATTTAACTGTTTTTAGATATTTTGTTTTTAATTTACTCTAGCAATTATAGCGCCTTTAAACGAAAAAATGCCGGTGCAGTCTTTCAACTACCTCCGGCATTTAGTCTAAGTTACTACTGCTCTGGCTTAGAGCGATAGTCGTACTTTAGTATGTTACGCGTTCTGTCACAGCACGGTTAACTCTGTCGATTAACGATTTGCTGTCTTTGCGAAGTTTGCGGCTAGGGCGAATGCCGTCTTGATTGGCGTTAGCATTAGCAGGCGCTGCACTACGGTCACGGCTACGCGAACGTTGTGGACGTTCTTGTTGGGCGTCAGCACCACGATGACGTGGACGCTCATTGCTGCGATTACCATAGCCATTGCCATTGCGCTCTTCCTGACGCTGAGGACGAGCCTCGAAACTGCCTTCAGGGCGAGAAAAGTCATTGTCTAAACGGTCAAAATTACCTCGTCTTTGACGGCTTTCACGACGTGGGGCGTCATCACTGCGTTCGAAGCTGCGCTCACCGCGATCGCTACGATCATCACGTGGTGCGCTATGACGTCTAGGTGCACCATTGGTGCCATTGTTTGGCTTGCGGCGGCGATTAGAAGAAGTGTTTTTAGGCTTGCTGCTTGGACGAACAGGTTCTAAACCTTCAATGGTTTCAACATCAATAGTCTGGCCAGTAAAGCGTTCGATTTTTTTAACTTTAAAGTTATCAGCAAAAGTAGCAAAGCTATAAGCACGACCATCACGACCAGCGCGACCTGTACGACCGATACGGTGTACATAATCTTCAGCCTGCATTGGTAAGTCGAAGTTAATGGCGTGGCTAATACCTTGTACGTCAATACCGCGAGCAGCTACATCAGTAGCAACCAATACGTGCAGCTTACCGTTTTGTAATAGATTAATCGTACGGGTACGTTGGCGCTGATTCATATCGCCGTGTAGGGCAGCGGCTTTGTAATCATTGTCTTTTAAGCGCTCAGCTAAGTCATCGGCACTACGCTTGGTAGCAGTAAAGACGATCGCCTGATAAACCGGCTCATTATCTAAAATATGCTCAAGTAAGCGGAACTTGTGACCTGCGTTATCAGCGTAAAGTAGCGTTTGCTCAATGTTTTCATGGCGTTGGGTTTGATTAGCGACATCAATGCGTAAAGAGTCTTTCAGCATGCTGGCAGCTAATTTTGCCAAAGTTTTCTCAAAGGTTGCTGAGAACATAAGTGTCTGACGAGAGTCAGGTGTATGCGCTACGATGGCCTTCATATCGTCTAAGAAGCCCATATCAAGCATACGATCTGCTTCATCAAGTACGAGTGTTTCGATGTTGCTGAGATCGACGCGACCAGCATTAAGGTGATCGATTAAGCGGCCAGGAGTGGCAACTAAAACATCAACACGGCGCTTTAAGGCGTTAATTTGTGGGCCGTAAGGCATGCCGCCAACGACAGTGGCCACGCGGATGCCGCGCATTTCTGCACTATATTGTTTGGTGGCTTCAGCTACCTGCATTGCTAACTCACGAGTTGGAGTCAGTACTAATAAGCGTACGCTTTGCTGCTTAGTTGCTGGCGTTGTAGCCATATGGTGTAAAGCAGGCAAAGTAAAAGCAGCTGTTTTACCGCTACCAGTCTGTGCGCTAACAATTAAATCTTTGCCTTCAAGGGCGGCAGGGATGGCTTTTGATTGTACTTCGGTAGGTTGAGTGAAGCCGGCTTTATCTAAGGCGCCCAGTAATACTGGTGCCAATCCTAATGATTCGAATGACATAGTTTTCCTAATAAATCTCGTGTCGGTTTATATCGAGCCGACCGGATCAACGCATGGTGAAACTACGCCAGGGGTAGGAGCGATAATATACAAAAACGATTTATTTGTTTATAAATAAAATAACCGCAATTGCTTGATTGAATTTTGATAAATCTTTTGTTGCGATATGCTAAGACCCAT
The DNA here is from genome assembly GCA_947632105.1 of uncultured Oligella sp. Taxonomy (GTDB): domain Bacteria; phylum Pseudomonadota; class Gammaproteobacteria; order Burkholderiales; family Burkholderiaceae_B; genus Oligella. The sequence continues at coordinate 8,722 of CANROD010000031.1, read as the reverse complement.
ATACATATATGGGTGAGTGTAGAGGCTTAAGATTCCAATGAATGGATATCGTGCTTTACAGATAAGAGTAATCATTATATAGGGATAATCCTAGGTGTCAAGTCTTTGCTCTTGTTTTTTGACGTTGCGGTGAGAATTTCGCTAAGGGTGTTGTTTTGTGGCGCTTTTTGTAAGTAGTTGACGGTATGTCTTAAAAGACAAGATTTCTTTAAGCTTAGTAATTCATTTGGTGTAAGGGATAAACTTATTGGAGATTCTTTATGAAGCAGATACTTGATTGCGCTATTTTACACTTGGGACAGCGCTTTGATTCTAGAGCCGTGGCTCAGCTTGACGATATTCAAGCTAGGCATAAGCGTTTGCGATTTCATGAGCTCGATTTATCCGATAGCGTGGGGAGCTCTGAGGAGTTATCGTTTAGAGAGGATGACCGGCAGTTTCTATTGATGCAGTTGTTACGTTATGACGTAGCCATTTTGGTATTAAACACTGAGAGCTTGAGTTTAGCTAGACGCTTTTTATTTTATTTGCATGGCACGGAAGAGTTTAGTAGGGGTCTTTGCCCAATTCTAGCTTTAGCCTCCGGTGTACAGTCAATTGCTATGATCGACTTAATGCGCTTAGGTTTGAGTGATTTTATGCATTTCCCTATTGAGCATGAGGAGTTAAGGGTACGTTTATTTGCTTCCGTGACTAAGCCTTTGTTTAAGCCGTTACCGAGAGTTTCTGCGGGTATAGGATTAGTTGATAGTGGCAAAGAGGGGGCTGCTGTTGCAGCCTTATCCTACACACCACTGTATGAGTCTAAGCGAGAGTTTTTTGAGGGGTTGTTGCGTGATGTAGAGCAGCAGACAGGCAGTTATGCCTTTGCTTTTAGTGATCAGCATACGACCTATTTTGCAGAAAGTTTCAAGGCTGCTAAGCAAAACGTTGTTGATCGTTTTGAATATGGTTATTTGAGCTACATGTTGCGTTCGACTAATGGCAATATTGGTCAAGCTGCTACACTCGCTAAAAAAAATAGGCGTTCATTTTGGGAGCTTATGCGTAAGCATAGTATTGATGCAGAACAGTTTCGTCCAGAGCTTTGATCGAATCGGTTTGTTTAAAGAAGGGCAGTCGTTTATAATTTGTCATCAAAAGTAAATTCTGCAGCAGAAAAACTAATCAAGTTCAAGGCTTATCTGGGAGTGCTTAATTTTTCGCCTCTCCGCCTCTGCTCTGTCCCCTATTACCGGAGGTTTAATGTTTCCTACCTTACAAAATGATGTCTTTTTACGTGCTTTAAAGCGTGAGCCAGTTCCTTATACGCCGTTATGGTTGATGCGCCAAGCTGGGCGTTATTTGCCTGAGTATCGCGAGTGTCGTGCGACAGCAGGCTCATTCATGGGATTAGCAACTAACCCTGAGTACGCATGTGAGGTTACATTACAGCCTATTCGTCGTTTTGATTTAGATGCCTCTATTTTATTCGCTGATATTTTATTGATTCCTGATGCGATGGGCTTAGAGTTAGATTTCATTACAGGCGAGGGGCCCCGTTTCGCTAAGCCTGTTGATAGTGAAGAACGAGTGGCTGAACTCGAAGGGCCGGACATGGAGAGGCTGCGCTATGTGTTTGATGCTGTTACCCTGATTCGGAAGGAGTTAGGTGGCAAGGTTCCTTTAATCGGTTTTGCAGGCAGTCCATGGACTGTTGCTTGCTATATGGTTGAAGGTAGTTCGACTCGTGAGTATCGTAAGATTAAGACGATGATGTATCAGCGTCCAGATCTATTAAAACAGATTCTTGAGATCACGGCTAATGCTACTGCTATGTATTTAAATGAGCAGATTAAGGCAGGGGCCCAGGCTGTTATGGTTTTTGACAGTTGGGGTGGTGTGTTACCAGATGGTTTGTTCCAGCAGTTTTCTTTGGCTTATACGCAAAAAGTGATCGATCAGTTAAAGCGTCAGCATGAGGGTGCGGATATTCCTGTGATCGCCTTTACTAAGGGTGGCGGCTTATGGATTGAGGATATTGCTAACACCGGGGCTGATGCAGTTGGTTTAGATTGGACCATGAGTTTAGCGCGTGCTCGTCAGGTAACAGGCGATAAGGTTGCTTTACAGGGCAATATCGACCCGATGGCTTTATTTGGTACTGAGGAGAGCTTACGTCAGGAGGTTCGCCGTGTAATCGATGATTTCGGCCATGTGGGTCAGGGCGGACACGTATTTAACTTAGGTCATGGTATTTCTCAGTTTACTAATCCGGAACAGGTCGCTGTTTTAGTGGATGAGGTACACAATTACAGCAGGCAGTATCACAAGTAGTTCTTATTCTTCTTCCTGTTTATTAGCAGTAAGTATTAGAGCCCGTTTTTCTTCGGATTAATGGGCTCGTTTTGACTGGAGAGTATTTTTTATGCGGCAACAGTGGGTGCGAATAGCGTTGGATTTACCCTTGGGTGATCTATTTGATTATCGTTTGCCCGAAGCTATGGAGGCGGCAATAGGTCAACGTGTGCGGGTCCCTTTTGCATCCAAGGAGTTAATTGGTTTAGTCATAGAAAAGCCAGCGCAGCCAGCGTATGATGAGTCGGCCATAAGAGAGGTGCTAGAGGTCTATGATGATCTGCCACCAATGCCCGAGAATTGGATTGAGTTTGGTCATTTTGCTGGTAGTTATTATCAGCGCCCTTTAGGTGAGGTATTGCTGCCAAGTATGCCCAAGCCTTTACGCAATCCCAAGGCGTATACAAATAGTGAGGCATCAGGTAGTCCAGTCAATCGTTTGTTGACTAGACGATCTAATGCAGCTAAAAAGGCGGCTAAAGCAGCAGCCAAAAAGGCTAAGGATGCTCAAGGTCAGCCGCTGACGGATTCTGAACCTAAACCTAAAGAGATCATACGTCCTCAGCTGTCTATTGATCAGCAGGCAGCTTTTGAGCATATTGTTGGGGTTAAAGGTTACCGTACGGTGTTGCTGCATGGTGTGACTGGTAGCGGTAAAACAGAGGTTTACTTGCATGCTGCAGAGCGGGTGTTGGCTGATGGTAAGCAGGTCATGATATTAGTGCCGGAGATTAACCTTAGTCCGCAGTTGCAGCGTAAGTTTCAAGCGCGTTTTCCCGATGAGGAAATCGCGGTGATGCATAGCAGCCTTTCTGATGGCGAGCGGTTGGCTGCTTGGATCGCGATACAAACTGAGCAGTCAAAAATTATTCTCGGCACCCGTATGGCTATCTTTGCGCCAGTTCAAAATTTAGGCCTGATAGTGATTGATGAGGAGCATGATCCATCGTATAAGCAGTTAGATATGCTGCGTTATTCGGCGAGAGATTTAGCCGTGTGGCGTGCTCATCAGTTGAATATTCCGGTGGTGTTGGGTTCAGCAACACCTTCGTTAGAAACTTGGCATCATGCCAAAGAAGGCAAGTATGATATTTGTGCTTTACCGGAGCGTGTCGGTGCTACAGCCTTTAAGCCTAGTTTTGAGTTTATTGATATTCGTAAAGAAAAGCTAGTCGAGGGCATTAGTCAGCCCATGCTAGACGAGATTGGTCATTGTATTGAGCGAGGTCAGCAGGTCTTAGTCTTTATTAATAGAAGAGGGTTTGCGCCAGTCTTGCATTGCCCTTCATGCGCTTGGAATAGTGAGTGTACGCGTTGCTCTGCCTTTATGGTGATGCACCGATTCTCTAGTGGTGGTAACGGTCCTAATGTCTACGGTTTACAATGTCATCATTGTGGTTTACAAAGCCGTCCGCCTAGAGCTTGTCCTGATTGCGGTAACCTAGATATTCAGCCTTTAGGGCGTGGTACGCAAAAGGTTGAGGAGTATTTAGCCTCGCAGTTTCCTGAAGCGGTGATTCAGCGAATTGATGCTGATAGCACTAAGCGCAAGGGGCAGGCTGAGGAGCTTTTTAATCTAGTGCATACGGGGGCGGTCGATATTCTCATAGGGACACAGATGGTCTCCAAGGGCCACGATTTTAAAAACCTTAACCTAGTGTGTATTTTAAATGCGGATAGTGGTTTATACAGCCATGATTTTCGTTCGTCGGAGCGATTATTTGCTCAGCTTTTACAAGTGGCGGGTAGAGCAGGGCGCCATTTACCTGGAGGTAAGGTTATCCTGCAGAGTAATGAGGTTGATCACCCGCTTTTTCATGCGCTTAGGTTGCAGGACTATGAGTTGTTTGCTGCGCATTGCTTAGATGAGCGTCGTATTGCTGAGCTGCCGCCCTTTTCATTTCAGGCTTTAGTGACAGCGACGAGTAGAGATATTGTCAATTGCTTAGCTTTTTTGGAAGAGATTAAGTCGCTCGTGCTCCAGGCAGAAAGCTCTGAGGACCCTTCTCATCAGGCCTTAGTCGAGGTAAAAAATGGGGTGCGTTTCTATGACCCGGTGCCATTGCGTATCGTTAGGGTTTTTCACGTAGAGCGTGCTCAATTGTTGCTGGAATCATATTCACGCGCCAAGTTGCAACGCTTCCTGCCGGTTTGGCGGGAGCTTATTCCAGCCATTGCTAAAAAGCACCGTGTCCAATATGTGGTCGAAGTTGACCCACTAGAGATTTAATTTATGTCCACACCTTCATTTAACTCATCAACTAGTCAGATTCAAGGTCTTAATCCAATGCAGCAGGAAGCTGTGCTGTATCTGGATGGTCCTTGTTTAGTTTTGGCTGGGGCGGGGAGTGGCAAGACACGGGTAATTACTCAGAAAATCGCTTATTTATTAAATACTTGTGGTTACAATGCCAAAGGTGTATTAGCTCTAACCTTTACTAATAAAGCGGCTAAAGAAATGGTTGAGCGCTTAAAGCCCTTGGTAGAACCGAGTTTGATGAAGGGGCTGACAGTTTGCACTTTTCATGCATTAGGGGTGCGTTTTTTAAGGGAAGAAGCGCAGTTTGCAGGACTTAAGCGTGGCTTTTCTATTTTAGACGCTACGGATGCTGCAAGTATTATTCAGGAAATGCTCAATACCACCGACAAGGGTCGTATCCGTGCCGTTCAGCAGGTTATTTCTTTATGGAAGAACCAATTAATTATGCCGGATCAGGCCGAGACCTTGGCGTTAACGTCTGATGAGCAAGATGCAGCTAAGCTCTATCGTAGCTATGAGGCGACGCTAAAGGCGTATCAGGCAGTGGATTTTGATGATCTAATTTTATTGCCCGTGATGTTGATGCGTGAGCATGAGGAGGTGCGTGAGCGTTGGCAGAAGCGTATTACCTACTTGCTAGTAGATGAGTATCAAGACACTAATGCGTGTCAGTATGAGTGGGTTAAGCTGCTCACTGATTTTCGCTGTATGTTTACTGCGGTGGGTGACGATGACCAGGCGATTTACGCTTGGCGTGGGGCGACGGTAGAAAACCTCTCGCGGTTAATGACGGATTATTCAAGTATCAAGTTAATTAAGCTAGAACAAAATTATCGTTCAGTAGGACGTATTTTAGAAGCGGCTAATAATGTTATTGGTCATAACCCTAGTGTTTTTTCTAAAAAGTTGTGGTCTGCTTTTGAGGAGGGGTCGCCGGTTCAGGTCGTTATGATGGAAAATGACAAGGCCGAGGCTGAGACAGTGGCTATGCGTATTACCCAAGCACGCTTTCAACAGCGTGCTGATTGGAAGAACTTTGCTGTACTTTATCGTGGAAATCATCAGGCCCGAGTGATTGAGCAGGCTTTTAGGGAAATGCACATTCCCTACGTAATTGCTGGTGGTCAGAGTTTTTTTGATAAGGCAGAGGTACGTGATATTTTGGCTTATCTGCGTTTACTCGTTAATGAGGAAGATGATCCGGCATTTATCCGCGCAGTGACCACGCCAAAGCGTGGTATTGGTCAAGTAACCCTTACCGGTTTAGGAGAATTAGCTGCCTCCAAGGGCGTTAGTCTGTATGAAGCTATTTTTGATGATGAGCTGATCAACCATATTAATGATAAGCAGTTCCAAGCGCTACGATCCTTTGCTCATGTGATGGAAAGTATTCGTTGGCAGGCTAATCGTGGTCGTGCACCGGCGCGTGCAGTCGATCTACTGAGCAATCCTGAGCTTTATCGCAGTGAGGAACGTAAGGCGCCGGAGCTCCTTGATGAGTTAATGTCATTTATTAATTATGAGCGCTATTTATACGAGACGTTAGAGGAGCGTAGCGCCTTGTCGCGCTGGCAAAATGTACAAGAACTGATTACTTGGCTCAAGAGTAAAGCAGTTGAAGAGGATATGGACTTTATGCAGTTGGTGCAGCGTATCGCCTTAATTACGATGCTGGAACGTAGTGAGGATGAGGAAGAGATAGATGCCGTTAAGTTGAGCACAGTTCACGCATCTAAGGGCTTGGAGTACCCTTATGTACACTTAATCGGTGCTGAAGAGGGCTTGCTGCCACACTTGGGCAAGGATGATGAATATGGTGATCCTAACAAGGAGGATGGTGGTTACAGTGACCGTATTCAGGAGGAGCGTCGCTTGATGTATGTGGCCATTACTCGAGCGCAGAAGCACCTCACAGTGTCATGGTGTAAAAAGCGTCGGCGTGCCCGTGAGGATATTATTTGTGAGCCATCACGATTTATTGCGGAAATGGGTTTAGCCAGTGGTGTAGAGGTGGAGCAGGATCCTTTTCAAGGGATGTCGCCGAAGGAGCGTTTGATGCGACTTAAGGAAATGCTCACGCAGAAAAAATAACTACTTTGTTGATAAGAAACAAGGCTAAAGACCATACTGTGCGGATCCTTATTCCCCGTTGAACGCTCGGCTTTGTTAAACTCATCATAATAGAAAAATTAGGATGAGCTTTCTTGAGCTTATAGAGGGTTTTTGGTTATGCAAGAAAATCAATTTGATAGTGATATTATTGTGATTGGCGCTGGTCCAGCGGGTATTAGCTTTGCACGTGGTGTGGCACCAAGCGGTTTGAAAGTGACTTTAATTGAAAAAAGTCCTGAGTCAGTGTTGGCTGAACCTCCCTACGATGGTCGCGAAATTGCGTTGACACATACATCACGCGATATTATGAAAAAACTCGATATGTGGCAACGCGTACCGGAGGATGAGATTTACTTTCTGCGTGAAGCTCATGTACTTAATGGTGACTCTGATTATTCTCTAAGCTTTCCACATCCAAAGAAGGTGGGGGCGCGCGAGATTGATACTTTAGGTTATTTAATTTCTAACTTTAATATTCGTCGCGCTGCCTATGAGTCGATTAAAGACTTTGAAAATGTGAGTTTTCAAACAGGGCAGGGCGTAGTTAAGGTAACAACAGATACGCAAAAAACTACCGTTACCTTAGAAGATGGCCGAATTCTTACGGCGAAAATGTTAATAGCTGCTGATAGCCGCTTTTCAAATACGCGCCGTCAGCTTGGCATTTCTACCGATATGCATGATTTTGGTCGTACCGTGATGGTATTTCGTACTGAGCATACAGTGCCTAACAACGAAACTGCGACAGAGTGTTTTTTCTATGGTCGAACCTTAGCATTATTGCCTTTAGGAGATCATATGACAAACTGTGTGGTGACCATTGATTCACATCGTGCAGATGAGATTCTTGGTCTGAGCAGAGAGGAGCTGGGTGCAGAAATGATGCGTATGCTTAGCAATCGTTTTGGTGAGATGAAGGTGATCAGTGATGTGCATAGTTATCCTCTAGTGGGTGTACATGCTAGGAGCTTTGTAGCCGAGCGTAGTGCATTAATCGGTGATGCCTCAGTTGGTATGCATCCAGTCACTGCGCATGGTTTTAATTTGGGCCTTCTGGGTGCCGATACCCTAGCTACAGTGATTAATGAGGCGCATGCAAATGGTCAGGACTTTGCCTCACAGGAAGTGCTCAAGCGCTATGAGCGTAAGCATATGCCGCATACTATGTTCTTATTCTATGGAACCAATGCCATTGTGAAGCTATTTACCAATGAGCGGGCGCCTGCTCGTTTCTTACGCTCTGCTGTGGTGCGTTTAAGCAATAATCTGCCACCAGTGAAGTTTTTAATTAGCCGTCAGTTAACTGGTTTTTAGTCTCTCGACGGCCAATACATAAGGTGCAGGAGCGGCCGTATTTTCAAATTGATAGCGTAAGCTCCTGTACAACCTAGTGTCTACCTGCTTGACCCATTGGTCGAGCGTCTCCTGCTCAATTCGGCCTTGTTCATGGCCTGGATAAACTACGATAATTAAAACGCCACTTTCTTTTAACAGTGCGAGGGCCTGCTCAATGGCTTCTAAAGTGGTGCCTATCTGAGTGGTGATTAGCTTATCTTGTCCCGGTAAATAGCCAAGATTGAAAAGCACCACAGCAACCTCTTCATTAACGGCATTAGCCATAAATTGATGGCCACACAAGTGTAATTTACAGCGCTCGATTAAGCCGTGCTCTTCTAATCGTTCATGAGTTTTCTGCAATGCTTGAGGTTGAATGTCAAAGGCGTGTACGAAGCCATTAGGGCCCACCCACTGCGCTAATTTAATCGTGTCATGGCCATTGCCCATGGTGGCATCAATGACCGTGTCGTTGAGTTTAATAGCGTTTGCAGCTAGTTCATCAGCAAAGCGAATAATCTGTGGCAGGATAAAAGGTCCTCTGCCGTAACTGTGCTTTACGTGTTTGTCAGTGCTCATAAGTTGTGCTGGAAAGTTATGGTTTTACGATTTAGAATGCTATATAGTATCAAAGCTTGAATTAAATTTTAGAGGAGAGTGAAAGTGAAAAGCACTAGA
>CANROD010000030.1 GCA_947632105.1 uncultured Oligella sp. | reverse complement strand
CTTACTCCTTCCTTTTTAGTATTATGGGGATTTAAAAAGGCTTAAGCAAGCTTGCGAAATCAATTGAAATGGCTTAATTGAGACTTAATCGACGTTAAAGGTGCGACGGCCTAATACCTCTTCAGTTTCACTATCTTTGACTGTAAAAGTAACCACAGTCGCGGTTAAGGTGCGTTGTGGTTCTGGGTATTCTAGTTCGCCAGCGAGCTGGCTCATGGTACTTACAGTAGCAGTGAAGGGCTCAGGCGTTGCGCGACCTAAGCGACCATTACGGTAACGACCTTCAACATTAGTTTCGATAGTGACATCGTAGTCATTTGCGTTTTCATCGCGCTTCATTAGCAGTAAGTCGTATTGTAGCTTGCCAAGCTCAGCTTTTAAAGAGGCATGTCGTAGACCTACCGGAGTACCGCTTGGATCTTGAGGGATGGCACGCTTTAATAAATCAATTTCTTCATTGAGTAGTGCGACTTGCAGCTGATTGTTTTCATGCTGCTCTAGCAGACGGCTGTTTTCATTTTCAGTTTGCTGTAGGTTTTGACTTAACTCCTCACCGCGTGCTTGTAGGGAGTACTGCTCTTGAGTTAGGTTAATTATTTGTTGGTTTAATTGTTGTGACTCTTCTACCGTGATACGAGTTGGGCCATAATTTGTTTGTAGAAACCAAAATCCGCCTGCTCCTATGATGACACCGGTAAAAAGCACGACCATCCATCGTGGCATACCGCGTTTGCGACGACTGCCTGTTTCATAGACAGAGGGTTTAAAGGCTCGATTTGACGATCTAAACATAAAAATTTCCTATTTCCTACTTAATTTTTGAGTTGGCTGAGTTTACTGTCCAGTAATTCTAAACGTTCAGGTGTTCCAACATCTACCCACTCACCGTGATAATGTTGGCCTGCGACTTGTTGAGTCATCATTGCTACCTTAAGTAGAGGAGCTAAAGGGATTTTCTGACCAACGATAAGTCCTTCGAATAAGCTTGGGTGATAGACTCCGATACCGGCAAAGGTTAGGGTCTCGGATGCCTGAGTAAGGGCACTTTTGGGTTGGACCTTTGCATTGGATTTTAAAATAAAATCACCAGCTGGGTTGTGCGTGGGATTATCAACTAAAAGTAACCAAGCTTGGGCTGCACCATTATCAATGGCATTGACATGCGCCATTGCCTCTAGTGGGTTCCAGTCACACCAAATATCGCCATTAATGACTAAAAAAGCATATTCGCCCAGGAGTGGCAGGGCATTAACAATGCCGCCCGCTGTTTCCAGTCCTGCTTTACCCTCACGAGAATAGACAATACTGACGCCATACTGTGAGCCATCACCTAAATAATCCTCTATTTGTGAGCCTAACCATGCAAGGTTGATGACAATGTCTGTAATGCCTACAGCTTGAAGTCGCTCAATATGGTGAACAATTAAAGGCTTGCCGCCGACCTCTAATAAGGGCTTAGGAGTGTGGTCTGTTAGGGGGCGCATGCGCTCCCCACGGCCTGCGGCCAGTATCATTGCTTGAATCAAAAGGTATACCCCGCTTCGAGAGTGACATTGTCTAGACGGTCTAGGATACGGGCAATAATTGCATACTCATCATACCGGTTAGCAACTTGGCGAATATAGGCTGTAACGCGAGGGATATGGTTGAGGTAATGCTTTTTATTGTCACGTAAGGCTAAGCGAGCAAAGACTCCCAAAATACGTAAGTTGCGTTGTAAGCTCATAGCCTCGTAATTGCGATGAAACTCACCGAATGCTTCCGGTACCGGTAGGCCAGCAGCACGAGCTTTCTCCCAATAGCGAATAGCCCAATCAAGCTGTTGTGGCTCCTCCCAAGTGGTCCGAGCATCCATAACTAGTGATGCAACATCATATGAGAGTGGTCCATAAAGTGCATCTTGGAAGTCGATAATAGCAGGGTTGGTGCCTTCTGATGCTGTACTTGTTGAGTCGATAAGCATGAGGTTAGGGGAATGGAAGTCTCTATGGACAAAGACCAGTGGCTCCTTAGCATTAGACTTGGCTAAGGCGTCTAATACTGGGTATAGTCTTTGCTTTTCTTTTTCACTTAACTCACTTGCTTTGTGCTTTTGCACATACCACTCTTCAAAAAGCTCCATCTCGCTGCGTAAACGTGCAGCATCATAAGTGGGCAGGTGCTCAGCAGGGGTTTGCTGCATAAGTACTAAGGCATCTAAAGCTTCACGATAAATAGTTTGTAGCTTAACATCATCTATATCAGACTGAATGGCTTGATAATAGGTGGTATTACCAAGGTCAGACTGTAATAAAAAGCCATGCTGTAGATCTTTTTCGAGAGTTTTAGGCACGTTGACACCTTGTTGCTCAAGGGTCTGTGCAATATCACAAAATACGGCACAGTTTTCTTGGGGCGGTGGGGCATCCATAATAATGAGCATTTTATTAAGTGCTTGGCTGAAAATGCGATAGTAGCTTCTGAAACTTGCATCTGAAGAGGCGACTTGGATACTCTCTAAATCAAATAGGTACTTGTCAGTGTGTTGTGACAGCCATTGGTGTAATTGTTCTGAGCGTTTCTTAGTGATATTTAAGGTCATAAAACTATAAATAAATGTATTAGGAGAAAGAATTCAATCCAACTGAGGGACTTGCTATAAAATAAGCGGTTGTGTCAGTAAAATATTACTAATTTTAGAGCATACTGAGCTTTTATGTCTTAGTCCGTGACTTTTTTTACTTTTCACTTTAATCAGATTTTTATCCTAGTCCAATTGGAATAAGTAGTGTTTAAACGTAGTAGTTTACTCCTCATTGTTTTAGCTGTTAACACTCAGGCATCGTCTGTGCATGCACAGGCAGAGGGCTTGCGTGTGCCTATGCTTGAATCCCCGATGTTAAGGAATGTCCCAACACCTAAAGACGAGATAGTGACTATCACCGATAGTGCGACCTTGAATATTGTAAATGACACCAATAAGTTGATACTTGAGGGTGACTCACAGGTTCGGCGTACGGATTCCATTTTAAAGGGCGATCGTATAACTTATGATAGAGCACTTGGGCAGATTCGGGCAGAGGGCAATGCACGCCTCTACCAAGAAGGTAATTTAATTACCGGTGAGGAGCTCGAGTATAATGTCGACAAAGAAACCGGTGAGGTGTTAGGGCCAGTTTATTCTTTTGCTGACGGGGGTTCAGGTAATGCGGGTTTTGCCGATATACTTGATGATAATCACTTGCGACTTTTTAATGCAAATTATGCTGCCTGCCCTTGTCCCTCGCCATCTTGGCATATATCAGCGGATCAAGTAGACCTTTATAATGACGAAAACAAAGGGGTAGCCCGCAATGCCAAGGTCTATATTGGCGATGTGCCCATGTTTTGGTCTCCCTACTTTACCTTCCCTATTACGCAAGAAAGAAAAACAGGTTTTTTAGCGCCAACTTTGGGTTATTCATCGCGTAGTGGTGTGGATTTAATGGTGCCATACTATATCAATTTAGCACCTAACTATGATATGACCTTGACGCCACGTTGGTTGTCTAAGCGTGGCTTTATGCTAGATGGCGAGTTTCGTTATGTGCAGCCTAGCTATTCCGGCCAACTTACCGGTGGCTATATGAATAAGGACAAGCAATTTGCTGACAAGAGACGTTGGACGTATGGTATTGTGCACCGCCAGCGACTAGGTGAGGTGCTTGGTTTTAATCTTGGGTTAAATATCAACTGGAGTAAGGCCTCTGATGGTGATTATTTCCGTGATCTTGACGATTTAGAGATTACTCAATCGGACAATAGCTATTTAAATCAGAGTGCGTCCTTGACTTTTTCTGGGCATAAGTATTGGAGTGGTTTTATACGTTGGGAGCAATATCAGGGTTTGCATGATTTGCGACTTAACAGTGAGGAGCCGGGGCGTGGTGTTTACGTTCAGTATGAGCGTAAACCAGAGTTGTTAATTCGTGGTGCTCGGTACGATTTGAATGGTTTCGATGTTGAAACGGTCAATACCCTAACTCGTTTTGAATTTCCTAAGTTTCCTGCCCATTTAAAAGGCGGCGATAGATTTTGGCGAGATTATGCTGGACATCAACGGCATGATGGTACTCGCTTGACTTCATATAGTACCATCAGCTACCCGATAGTGCATGCTGGTTGGTATTTCACACCTAAGCTAGGGCTACACTTTTCATACTACAATACGGATTGGAAAGGTCCAAATAGCGCGCAGGATGGTTCACAGATTCACTCTCAAAGTCGTACGCTACCTGTTTTTTCTATTGATTCAGGTATGACTTTCGAGCGTGACACGACTTTCTTTGGGAATGCTGCAAAGCAAACCCTAGAGCCTCGTCTTTACTATCTTTACATACCGCATAGAGAGCAGTCCAACATACCTTTATATGATACGTCAGTAAGTCAGTTCGGCTTCGGAACAGCCTTCACTGAAAATCGTTACTCTGGAGGTTGGGATAGGATCAATAATGCCAATCGTGTGACTGTTGGTTTAACCTCTCGTTGGTTAGACGCAGAGACAGGGGTTGAGCGACTAGCTTTACAGGTAGCGCAAAGTTTTTCTTTTGAACCACAAAAGGTCACGCTTCACAATAATGAGCAATTAGCCAATAATCGTTCGGAGTTTTTAGCGGGATTAAGTGCACGTCTAACAGATACACTTAATACCGAAGCAGCGATACAATATGATCCTTACGAAAAAAAGATTGCTCAATCGATGGTTTCATTGCGATGGAATCCTAAACGTTTAACCTCTATTAGTCTTTCCTACCGATATCAGCGTGATCAATATGAAAATCCGGACACTGGCCTAATTTACCCTTATCAATTACCACCCAAAGAAAACGTGATTGTTGCTGGGCAATGGCCATTTAGTCAGAAACTTAGCATGGTGGGGCGTTTGGATTACTCTGTTAGAGAAAGTCGTTCTACTCGGTCTCTTGTGGGTTTAGAGTATAAGGGTGAGTGCTGTTGGGCTGCTCGTGTTTTATTTCAAAGATATGCAGTTGCACGCGAAAAAACTGATTCACGAGTGTATTTCCAGTTAGAATTAAGTGGTTTAGGTGCCTTTGGCTCGGACCCAATGACAACAATTCGAGAAAGTATTCCAGGGTATGAATCGACAGAAACACCAATGCCAGTACGTTCTATATTTGAAAGGTATGAATAAATGCGTAAACAAGTAACATTACGACAATTTGCTTTAAAAGTGTTGCCTCTAGTTCTTTTAGCTTTGCCGATGACTTCAGTTCAGGCTCAAAGTCAGGGTGCTAGAACAACTCAGCAAGGCCAGTTTGCTGACGGTATTGCCGCTATAGTAGGTGAAGAGGTAATTACGATACGTCAATTGCAAGAGCGCATGAATGCTAATCGTATTTCCGGTGATGATGGTCGTGCTAGAGAGCAGATTTTACAGGGTATGATTGATGAATTGTTAGTTGAGGATGAGGCATTGCGTTTAGGGCTGCGCATTTCTGATGCACGCCTAAACCAAGTAGTTGCCGAAATTGCTCAAAATAATAATATGACGCCTGAGCAATTACGTGAAGCAGCTAATCAGTTTGGTATCAACTGGGATAATTATCTTGATGGCATTCGTCAACAGGTTTTATTAGATGAGGTACGGGGCCAACTTTTACGCTCTCGTATTAACGTTACTGATGCTGATATTGATGCCTATATTAAGCAAAATCCTACTGGTGTATCCCCTAATTATAAACCTCAAATGATTCAGCCTGATGCACCACCACCAGAAAAGCGTCTTGTCGTAGAGCAAAGCTTTGAGCCGAAGGCAATCGCTTTGCAGCATATTCATGTTCGTGTACCTGATAATTCATCTGAGTCTGTGATTGAAGATGCACGTGCGCGCGCTAATGAAGCACTACAAAAAATTCGTGCTGGAGCAAGTTTTGAGTCAGTTGCAGCCGAGTATTCTGATGGTCCTCAGGCAGCTGAAGGTGGTAATTTGGGTATTCGCTTATTTGAAGATTGGGCCAAATTATTTGTCGATCAAACACGTAATGTCCGTGATGGCGGGGTGAGCAGTGTATTTAAAGCTGCTAATGGTTTCCATATTTTAAAAGTGGTAGAACGTCGTGGTATAGTCCATGAGCATCAGCGTGAGGTGATGGTACAACCGCCACGGCCTGAGCCGGTTCTTGTTCATGATCCGCGTGTTGATATAGCGCGTCAAGAGGGTCCGGTTGAAATGTCAGACTCTCATGTTCGTCACATTTTAATTCGGTATACTCCGGTGGTCACTGATGAAATGGCTCATGAGGATATTTTAGAGGTTCAGCAAGCGATTCAAGGCGGTATGAGTTTCTCAGATGCTGCTGAAAAGTACTCTCAAGACTCTTCAGCACCAATTGGTGGTGATATCGGTTGGATCAGTCCAGGTCAAGCTGATCCTGCTTTTGAGGCAGCTGCCAATAGCTTAGAAATAGGTCAAATCAGTGAGCCAGTCCGTAGCTCTTTTGGTTGGCACTTGATAGAGGTGATGGACCGTCGCACTGAGGATAAACAACCTGAGATTCGTAAAATCTTAGCTAACGAGGCGATTTTTGAAGAGAGAGCAGAGGCTGTGCTAGAGGATTGGATTGAGCAGTTGCGCGGCCGAACGTTTATTGATAATCGTCTTGAGCAAACAAGAAATCGTTAGTCCCTTAGTTTAATTTTTTAAATAGGTAGAAGTTCATTGGCGCATCAAGCTCGTAAGCGTTTTGGTCAAAATTTTCTGATTGATAATTACATCATCGGGGAGATTGTGCGTGTAATTAATCCGCAAGAAAATGATCTAATGGTGGAAATTGGTCCTGGTCAATTGGCTTTGACTAAGCCATTATTAGAGCATTTGGAGCAGCTCACAGTTATTGAGATTGATAGGGATCTAGTGCAACGTTTGGGACAGAGCTATTCTCCGGAGAGATTGAGGGTGGTCGAGGCTGATGCGCTTAAGGTGGATTTGTCAGAGATCTTTAGCCTAGATAGCACGAAGCCGAGTCTACGTGTCGTCGGTAATCTCCCTTATAATATTTCAACACCAATTTTATTTCATTTAATGGACTACGCTGATCATATTATTGATCATCACTTTATGTTGCAAAAAGAGGTGGTTATGCGGATGGTGGCGGAGCCTGGCACTAAGGATTACGGGCGTCTTTCGGTGATGCTGCAACAGCGTTATAGCATGCAAGCCTTGTTTGAGGTTGGCCCTGATGCCTTTGAACCACCGCCGCGTGTGGACTCAGCAATTGTAAGGATGATCCCTCTAGGTAATGATAGATTAAAGCCGCAGAGCTATGAGTTATTTTCTAGTGTGGTGGCACAAGCTTTTAGTCAACGCCGTAAGATGATTCGTCGCAGTCTGAATCAGTGGAGTTTTGATTTTGCTGCTTTAGGGATTGAGGAAACAGCGAGGGCAGAGGATCTGAGCTTAGTGCAGTTTATTGCGTTAGCCGATGAGGCTTATGTTCAGTCTCAGTCTTAAACTTTGTTAGTCTTCTTTATATATAAAAACCGCCGTTTAAAATAATTTCAAACGGCGGTTTTTTGATGATATGAGTTGCTATGAACTAGCGAAGACCTGTACCCGGTGCACTCATATCTTTTCTTTCGATAAATTCAATTTTATAGCCATCTGGATCTTCGACAAAGGCAATAACAGTCTCACCGCCCAGTACTGGACCTGCTTCACGAGTTACCTTGCCACCAGCTGCCTTAACCTTTTCACAGGCATCATAAGCATCTTGGACGCCGATTGCAATATGGCCATAAGCCGATCCTAGATCATATTCTTCGACTCCATAGTTGTAGGTTAATTCAATCTCCGCTTGTTCAGGGTTTGAAGCGTAGCCTAAAAAGGCTAGAGTGTATTTGTACTCAGGATTGTCTGAAGTGCGAAGTAGCTTCATGCCCAATACATTGGTATAAAAATTGATAGAACGCTCTAAATTACCAACACGGAACATGGTGTGTAGTAATAACATAAGATCTCCTAATGAGTGAATTAATGGGGGCGCTGCAGACTATTTTAGCCTTTTTTGTTACGGCTGTAGACAGGCGTATCAGCTGGGTTACTACTTCGGTAGTCTTCCGGGTTCATACGAATCATTTCTGATTCAATCCAATGCTCGACTTCAGCTGCGATTTCGTCGCTGCTACGTCCTTCGGGTTTAATCGGAGCACCAAAAGAAATAGTCACTAAACCCGGTCTTTTGGTAAAAGATCTGCCAGGCCATATCTTGCCGGCATTATGCGCCACTGGAATAATATCTGTCTTGCTATGCATTGCTAAACGTACACCGCCCGATTGATAGCGACCCTTGTGGCCTACCGGAGTGCGTGTGCCTTCAGGAAATAATACAGGTGAACGTCCTTCCTCAATGCGCTTTGAGCCTTTACGCAGTACTTGACGTAATGCCTCCGAACCTTTGGAGCGGTCAATAGGGATATTGTTTAGACTTGCCATGGCCCAACCGAATAAAGGGATGTATTCCAATATTTTTTTATATACAAGAACAACAGGGTAGGGTGTAAACCAAGGTATAAACAAGGTCTCATACGCCGACTGGTGCTTGATTAAATAAATTACTTGGCGATCGGTTGGGATGTTTTCTTGACCTTTAACCTCATAGCGTATACCCAGTATTATTTTTGCTAAATAGATTAATAAACGTGGCCACTGTACAGCGAATTTATAGCGCTTATGGAAGGGAAAAGGACGAGCAAGCAGAATCAAAGGACCGAGTATAAAGGCAGAAAGTACAAAACATAGTGCATAGATTAAGGATCGAATAAAACTCATTACGATCACCTTTAAGCTTGTTGTACGCTGAGAATCATGTCCACAGCTGCAGCGAGGTTAGCGCTAATGGGTGTATCAGGGTTAAAAGCTGGGTCTTGCTGGGTTTTTTGGCCATTGCCAGTAAGGACTAGCCATGGCTTAAAACCTGCGTTCTCAGCAGCTTGTAAATCACGTAATGAATCACCGATGGCATAAATGCCTGCTACTTGGTCGATGTTATAGCGTCGTTTGATTTCTTCAAACATCCCAGATTCCGGTTTACGGCAGTTACAACCGTCTTCGGGTGTGTGAGGGCAGACAAAAATTGCATCAATGACGCCCCCTTTTTCTGCTAGCAATAAGCGCATTTTTGCGTTCATTTCGGCTAGGGCATCAATGCTAAAGTAGCCACGACCTAGGCCGGATTGGTTGCTTGCAATAACAACTTTATAACCGGCAGAAGTGAGGCGTGTAATTGCTTCAAGGCTGTCTGGAAGAGGTATCCACTCATCTGCACTTTTGATGTAGTCAGCTGAGTCCTCGTTAATGACTCCGTCTCTATCGAGAATAATTAACTTAGGCATCTTGAAGCTCCTTTAGGCTTAAAAATTAGGCTAAGCAGGAAATATCTGCAATTAAGTTCATGGTGCTGTGCAAGCGATTTAGCAGCGCTAAGCGATTAGCGCGAATTGCTGTGTCGTCGACCATCACCATGACGTCATTGAAGAAGCTATCAACTGCTGGCCGTACTGTTGCCATTAGGCTCATACTGGCAGTGAAGTTTTTTTCAGAAAAAAGTGCTTGAGCCTTTGGCTCGACGGTTTGTAAAACTGCAAAAAGCTCTTTTTCTGCGTCCTCTTGTAGTAAAGTCTCGTCAAGCTCTACTAACTCACCTTCAACTTTGCGTAATAAATTGCTAATACGTTTATTTGCAGCAGCTAAACTCTCGGCATCATCCATTTGAGAGAAAGCCTCAATGGCTTCAACGCGCTCAGGGATTTGATCGAGTGGCGGGTTAACAGCTAAAACAGCATCAATTACTGCTTTGCTGTGTTCGTTTTGTAGTTGGTTACGGTAGCGCTCAAGAATAAACTGATACACCTCTTTGGCAGTATCAGGATTTATTTCGCTCTTCGCATCAAAGAGACTAATAGATGCTTCTAAGATAGCTGGTAAGTCTAATTGAGCGGTGCTGATGCAATCCAATTTAACATTTTTTAGCCACTCAAATGCGCTGATAATGCCTAAAGCTGCTCGACGTAAACCATAAGGATCTCGCTCACCAGTAGGGATAGAGCCAATACCCCAAATACCTATGAGAGTTTCGACTCGTTCCGCAATAAATAGAATAAGTGCCGTTAGGCTATCTTTATCTTGTGCTAAGTTGAAGCGGACATCGTATTGGTGGGCTAATGCTTGGCAAACCTCATTAGACTCTTTTTCATGTGCTGCATAGTAAGCAGCCATGACACCTTGAAGCTCAGGGAACTCACCAACCATCAGTGAGCTGAGGTCGGCTTTAGCTAGATAGGCAGCACGCTCAGCAGCTGTGATATCTGTACCAAGTTGTGAAGCGATAAGCGCAGCGAGTTGTTGTACACGTTCGGTGCGTTGTCGTTGGGAACCAAGCTTATTATGGTAAACAACATTAGCCAGTTGCTCTACGCGAGCGTTTTGAGCAGCATTTTTGTCGGTTTCAAAGAAAAACTGAGCGTCTGCTAAGCGTGGTCTTATAACACGTTCATTGCCCTCAATAATCTTTGCTGGATTTGTCGGCCGCATATTGCTGACGATTAAGAAGCGGTTATTAAGCTTGCCTGTTGCTTTATCAAAAAGTGGGAAGTACTTTTGATTTAAACGCATGGTTAAAATCAAGCATTCCTGTGGTACCTCTAAGAACTCTTGGTCAAATTGACCTACATACACGGTAGGGTGCTCAACTAAAGCAGTGACTTCATCTAATAAAGCAGCCACTTCGGGATCTTCACCAATCGTTGTATTTAATGACTCCGCGGTCGTTAGTAATTGATTTTGAATATCCGCCTTACGTAGCTGATAGTCGGCAAGAACCATGCCCTCATCTGCTAGGCGCTGCTCGTATTCTTCGGCATGATTGAGCGTAATGGTGTTAGAGCCCATAAAACGGTGGCCCTCAGTAATGCGATCAGAGCTTAGACCAAGCGCAGCGGCAGCAATTACCTCAGTGCCATGTAAAACAACGAGACGGTGGGCAGGACGTACAAAGCGTACGCTAGTCTGACCGTTTTTGAGCTGGTAACGCATGACCTTTGGAATGGGTAATTGGCCGATACTATGCTCAATAATCTCTTGGATGCTATTTTGTAGAATAGCGCCAGGGGCTTTACCGCGGGCAATTAAAAAGTCTTGTTTGCCATCTGACTCTTTGCTTAAATCAGCGGCAGTTAAATGACCTAAACCCTTAGCTTCAAGGCGTTTAGTCAACGCAGCAGTAGCATTTCCCTTGGCATCCAGACCAACCTTAGCTGGCATCAGCTTTTCAACGAATTCTTGCTCTGGTGCCTGCACTAGCACTTGATCAATTAGAATGGCCAAGCGGCGTGGGGTGGCAAAGCTGCGGCTGCTATAACCCTCGGGTAGTAGTGCTAATTTATTTAAATCAGCTTCAATTGAGTTGGCAAATGCGTCACCTAAGCGTTGTAAGGCTTTTGGTGGGAGCTCCTCAGTTAGGAGCTCAATTAATAGGGCTTGATTGGTCATATTACTTTGCCTCCTTAGGAGATGCTTGTCTTAGCATTGGGAAGCCTAATTGTTCTCTGGATTCGTAATAACATTGGGCGACGCCCCGGGATAGGTTGCGAATACGTGCAATATAGGTCGCACGCTCAGTCACGCTGATGGCACCGCGAGCGTCTAATAAGTTGAAAATATGGGCTGACTTGAGGACCTGCTCATAGGCTGGTAGAGCTAGCTTAAGCTCAATTAGCTGTTGGGCATTAGCTTCATGGTCATTAAAGTGACGGAAAAGCGTCTCAGTATTGGCAATTTCAAAATTGTATTTGGACTGCTCAACCTCATTTTGGTGGAAGACGTCACGGTAGTAAACAGGATTGCCCTGCAAGTCCGTATTCCACACGAGATCGTAAACACTCTCGACGTTTTGTAGGTACATGGCTAAACGCTCTAAGCCATAGGTTATCTCACCTGTGGTGGCTGAGCAGTCTAAGCCGCCAACCTGTTGGAAATAGGTAAATTGAGTGACCTCCATGCCATTTAGCCAGACCTCCCAGCCTAATCCCCAAGCGCCTAACGTTGGGTTTTCCCAATCATCCTCAACAAAGCGAATATCGTGCTCTTCAGGATTAATACCTAAGGCTCTAAGCGAGTTTAAATAAAGATCGATAATGTTGCTGGGGGCAGGCTTTAAGGCGACCTGATACTGGTAATAATGCTGAAGGCGGTTAGGGTTTTCGCCATAACGGCCATCGTTAGGACGTCTGGAAGGCTGTACATAGGCTGCGTACCAAGGCTCTGGACCAATCGCTCGTAGGAAGGTAGCAGTATGTGATGTGCCGGCACCTACCTCCATATCATAAGGTTGAAGTAGGGTGCAGCCCTGAGCGCCCCAATATTTTTCTAACGTGAGAATAATTTGCTGAAAGCTAAGCATGCTAAGACATTTACCAAAAATTTAATTAACCCATAATTTTAGGATATTTGAGCTGATAAAACATGGATTAATCATATCAAGTGTAATTTCATATTTGCAAAAGAGAATCATTAGCAATTTGCTAGTAGTGAAGGCTGATTAGGCTTGATAAATAGAAATAGCAGTAAAATCAGGAACGATGCAGTTTAATAATAAAGAGTTATTTAAGGAGACAACTATGTCAGATGCTTTAGTTTTGACCGAGAGAAAAGGACGAATACTGATTATTACGATTAATCGTCCGCAAGCACGGAATGCCTTAACGTATGAAACCTCATTTGCTTTGGCGGATGCCATTGATCAATTAGAAAATGATGATGAGGTGTCATTAGGTATTTTGCGCGGTCAAGGTGAGCATTTTTGTGCAGGTATGGATTTAAAGGAGTTTGCTAAAACCCAGCGTCGTGCAGTGGTACCGGGCCGTGGCTTAGGGGGGGTATGTGAGGCTTTACCTAAAAAGCCGTTAATTGCTGCGGTTGAGGGCTATGCGTTGGCCGGTGGTTTTGAGTTATGCTTGGCGTGCGATTTAATTATTGCTTCCAATACCTCTAAATTTGGTTTGCCTGAGGCTAAACGTGGCTTAGTACCAGGTTCTGGTGGTATGTTACGTATGCCTTATCGGGTGCCTTATCCTATTGCGATGGAGATTTTATTAACTGGTGATATGTTAACTTCTCAGCGTGCACATGAGTTAGGCTTAATTAATCAGTTGGTTGAGCCGGGTCAGGCTCTAGATGCTGCTTTAGCAATGGCAGATAAAATTGCCGCTAATGGTCCTTTGGCTTTGCAAGTGATAAAGCAAGTGGTTAATGAGGCTCGTACTTGGAGTGATCAGGATATGTTTGCTTTACAGCAACCTCGTATGCAGCATATTTTCAGTTCGGAAGATGCTAAAGAGGGTGCGACTGCTTTTGCAGAAAAGCGTGATCCTATTTGGAAGGGTCGATAGGTTTTGTTTTTTATGGCAGAGAGATTGGGTTTAGCTGCTCAGTCTCTTTGTGTCATTGTTGATTTTAATTCAAGGATTAAAGGAATTTAAGAATGTCAATTGTTATTAAAGAGGCTGATTTAGTTCAGTCGATTGCGGATGCAGTGCAGTTCATTAGTTATTATCACCCGCAAGACTACCTTCAGCATTTAGCACGAGCTTATCAAGTAGAGCAAAGTCCTGCTGCTAAGGATGCGATTGCACAGATTCTTACTAACTCCAAGATGGCTGCAGAAGGACATCGTCCTATTTGCCAAGACACAGGTATTGTTAATGTCTTCTTAAAAGTGGGCATGGATGTTAAGTTTGATCTTAGTAGCACATTGCAAGAAGCCTGTGATGAAGGGGTGCGTCAGGGTTATTTAAATCCTGACAATAAATTGCGTGCCTCTGTACTTGATGATGCAATTTTTGAGCGTAAAAATACGCGTGATAATACCCCCTGTATCCTGTCTGTTGAACTAGTACCTGGTGATAAGGTAGAGGTTCAGGTAGCTGCTAAGGGGGGCGGTTCTGAAAATAAAACAAAGTTTGCCATGCTTAATCCAGGTGAGGATATTGTCGAGTGGGTACTTAAAACAGTACCAACAATGGGTGCGGGTTGGTGTCCTCCTGGTATGTTGGGTATTGGTGTTGGCGGTACTGCTGAAAAAGCGATGTTGATGGCTAAGCAAGCGTTAATGGAAGACATCGATATGTATGAGCTACTGCAACGTGGCCCACAAAGCAAATTAGAAGAAATGCGTATTGAGCTTTATGAGAAAGTCAATGCGCTTGGCATTGGTGCTCAGGGTTTGGGTGGTTTGACAACTGTATTGGATGTGAAAATTAATACATTCCCAACTCATGCTGCTTCTAAACCGATTGCAATGATTCCTAACTGTGCGGCAACACGTCATGTGCACTTTGAATTAGATGGCAGTGGTGTCGCTGAGATGCCTGTCCCATCATTAGATAGTTGGCCTGATATCGAGTGGGCACCTGACTACAATAAGTCAAAAGCGGTTAACTTAGATACCTTAACGCCTGAAGAGGTAGCTAGTTGGCAGCCTGGCGATACTTTGTTATTGTCAGGTAAAATGCTGACTGGTCGTGATGCTGCCCATAAGCGTATTCAGCAGATGTTAGCAGCTGGCGAAGAGTTACCAGTAGATTTTAACAATCGTGTGATTTACTATGTTGGCCCAGTTGATCCGGTGCGTGATGAGGCAGTTGGCCCAGCAGGTCCTACCACCTCTACACGTATGGATGCATTTACTAATATGATGTTAGAGCAGGGTTTAATTGCGATGATTGGTAAGGCCGAGCGTGGTCCAGTGGCAATTGATGCAATTCAAAATCATAAGTCAGCGTACTTAATGGCAGTGGGTGGTGCGGCTTATTTAGTGTCCAAGGCCATTCGCAGTGCCAAGGTAGTAGGCTTTGAGGACCTCGGTATGGAGGCTATCTATGAGTTTGAGGTGAAAGATATGCCAGTAACTGTCGCAGTTGATGCAACTGGCGTGTCGGTTCATGAAACTGGTCCTAAGGTCTGGAAGGCGAAGATTGAAGAGATACAAGCAGCAAATGCTTAGTTTATATCGATAGCTTGTGAGTCTTTGAAGTAGTGAAAAGGGAGTCAGAAATTTTCTAGGCTCCCTTTTTTGTTGGTCTTTTAGACCTTCTTAATAACTTGTCCTGACGCTATTGTAGCGTCTAGTAAATCAGTAGTACCACCTTGTGCTAGTTGTATATCTCCGGCAATTTCCATTAAAGGCATGAGTACAAAGCTCCGCAAGTGCATGCGAGGATGGGGTACGGTGAGCTCTGCGCTATCTGAGTTAAAGCCTTCGTAAAGTAAGACATCCAGATCTAAGGTACGAGGTGAGTTTTTATATAAACGTACTCGACCAAAGTCATTCTCAATAGCTTGTAGCCTATGCAAAAGTTGTAGGGGTTCTAAGTCGGTTTTAATCTCAGCCACTGCATTGATATAATCTGGTCCATCAGCATCAAGGGGTGGACTACGATAGAGGGAAGAGCGCTTGATTAGCTCTATCCCCTTAGCTTTAGCAAGAGCCTCTAAGGCCGCCTCAAGTGTTGAGGCTGGAGAGTCAAGATTGGCACCTAACGCAATGTAGGCCTGACGCGCTTTAGTCATTGCTTGTACCGTCTTGTGCTGTAGCTTGGCTTACTTTAGCTGCCGCCTTTCTATTACGATTATCGATTGAACGACGACGTGGGCGGCGGCGTTTGGTTTTAGAGGTGCCTGCGCCGGCCCCAGAAGAGGCCGCTTGATGAGGTAGTTCGTTAAGCATTTCCTTGCGACCCTCATCGTTGGCATCAGCAAGGTCCATCCACCATTGGGCTAACACACTATCAAACTCACCGGCTGCGGCGCGGATTTGTAAGAAGTCGACAGCTGCTCTGAAGCGTTGCTGTTCGAACATACGGTAAATAGCGCGCAATGAGCGTCTTTCAAAGCGCGGCTGCATGAACCAAATTTCACGCATATCACTGCTTTGGCGCTTTTGTAGAGCAAGTGGTCGAGCATATTGATCTAGTACATCATGAGCTGCTTGGATTAGAGCTGGTACGGCAGGCTCTTTATATTGCTCTTGATAAAGCTGCCAACGCTGATTGACTAAAGGCCAGAGCGCTGAGGCATATAAGAAACTAGGGCTGACTGTTTTGTTGCTACGAATACGAAGGTCCGTGCGCTCTAAAGCAATTCTTAAAAACTTACTACTCTCTGCCTGCTCTTGAAGTAAGTCAATTAAGGGTAAAACGCCCTTGTCAATTTGCTGGTCTTTTATCAGTTGAAGACATAGGTTAACATTGCCGCACATTAGTAGTTTGAGGCATTCATCAGCCATGCGTGATTCCGGCACATTAACCAATAAATTAGCAAGTTGTCGAATGGGTGCAGCTGTTTTTTCTTCGATGCTGCCGTTTAATTTGGCTTGGAAACGTAAGGCCCGCAAAATCCTCACAGGATCCTCTCGGTAGCGAGCGCCTGCATCACCGATAATTTGTACGACACGCTGACGGATATCGCTAAGCCCGTTGTGGTAGTCGATCAGCTCCTCGCGCACCGGGTCGTAGTATAAAGCGTTAATTGTAAAGTCACGGCGTTCAGCATCTTCTGCCTGTGTACCGTAAACATTATCACTGAGGACACGACCAAACTCATCCGTTAGCTGCTTTTGCTTCGAAGCTGCTCTGAACGTCGATACTTCAATAATTTCGCGACCAAATACACAATGGACTAATCTAAAGCGGCGACCAATAATTAGGGCGCGACGAAAGAGTGGCTTAATTTCCTCAGGTGTGGCGTTGGTCGCTACATCAAAGTCCTTAGGTTGTAGCCCAAGGGTTAAGTCACGAACAGCACC
>CANROD010000029.1 GCA_947632105.1 uncultured Oligella sp. | reverse complement strand
AATACTAAATAATAACTTTATTCGCATGGATAATATGCTGATTATCCTTTTCTTTTAATAGGATGTCTAAATAATTTGCTAGCGGCAAGGCATAATCTACTTCACCCTGCTTGGCTCTTGACGCCAAGTCTTTTAGTTCAATCTCCAAGATTGGCCCTTTAAATGCAATAACAATACGATTTCCATCTTTAGTTTCGGGAAACATAATAGTACGATTATCAAATGCAGCACGAATATTAGCAAGATTCTTAGCAAAGCTTGGATGATGACCAAAAAGATTAAAAGTGACAATGCCACTTGTTCCCAAGACATTAGCACAGCCCTTATAAAACTTTTTAGAGCTACAAACCGGCCCTTCAGCTGTATAGTCGTATAAATCCACCATCAGGACTCCATATTGTCCTTGCGTCTCAGTCTCATGCACCCAGGACTCTGCATTAGCCTCAATAATTTGGCAACGCTCAGTTTCCTCAACCTCAAAATGGTCCTGAGCACACATTATTACTAGCTCACTCCACTCGACACAGCTAATGGGAGCTTCGGTATAGTGCTGCAAAAAGCGGAAATGGCTACCGGCACCAAGGCCTAATAAAGCAATAGCCTTATCCTTAACAGCCTCTTGAAACAATAGCCAAGCACACATCTGTCTTGTATATTCAAACACCAAAGAACTCGGCTCTGATAAGGACATCACCCCCTGCGCCCACGGACTATCAAAATGCAAATAGCGACATTCACCATCTTCGGCCAACATAGGAACGTCAAATTCAGGGTCTGGAGTATATTTTTTCATAATTGATTTTAATAAATATTTCACAAGCAAAGACATCTTAGTAAAAATACCTATGAATTTGCACCCTTAGCAACTCAAAAGACAAAATAGTTGCGAGATTGATTAACATATAAAGTCATTAAATTTAATTTCTATTGATATATAAAAAATTATGATAGCCACCTGGAATGTCAATTCTTTAAAAATTCGCCTACCTCAAGTACTTGACTGGTTAAAAGAAAACCCTGTCGATATGTTGTGCTTACAAGAACTAAAGCAAGACACACCCCTTTTTGATCTCGCTGCTTTTGAGGAAATTGGCTATACCGCTTGCTGGAGTGGACAAAAAACATATAACGGCGTTGCAATAATTAGTCGCACCGAAGCTAAAGATATCGTATGCAACAATCCACTTTATGAAGATATTCAACAACGCCTAATCGCTGCCACTTTTGACTCTGAGCAAGGACCAATTCGCGTAATCGATGTCTATTGCCCCAACGGTAGCGCTGTCGACAGTGACAAATATATTTATAAACTTGCTTGGTACAAAGAATTAACTAATTTTGTCAAAAGCGAAATGAAAAAATATCAGCATGTAGTCTTGACCGGTGACTTTAATATTGCTCCTGAAGATCGCGATGTACACGAAGGCTACAAAGGTGACATTTTAATTTCACCGCCAGAGCGTTCCGCATTACAAGAACTGATTGATCTAGGCCTACATGACTCTTTTAGACTTTTCGAACAAGAGGATAAAAGCTTTTCATGGTGGGATTACCGTATGATGGGCTTTAGACGTAACGCCGGCGTACGTATCGACCACATCCTAATCACCGACTCCTTAAAAGAATTATGCCAAGCCTGCTGGATTGACAAAGAGCCTCGTCGCCTAGAAAGGCCCTCTGATCACGCGCCTGTCGTTGCTGATATTAAATGGAATTTGATTAAATAAAGGCTACAACCTTATAGCTAATTGAACTAGGGGCGGCACTGTTCATATTGAGCACCGTAGCGCTCACTTCTAGCTTGTACTTGGCTAGCCACTCGCAATAACCAAGCTTTATTTCGATAAGTGCCACGACTATAGCCGCCCCAACCTTCGTGATAGTTTAAGTAAAGATTATAGGCATCCCATTTAGAGACGCTATTAAGTCTCTGTGATTTATCAGAATACCAGCCAACAAAGTCTAAGGCATCATCCATATCAGAACGACTAGCAAAAGAGCTGTTTTCACGCTTGTAGTCACTCCAAACCTCATCCTTAGCTTGTGGGTAACCATAAGCAGAACTAGCGCGACCTCGTGGTATCACACCTAGAAACCACCTTCTAGGCGGTTGAGCATCATGCTTAAACCCTGACTCATGATAAATAATAGCCATTAAAATTTGTGGTGGCACACGCCACTTTTCATGACTTCTAATAGCAGCTTTATGCCAATCAGGCTTTTCATCAAAAATCATACAAATATTTTCAGGCTGAGCTGGTGGCTTACGATTAGACGCACAAGCCGACAGCAAAACGCTCATTCCAACAACAGCTATTAATTTGCCTGAAAATTGATAGCTTTTAACATTTAATGTGCTTCTGAACATAAATAAATCTCTTTAGGACTTTTTATTTGGTGTTTTCAATTAGCGAGTTAGTTAAATACCAAACCCTCAATTACCATATATAATAAGCTATTAAATACTAGCTTATATCTCGGAGTGACAATGTCTACAGCAAAAGCCAACCTCAGCTTTTTTGTTGTCCTACTGGTTTTTGTAACCATTGGCTTTATTGCCACTATTTTACCTTGGTTTGGTTCGGTTTTTTGGGCGGTTATTTTTACCGTTCTCTTCATGCCATTGCATAACCGCTTACTCAGAATGATGCCTAAGTTACCAAATATTGCGGCATTACTTACGCTCATTTCCTGGATTTTCTTAGCACTTATTCCTCTCCTCATAATCACTACCGCGTTGGTCAAAGAGATTAATGCTTTTTATGGGTTAGTCCGTGACGGTCATTTTGACATTGCTGTTTACTCCAATGCAATTATTGATAAGATGCCTGATTGGGTACACAATGCACTAGGCTATTTTAATATAAGTAATTTTAGCGATCTTCAATCCCAAATTCAGTCAACATTAGCCAATATCAGCCGTGCTGCAGCTAACCACGCTGTTTCACTTGGACAAAATACTGTTTGGTTCTTTGCTGCTTTAGGCGTGATGCTCTATGCAATGTTTTTCTTTTTCCGTGACGGTGCTAAGTTATTAGAAAAGATCAAATACACCATCCCTCTGACTACTGCATATCGCAACACCTTATTTGAACGCTTTACTACTGTTATCAAAGCAACAGTCAAAGGCAACATTCTTGTTGCTATTATTCAAGGTACCTTAGGTGGTATTATCTTTGCTTTTTTAGGTGTACAAGGCGCTATACTTTGGGGCGTTATCATGGCCTTCCTATCACTACTCCCTGCAGTTGGCTCTGCTCTTATTTGGTTCCCTGTTGCGGTTTATTTCCTTGCAACAGGCGCTATCTTCAAGGGAGTTACTCTGATACTATTCGGTGTATTTATCATTGGACTAACAGATAATGTATTGCGCCCTACCTTAGTTGGAAAATCAGCTAAGCTTCCTGATTGGGTCATCTTAATTTCCACCTTAGGTGGTTTAAGTGTGTTTGGCATTAATGGCTTTGTAATGGGTCCTCTACTTGCTGCTTTGTTTATTGTGTGTTGGCAACTATTTGCTGAAACCATCATTGAACAAGATGCCAATGTGCTTAGAACACAAAGATCTCAAACCTTAGATAAATTTAAAAACAAAAAACCACCTATCAGATAAATAAATTCATAGCTTTTTTACCACATCAATAAAAAAACCTATCTTTTATAGTAAAAAATGATAAATAAGCTTGATTAAGTATAATTTAAAGAGTAATATTTAATGCTTAGTTAGTTACTAAACTTCTAGAGAACTTTTAGCAAAGTGGTGATTAGCTAAACACTTAGGCGCAATGCTTAGGTTTAAAATTTATAGATGTGCGAGCGTGGCGGAATTGGTAGACGCACTGGATTTAGGTTCCAGCGCCGTGAGGTGTGAGAGTTCAAGTCTCTCCGCTCGCACCACATAAATTTTATTTCTAATACTATCTAGTAGACTATCAAAAAATACTCAACAATTCTTTTTAGCGAAAGTTATACACTCAGCTGAAACATACAAGTATAGCAACTTTCATCCACAGCTTTAATGTTAAAATGTAAAGCTTTCGACTGACTGTCCTTAACTCGTTTCAGGAGCAACTTTCGCCATGGCTAACAGAAGCTACAAAGAACTTAAAACTATCCGCGACCTCATTCGTTACGCCGTCTCGTGCTTTAATCAAGCTGACCTTAGCTTTGGGCATGGCAATGATAACGCGTGGGATGAGGCAGTTTACTTAGTTTTAGAACGACTCAACCTACCATTAGATCAGTTAACCCCTTACCTAGATGCTAGAGTTTTAGATAATGAAAGAAAATTAGTCTTAGACTTAATTCATCAGCGTGCAGCAACACGATTACCATTAGCACATCTTATCGGTGTCGCATGGCTCCAAGGCCATCGTTTTTTAACAGATAAGCACGTCTTTATTCCACGCTCCCCTATCGCCAAACTAATCACTCAGGAAGCACTTCATCCTTGGATCCAAGATAGTGAATCCCCTATGAGCATACTTAATATGTGCTCAGGCTCGGGATCACTAGCTATTTTAATGGCACTAACCTTCCCAAATAGCACCGTCGATGCTGTTGATATTTCTGAATACGCTACTCTGTTAACTCAACGTAATGTAGCCATGTATAAGCTTGACAATCGGATTAACATCATTGAGAGTGATTTATTCAAAGGTTTAAATAAAGAGCAGCCCTATGACATAATTGTCTGCAGCCCTCCTTATGTAACCACTGAGAGTTTGAGACAACTACCCGATGAATATCGACACGAACCTTCACTCGCTCTTCATGGCGGTAATGACGGCATGGAGGTCATTCGCAAGTTTTTAAACCAAGCAGTCAATTATTTAAATGAAGATGGCTTTATTATTTTAGAAATTGGTTTTAACAAAGACAATTTCTATCGGGCTTTTCCAAACTTAGAACCTATTTTCTTAGAAAGTGAATATGATTCAAATATCATTATTTTATTGACCAAAGATCAATTAAAAAACTATCAAGGATTAAACTAAGCAATGATAAAAGCCCAAGGCTTAACTCTGCGTCGCGGCAGCAAAATACTATTAGAAGAAGCTGAATTCGTAATTAATCCGGGAGAACGAGTTGGCATAGTCGGCAGAAATGGAGCAGGAAAATCTACTCTATTTTCCTTAATTCAAGACCAATTAGAGCAGGACGCAGGCTCCTTAGATATCCCTAAATCTTGGGAAATAGCTGCTGTTAGCCAAGACGTCTATGGACAAGAGAAAATTGCACGCGAATTTGTTATTGATGGTGATACTCACTTAAGAACATTACAGCAGGAGCGTACCCAAGTCGACGAAACCGACGGTGTAAGGATTGCAGAGTTGGAGGCGATGCTTACCGACGCTGGTCATTGGTCAGCTGAGTCGCGTGCAGAACAGCTATTAACCGGTCTTGGTTTTGCTCCAAATACATGGGATAAGCATGTCAGTGAATTCTCAGGCGGTTGGCAAGTACGTTTATCTATTGCCCGAGCTTTGATGAAGCCATCGGACTTATTACTTTTGGATGAACCAACCAACCATTTAGATCTTGATGCTATGGTATGGCTTGAACGCTGGCTTGCAGCCTATCAAGGCACTATTCTGCTGATTTCACATGATACGGAGTTTTTAAATAATGTCGCTCGTGTCATTTTGCATTTCGATCAACAAAAGCTACACCGCTACCGTGGCAATTACGAATCTTTTATTGAACAACAAGCAGAGCGCCTAGCACAACATGAGCAAGCTTATGTGAAGCAACAAAAAGAGATTCAACATATGCAATCTTTTATTGACCGCTTCAAAGCGAAGGCTACTAAAGCAAAGCAAGCTCAAAGTCGTGTAAAAGCACTTAATCGCATGCAAAAGCTAGCTCCTTTGCAGATAAGTTCGGGAATTAGTTTCAACTTCCCACAACCTCAACAAATGCCTGACCCATTGATTATCATTGATAAAGTAGATATTGGCTATAGTGCAGAGCAACCTATTTTAAAGAATATCAATATGATGATTCGTGGTGGTGCTCGTATCGGTATTTTAGGTGTTAACGGTGCCGGTAAATCCACCCTCATCAAATCGTTGGTTGGTGAATTATCTCCACTTAGTGGGCAGATAAATACCGCAAAAGGCGTCAATATTGCTTATTTTGCCCAACAGCAATTAGATATGCTGGATCACGCAGCAACACCTTTACAGCATATGGTACGCATTGCCCCCAATGAGCGTGAACAAAGCCTAAGAGACTATTTAGGTGGTTTTGGTTTTATCGGTGAGCAAGCACTTGCTAAGGTTGGCCCCTTCTCGGGCGGCGAAAAAGCCCGTCTAGCACTTGCCCTATTAGTATGGAAAAAACCAAATCTTTTACTACTGGATGAACCAAGTAACCACTTAGATGTTGATATGCGAGAAGCATTAGCTAGAGCACTGACAGAGTTTGAAGGCAGTGTCCTACTAGTTTCACACGATAGGCATTTATTACGAAGTACGACTGACGAATTTATTATTGTCGCCGATGGCAACATCGCCGAGTTTGATGGTGATCTAGATGACTATCAGCAATGGTTGATAAACCGTAAAGCAGATGAACGCCAAGAATCCAATCTTGCCAAGAAAAATGAACGCACAGCAAATGGTGAAAGCATTGCCGTAGACCGTCGTGCGCAAAGGCGCCAAGAGGCCGAAGATAGGCAACGCTTGGGTATTCTAAAAAAACCTCTAGTTAAGGAGTTAAATCAAGTAGAAGCGCAGCTTGAAAAAATCACTACGAGACTAGAAGAGCTTCAAGAAGCGATGGTCGATGAAAACTTCTATACTGATGCAAACCGCGATAACCGTATAGCCCAGCTCAGTGAGCATGGCCAATTAGAAACCCAGAAAAATGAGTTGGAAGAACGCTGGTTAACACTCAACGAAGAAATTGAGCAAATAGAGTTAAGTTAATGCTAAAAAAATAAGGGCTTCATATTTATGAGGCCCTTATTTTTATTTAAACTCCTTGCGGTTCAATATCATCCTCTTTACGTACCGCTGCTCTAGTCGTAGAAGTTGGACCACTGCCCGAATTATGCTTAAGACGTAGTCCTTGTAGCCACCAAACAAAACCAATAATCAATAGGCCAGGAATAAAGATAACAAGCTCTGAAGGTCGAACAGGATTTTTTACTAAAACCTCTTGCAAATCCCAATTTGATTGCCAGCTAGATTTTGCTGCCACACTACCAAATCGAACGTTACTAACCATCATACGTCCGCCAAACTCCATCAAGCTAATACCTGCTTGTTGCAAGCGCTGTTGACCCACTGCCTTAGCATCATCACCATCTACTGCTGGTGGTGTGTTTAAAGCGACGGCGACCGTCTTGGTAAGATCATCACCTTCTACATTCATACCACTAATGATAGCCACAAAACGTCCGCCCTCTCTTATCTCCGAAGCAACCTTAAAAGCCTCTGAAGACTCAATAGAAACGTATTCAGGCTCATAACGGTCTAAATACCAATCTGGACGGAAGAACATAAACGAAGCAACAAGAAGTAATAAGGCCTCATACCACTTACACTTAGTTCTAAACCAGAAAAGTGTTGCAGCCGCAAAGATCAAGCAAGCTATAATTGCACCGGCAATCACTAGGACTAGATTCCACCAACTCTCAATACCTATCAATAAAATTAACGGATTAAAAACAAAAATAAACGGCAAAATAACTGTGCGCATAGCGTACTTAAAGCCCTGAATACCGGTCTTAATCGGATCCTCTCCCGATATCGCCGCTGCGGCAAAGGTTGCTAGCCCCACCGGGGGTGTAATGTCTGCCATCAGTCCAAAATAGAAAACGAACATGTGGACAGCAATAAGGGGAATAATTAAACCACTTTGGGCGCCTAACTCCACAATGACTGGAGCCATTAGCGTAGCCATCAAAATATAGTTAGCAGTTGTCGGCATCCCTAAGCCTAAGATTAAGCAAACCAAACCAGTAAACAGCAACATTAAGAAGACATCCCCCATGGAAATCAACTCCACAAAAGCCGTCATACGCAACCCTAAACCAGTCAGACTAATAGCACCGACAATAACACCAGCAGTACCACACGCCACTGCAATACCAATCATATTACGAGCACCGTCCTCAAGACCTCCTAAGGTTTCACGCACACCACGCATAGATTCAGCGATGATATTATTTTGCTTACGGAAGAATGCAAACAACGGTCTCTGAGTCAGCATAAGCACGATGAGCGAGCAAACAGCATAAAAAGCGGATAGACCAGCCGATAACTGTTCAATACTGAGACACCAGACTAAAATGCCAATTGGAATTAAAAAGAACAAACCCGCTCTAACTGTTGGCCAAGGCTCTGGACGCACGGGATCTGTGACGCTAATATCGTGAGGTAAGTCAGCATGTTTGGCTGCCACCCACAGCAAATATAAATATAAAGATACGATAATCGCTAATAACACCCATACTGCAGTTTTACCAAATATCGCCTGTACGCCTATCCCAATATAATAAATAGCACCTAAGACCAAAAAGATAGAGGAAATACCAAGACCCCAGCTAATTATCTTTTGTTTAACGGTTTTTTCGGGCCCACCACTCATCATTGGCTCAATACCCAACTTCATTGCCTCTAAATGGACAATGTAGAATAGTGAAATATAAGAGATAAGCGCTGGTAAAATGGCATGCTTAATCACATCTGTATAGGGAATACCGACATACTCAATCATCAGAAAAGCTGCCGCCCCCATGACCGGCGGCATGATTTGTCCATCGACTGAAGCAGCAGTTTCAATAGCACCCGCACGAACCCCTCCATAACCTGCCTTTTTCATCAGAGGAATAGTAAAGATACCACCTG
Organism: uncultured Oligella sp.; assembly: GCA_947632105.1. Classification (GTDB taxonomy): domain Bacteria; phylum Pseudomonadota; class Gammaproteobacteria; order Burkholderiales; family Burkholderiaceae_B; genus Oligella. Next base: position 8,129 of record CANROD010000029.1, on the reverse strand, counting down.
TGACTACGTTGGCAACCGATGAAGCCGAAACAATACCATTTACACAAGAGGAAACGACGGCTACTTTTGCTGGGCCACCACGTAAATGACCCAATAAAGCAAAAGACACCTGTACTAGATAATTACCCCCCCCACAACGGTCAAGTAAAGCACCTAATAATACAAAAATAAAGATATATGAAACAGAAACACCGATTGCTACCCCAAAAGCTCCCTCTGCAGACCACATATGCGTAACTAAACGCTGAACAGAATAGCCTCGATGAGCAATCACCTCTGGCATATACGGGCCGAATAAGCAATACGCTATAAAGACGAGTGCTAGCACAGCCATCGGCGCACCCAATGCACGACGAGTGACCTCTAATAGTAACGTAATACCTATAGCACCTACCCAAATATCAATCTGAGTTGGCAAGCCAGGGCGATAAGCTAACTCTTGATAAAAAATAAATAGATAACCACCACAAAAGCCTGCCATCAGAGCTAAAACCCAATCGTATATTGGGATTCTAGTGCTTTGTTTTTTAAACATAGGATAGGCTAAGAAACCTAGGAACATAGCAGTACCTAGGTGAATAGAACGAGCTTCAGACTCATTAAAAATACCAAAACCTAACGAGAAAGGAATTGGTGAAGCGAACCATAACTGGAAAAATGTCCAACACAAAGCACCAATACCGAGGACCGCACCAGCAAAGCCACCGACATTGCGCCCACCTCTATCAACATCACTAACTAACTGTTCTAATTTTTCTAATTGCGCTGCCTTCTCTTCATCAACAGTGTGTCCTTGGGCAGATAAATTTTTGAGTTCAAGGGATGAATCTTGTTCTAATTCTGCCGCTTTTTTTTCTTCTAGCGTCATATTAGGACCTCTTATATTCAAATTAATTTAATGAGTAAAAAAATGGTCACTGTGGTTTTACAAAGTTGAAAACCAAGCAGTGACCGATGATACAGATAAAAGCTTAAGTTACTCTATCAAACCAACTTCTTTATAGTATTTTTCAGCACCTGGATGGAGAGGCGCTGACAAACCGTTTTTAACCATTTCCTCTTTGCTAAGATTAGCTAAGGCTGGGTGTAACTGCTTCAACTCATCAAAGTTTTCAAAGACTGTTTTTACCACCGTGTAAATCACATCATCGTCAACATCAGCTGAAGTCACAACTGTTGCCACAACACCGTAGGTCGGTGTTGGGTCAGGGTTGCCATTGTATAGACCACCAGGAATCTCTACCTTAGCGTAGTAAGGCTTCTCTGCAACAATCCTATCAACAATTGGACCATCCATAGCCATCAATTTAGCACCACACGTAGCGGTAGGATCCTGAATATTTGCGGATGGATGACCAACGCCATAAATAAAGCCATCAATCTTACCATCACAAAGTGCCTGACCATGCTCGTCGGCACGAAGCTCTGAAGCTAGACCGAAAAAGCTTAAATCCAAGTCTGCCTCATCAAGATACTCCTCAAGAGAAGCACGTGTTCCAGAACCCGGATTACCAACGTTGAAGCGCTTTCCCTGAAGATCTTCAAAGCTGTTAACATTGGCATCAGCACTCGTTAAGTAAGTGAGTGGTTCAGGATGCATAGAGAAAACTGAACGCAGGTCTTCATAAGCATTACCCTCAAACTGAGCTTCACCCTCATAAGCGTTGTAACCTACGTCAGATTGAGCAAAACCCAACTCTAACTCGCCCGCACGGATGGTATTAACGTTAAATACTGAGGCACCAGTAGACTCAACTGAACAACGTAGACCATGATCAGCACGGTCCTTATTAACTAAACGACAGATCGCACCGCCTGCAGCATAATAAACCCCTGTCACACCACCTGTACCGATACTGACGAATGTCTGCTGTGCTGCTGCTGTGCTAGGCACTGCAAAAGCGCATGCCAATGCAACCGTACCTGCAGCAAGTGAAAAGTGTTTTGATACTGAACGAATCATATTTATTCCCCTTTTATAGGCTATTAGATTCACAACTGAAAAACATTCTAGATTTTTACCACAATTAGGAAAACATGTTAATACAGTATTACCCCTATATTTAAAGGTTAAATAGTCTTTGCAGCCCTCAGTTCTTCAATAAATAAGCGCATTTTAGCAAGGCTTTTATGACCTGGAGCGCTTTCTACACCACTGCACAAATCCACGCCAAATGGCTGATATTCCTCAACTAATGCTCTAATATTTTGAGAGTCCAGACCACCCGCAATAATAATTTTCTCTTGCACTTGCTGCTCTCGAACTAAGGCTAGTAAATTAGCATCAAAGCTAATACCCGCCCCACCATAACCTGGACTATAAGCATCAAAAATAAAGGCTTTGGCCTGCTTATAACAGGCTACAGTATCCGCAATCTCCTCAGCCGTAGAGATCCCAGGCGCTCCCACTCTGATAGCACGTATATACGGATAATTAAACTGCTCACAAAACTCTACAGATTCGTCGCCATGAAACTGCAGATAGCTTGGACGTAATTTCTCAATTACCCTATTTATTTCATCGACTGAAGAGTTGACCAATAAGACAACGGAACTTATCCAAACCGGTACCGCCTCAACTAGCGACTTCATCTGCTCAAGGCTTAATGCCCTTTTACTCTTAGGATAAAGAATAAAACCCAAAGCGTCTACACCTAGATCAGCCGCTAAATGGATATCCTCAAGGCGTGTAATGCCACAAAACTTGACACGCGTCCGGTATAACATATGAATCCTTTATTGAAAATCAACTGAATAAGGGTCCCCACTATCAGACTGCTGATGCTCCTTTTCGAGTGAATCACTTGTTCCAGAGTCATTTTCTGGAACAGTTTCGCTAACGGCTTCTGACGTAGTACCAAAAGAATCCACAGCATAAGGATCGGCGCCATAATCATCCCCTCCAGACCCACCGAAGGAATCAGTTGCATAAGGGTCATCACCGTAACTACTACCATAAGAATCAACACCAATTTGAATCGTTGCTGGGTCAACCTTAGGAGCCGTACCTTTATAATGAGTCACGAGGCTAGGGAATGCTAATACGATACCTACCATACACAATTGAATAATGATAAATGGAATCGCACCCCAATAAATCTCCGTGGTTTTAACTCCTTCAACACGCTTTTTAGTGATCTTATCGATATAAGCATTTTGAGGGGCCACTGAACGCAAAAAGAACAAGGCAAAACCAAATGGCGGATGCATAAAGGAAGTCTGCATATTGACAGCTATAATCACCGCAAACCAAACTAAATCGATACCTAAACTCTCAGCTACTGGCGCTAATAAAGGCACAACGATAAAGGCCAACTCAAAATAATCTAAGAAGAAAGCCAATACAAAAATAAAAATACTGACAACTATTAGGAAACCATAAACCCCACCAGGCAAATCACTAAATAAACTATTAACCCAATGCTGACCACCAAAGCCGGTGAATGTTAAGGTAAAAATAGTCGAACCGACTAAGATAAATATAACAAAGCTAGTCAACCTCGTAGTGGACTCCATCGCCTGCTTCAATAACGTCAGGTTTAGACGTCTGCGAGATAAGGCCAACACGATAGAACCCACAGCCCCCATCGCCCCGCCCTCTGTCGGCGTAGCAACACCCAGGAAGATAGTCCCTAACACTAAGAATATCAGTAGTAATGGGGGCACCATTACAAACACCACTCTTGACGTGATACGTGACAACCACCCTAAACGCAAATACTTATCAGCTAGTGCAAAGGCAAACATAACTAATCCCCATAGCAACAAGCTAATGACGATTTTTTCATCCATTGCGGTATTTTCATCAGCCAAAAACTGTGCATCTAACCAATAAGAAATTACACCAGCAATGATTGAAGTTACAGCCAAAGAGCGCAAGCCAGAACGACCATTATCTTCTACATACTTACGAGCATGTGGCGGCAAAGCCGGGGCAGCCTTTGGCATAATGACTGAAATGATAAGTACAAAAACTATGTAAATACCCACCAAACCCAATGCTGGGATCATGGCACCACGATAAACATCACCCACTGAGCGACCGACTTGGTCTGCTAAAATGATCAGCACCAGTGACGGCGGAATAATTTGTGACAATGTACCCGACGCTGCTATCACTCCAGTCGCTAAGCGACGATCATAGCCATAGCGCATCATAATAGGCAAAGAAATTAAGCCCATAGAAATAACAGAAGCAGCTACTACACCGGTTGTTGCTGCTAGCAATGCTCCTACGAATACGACAGCAATAGCTAAACCACCGCGGATTGGCCCAAAAATCTCGCCAATCGTATCTAATAAATCCTCTGCCATCCCTGAACGTTCAAGCACTAAACCCATCAAAGTAAAGAACGGTACTGCAAGTAAAGTATCATTTTGGATAATACCAAAAATTCGATTTGGTAATGCCTGCAAAAACTGAAAATTAAACTCACCTAACAAAATACCCAGGACAGCGTAGAAAATACCATTTGCAGCTAAGGAAAAAGCGACAGGAAACCCTAAAAGCAATAAACCAATCAAGGTTAAGAACATGATCGGAGCCATATTGGCGATAATAAATTCAATCATTCTCTAATCCTCTATTTATTATTGTCAGAATCTTGACTATGCTCTTTAAGCTCATCGAGTAACTCCTCATCGGAGCTTTTGGTTCTACGCAAGGGGTTAGGTGCCATACCTTTTAAAAAAGCAACACACTTAATCAAATGAGATACGCCTGCCATAATCACTAAGCTAAAGCCTATGGGAATAAGCAGTTTGACTGGCCAACGAATTAAGCCTCCAGTATTGTTTGACATCTCAGCAGAGACATAAGACTGAACAAAGAAAGGCCAAGACAAATACACAATTAGGCCACAGGCAGGTAATAAAAAGAAGATGACACCGATGATGTCAATAATTACTTGAGTACGCTCTTTGAGCCTCGAATTAATCACATCGACACGAACGTGTGAATTTTTTAAAAAAGTATAACCTGCTGCTAATAAAAACACGGCACCAAATAAATACCATTGGATTTCTAACCAAGCATTAGAGCTATCATTAAACACCTTACGGTAAGTAGCATTAGCTGCACTGACAACAGCCATTATCAAGGTTAACCAAATAACTACCTGTGCGACTTTAGTATTTATAAAGTCAAAGAAGCGTGATATCACGAGTAAAGAACGCATGGAGTGACACTCTTTTTTCTAAGAAATAAGATAAGTTTAAAAAATACAAATCAGTCACAACTTTGTGAAACTGTTATCAATTGTAAAAACGAATAGCCGAGATAAAGTAATATCTCGGCTATTTTAAAAGATTATAACCTTATGAGACTATAGCTTTTCTGTCAACTCAGGTACTGCTTGGAATAGATCAGCAACCAATCCATAATCAGCAACACCAAAAATCGGCGCCTCTGCATCTTTATTGATTGCAACGATCACCTTAGAGTCTTTCATACCCGCCAAGTGTTGAATTGCACCTGAAATACCCACAGCAACATAAAGCTGAGGAGCCACCACCTTACCAGTCTGACCAACTTGTAAATCGTTAGGTGCATAGCCTGCATCAACAGCAGCACGAGATGCGCCTACAGCGGCACCTAATTTGCCTGCTAATCCCTCAATGATAGCGAAATTCTCTTGACTACCCACACCACGACCACCAGATACAATAATATCAGCAGCAGTTAACTCTGGACGATCACTCTTAACTATCTCACGACCTATAAACTTAGATAAACCACTATCAGCTACAGCGTCAACACTAACAATCTCAGCAGAGCCACCTTCGCTAGATACACCATCAAAGGCAGTTGTACGCACGGTTAGAACATTAGTATCGCCCTCAACCTGTACTGTAGCAATCCCATTTCCAGCGTAAATAGGACGTTGAAATGTATCTGTTGACTCAACACCAATCACGTCGGTAATTTGTGCTACGTCTAACTTAGCTGCAACACGAGGAGCAACGTTTTTACCATTGGCAGTTGCTGGGAACAGAATATGACTATAGTCACTGGCCACAGCAAGCACCTGAGCAGCAACGTTTTCAGCTAAAAACTGCTCTAAGCTATCACCATCAGCCAATAACACTTTAGATACACCGGCAACCTTAGCTGCAGCATCAGCTACAGCCTGAGCACCTTTACCAGCAACTAAAATATGAATATCACCACCGATCTCTGCAGCCGCCGCTACAGTATTAAGAGTAGCTGGCTTTAAAGAAGAATTATCGTGTTCAGCAATTACTAAATTCGTCATCTTAGATCACCTTTGCTTCATTTTTTAACTTATCAACTAACGCATCCACATCAGGGACAGTAATACCGCCCTCACGTGCTGGTGGCTCAGACACTTTTAAAGTTTTGATTTTAGGTGTAACATCAACGCCTAAATCAGCAGGTGAGAGAACGTCTAACTGCTTTTTCTTCGCTTTCATAATGTCAGGCAACTTAACATAGCGAGGTTCATTTAAACGTAAGTCAGTAGTGACAATGGCTGGCAACTGAATTTCAACCGTTTCTAACCCACCATCTACCTCACGAGTAACTGTAACACTACTGTCACCTAACTCAACCTTAGAAGCAAAAGTAGCCTGAGGTCTATCTAATAAAGCGGCTAACATCTGACCAGTTTGGTTGGCATCATCATCAATCGCTTGCTTACCTAAAAGTACTAATTGCACTTCTTCTTTTTGAGCAATCTCTTTTAGTAACTTAGCAACTGCTAAAGGCTGTAAATCTACATCAGTCTGCACTAAAACACCACGGTCAGCGCCAAGTGCCATGGCTGTACGAATAGTTTCTTGGCACTTATCAATGCCACACGATACTGCGATAATTTCTGAAATTTTACCCTGTTCCTTGAGACGTACCGCCTCCTCCATGGCAATTTCATCAAATGGATTCATAGACATTTTAACGTTAGCGATATCAACGTCTGTCTGATCTGCCTTAACACGTACCTTGACGTTAAAGTCAACAACGCGTTTGACGGGTACTAAGACCTTCATCAATTTTTCTCCTATTTCTATGATAATTACTTTTTAAATGCAATATATATTACACGGTGTCGCAATCATTTTACCTACTTTGTAATCTTTTACCTAATCAAATTCTGAAAAGGCTAACTTAAGTCTAGGTTAAGTTAGCAGTTAACCTAAGGTTAAGTGTCAGCCTTGTACAACGGCTCAAGCTTCCACTAACAAAGCCTGGCTAAAGCACGTATATGTTCGACAGCGCTGCGTGCAAGAGCATTGAGATTATAACCACCTTCAAGAAAGCTGATTACACGACCTTGGCAATACCTATCGGCCACTGCCATTAACTCTTTGGTAAGCCAGACAAAATCCTGCTCAATGAGAGTCATCTGACCCATATCATCATCCCGATGCGCATCGAACCCAGCACAAATAATAATTAGTTCAGGCTGATAATCCTCCATGATCGGCAACCAAACGTTTCTAACTATCTCCTCAATCTCTGACCGGCCACTATAAGCTTTAAGAGGAACATTATGCATATTAGATGCAATATTTTCAGCACCGGAATATGGGAAAAATGGATGCTGAAAAAAACTAAACATCTTCACATGTGGGTCATTAGCCAAAATTTGCTCTGTGCCATTACCATGGTGCACATCAAAATCAACTATTGCGATACGGTTTAAACCATACTTCTCGCAAGCGTATCGGGCAGTGATAGCTGCATTACTAAAAAAACAAAAACCCATGCTTTTATCGGACTCGGCATGATGACCCGGTGGACGTACGGAACAAAACGCATTTTTAGCGCGTGACTGCATCAACTCATCAACCGCTAAAATACCAGAACCTGCAGCCCGTAAAGCAGCAGACCAAGTATGGGGATTAAGGCTAGTTTCCTCGTTATCTATATTAAAATAACCCTCACTAGGAATGTTTGACTTTATAAAGTCAACATAATCTGAGGTATGACAGCGTAACAGGTCCTCCTCGCTTGCTTGAGGAGCATTCATCTCTCTAAGACACCAAATCAAATCCGTGTTGCAAAGTCGATCATGGATCGCTGATAAACGCTTGGCTGACTCCGGATGCCAACTACGCATATTGTGCAAACTACAGTCCGGATGGGTAATATAAAGCGTACTGCCTACCAA
>CANROD010000028.1 GCA_947632105.1 uncultured Oligella sp. | reverse complement strand
GCCCTAGCGGCAGCAAGAGAGTCTTAACAAGGAGATAATTATGTACAAGAAGATTTTATTACCGATCGACGGATCTGATATTTCAGCACAAACTGCTAATTCAGGTATTTCATTTGCTCGTCAAATTGGTGCGGAAATCGTTGTTTTAAACGTGACCCAGCCTTTTTCTACCTTAGTTGGTTTTGATGGTGTTGCTGCGTCTTATGCTATCTCTGATGTAGATTATGAGGAAGCTGCTCGCAGAGAAGCTGAGGAGTATTTAAAGCCTGTGATGGATCGTGCTGAAACTGCCGGTGTCAAGGCAACTTCTGCCATTGTGTCTAACTATAACGTTGCTGACGGTGTAGTTGAAGCAGCAAAAGATCATGCTTGCGATTTGATTTACATCGCTACTCACGGTCGTAGTGGCTTGTCTCGTTTGTTGTTAGGTAGTGTAACTAGCAAGGTAATTCAGTTAGCGCCTGTATCAGTGCTGGTGTATCGTTTAGAAGGCGATAAAGAATAAGAGCTGATGCTAATAAATTCAAGTCTCGCTTAGGCGTGATATAAGCAAAGTACAAGGCAACAGCCCGTGAGAAAATCACGGGCTGTTGTCTTGTTGTCCCCTTTCTTATTAGACTTTTGCTGAGTATAAGTCCAAGCGTTGAAAGAGCGCTTGATCCTTTTCTCTTTGTGGATTAGAGGTAGTCAATAGGCAGTCACCATAAAAAATTGAGTTGACCCCTGCCAAAAAGCAGAGTGCCTGTGTGCTTTCATCCATCTGCTCACGTCCGGCAGATAGGCGGACTTTGGAACTAGGCATTAAAATACGAGCGATAGCGATTGTACGAATAAACTCAAATGGATCTAAATCCTCTTCGTTTGCCAGTGGTGTACCCGCTACTTTAACTAGATGGTTAATAGGCACTGATTGCGGAGGAGGGGTCATATTAGCCAGCTCAGTAAGTAAGCCAGCACGCTCACGGCGTGACTCACCTAAGCCGACAATGCCACCACAACAGACATTAATCCCAGCATTGCGTACACGCTCAAGTGTATCCAGACGATCTTGGTAGCTGCGCGTATTGATGATGTTGCCATAAAATTCGGGTGCCGTATCGATATTGTGATTATAGTAATCAAGGCCAGCCTCTTTTAATTGCTCGGCTTGATCGTCTTTGAGCATACCGAGGGTAACGCAGGTTTCCATGCCTAGTGACTTCACCTGACGTACCATCTCACTAACCACATCGATCTGGTGCTGCTTTGGACCACGCCACGCGGCACCCATACAGAAGCGTGAGGCACCTTGTTCTTTGGCTATTTTAGCTGCTCTAATAACTTCCTCAACGGCCATTAACTTTTCTTTTTCTACGCCGGTTGTGTAGCGTGAGGATTGTGGACAATAGCTACAATCCTCCGGACAACCCCCCGTTTTTATTGATAAAAGTGTTGATAACTGAATCTCACCTAGTTTATGGAATTGGCGGTGAATACTTTGTGCCTGAAATATTAACTCCATCAAAGGCATTTCAAAAAGCTGGACTACCTCACTAAGGAGCCATTGATTTGTACTAATGCCGTCAACCGTATTTGTACGTGATAAAGAAATCGTTTCCATTTAAGTCTCCATGTTGATGTCAACCATCGTAGTAGGTGTTAGTTTTTACTGCAAATAGTTATTTGTGATTAATAAGAGATGTTGGGCGAAGTTGGTTGATGATGAGCATAGTTTTTAGGTGTAATTTGAAATAAACACTTGAAGGTGTTATTCAGTTACACTTAATTGTTAGGGTTTTGAATAGATGAGGAATATATGCAGATAGAAACGCTGGATTTATCAGGCTCGACGCCGGGTATGACTTACCAACTTAGGGCACTTCATTTTGGCCCCTTAGATGCTAAAAAGGTCTATATACAAGCGAGTTTACATGGCGATGAGTTACCAGGTTCGTTAGTGACTTATTATTTGCATCAAGCGTTGTTGGGGCTAGAGCAGGCAAAACGTTTAAACGCGCATATTGTCTTAGTACCTTTTTGTAATCCTATTGGTCTAGGGCAGATGGTAAATTATCAGCATATTGGTCGTTTTCACCTAGCCACCGCACAAAACTTTAACCGTTTACAGATAGGGACTGATCTATTTTCTAAGCTTATTGAGCTGATCGAGCGTGATGATCATAATTGGTCGAATAGTGCAGCAGACAATACGCAATTAATACGGTCTTATTTAAATCGTCTGATTGATGAGATTTCAGTCATTACAGAAACGGATTCATTGCATAAGAGTCTACTCAGCTTAGCTTTTGATGCTGATCTAGTGTTGGATTTGCATTGTGATAATCAATCGGTGATGCATATGTATGGCACACCCGCTGCTTGGCCTAAGTTGGAGCCCTTGGCACGTTATCTAGGTAGTCAGTGTCAGTTAATCTCAGAGGACTCAGGGACAGGTTCATTTGATGAGGTGTTGTCATTAATCTGGGAACGTCTACAAGCTTATTATCCTAGTGTGCCGTTAGAATTAGCTTGTATCAGTAGTACAGTTGAGTTTAGGGGGGAGTTTGATTTATCGCATGAGTTGGCAGAGCAGGATGCCAAGGCAATTATTCAGTATTTAAATCATCAAGGCTTTATTAGTTTAGAGAGGCCATTAGTTAAGGAGCTGCCGGCCTTGTTGACTGAGCCTCATTCACTGGGCGGTTTATGCTATGTCGATGCGCCGGTAGCGGGAATAGCAGTATATTTGGTGCAACCGGGCGAGTGGGTTGAAGCAGGTCAGGCCGTAGTCGATATTTTAGATCCTATTAGTTTGGCTAAAACGACGGTTATCAGTCCTGCCAGAGGGGTGGTGTTTGCTCATAGTGGACAGCGTTTAGCTCGTCCGGAACGGAAGTTGATAAGTATTTCCAGTCCGGATGAGCAGGGTAATACCGGCTTGTCGCCGTGATTATTCAGTATGGGGTTGGCTTTGAGCCTGAGCTTTTTTAAACTGAATATAGCTGCTGCCAGCATAGATAATTACGGCTGTCCAAACAAATATATAGGCAATAAAGCGCATGCTGTCAAAGGGTTCTTTTAATACGAGGAGCCCCATCAGAAACTGCATAGTGGGATTGATATACATTAAGATGCCCAAGGTATTCAGACGTATTCTTTTAGCGGCAGCAGCAAAGAATACTAATGGGTAGGTGGTTAGGAGGCCGGTACCAATGACAATTAGCATGATGTCTGGTGCCAGATCAAAGAACCTAAACTCACCTAAGTGATTTAACCAAGCCAAATAAATTACTGCTAGCGGCAGCATCAAGAGAGTTTCTAAGGTTAGACTAGGGATAGGCGCCAAGTTAACTTTTTTGCGAATTAGGCTATAGAGACTCCAAGAGATACTGAGCCATAGGGCAATCCAAGGTATTTGTCCAGCTAGAATTGCTAACCATAAGACGCCAAAGCAGGCGAGAATAACCGCAAAAATCTGCCAACGATTAATTTTTTCGCCTATAAATATCCGTGCTAAGGCGATACTCATAAGTGGTGACATAAAGTAGCCTAAACTTGCTTCAATTACGCGATTAATACTGACACCGTAGATATAAATTAACCAGTTACTACCTAGCGCCATCGCTGCTAAAAAAAAGATAAATACTGTTTTTGGACTTTTTAGCGCAGCTAATAGATGATGTTGTTGCCCAGTGATGATGAGTAGTAGCGAAGCCCAGACTGTAGCCCAAATTACACGGTATCCCATCAACTGCGCTGCTGACATATCCTGACCATTTAGTAGGGACCAATAGAGAGGGAAAAATCCCCAAGTGCCATAGCAGATGATGGCGTAAATTACCCCAAGCCGAGTTTCTTTAGCTTGGGTGGCTGGGTCTAAGGCTGTGATAGTGGCAGCTGAAGCGTGTGTGTGTTTAGGCATGGCGTTTAGTCTTAGAGACTCTCAAGTAACCAATGCTGTAAGGCGGTAATCGTTTTAACATCCTCAATTTCTCTATTTTTAAGGGAGTTAATGACCTCCTCGCGTGTGTAGAGTACGGTATCAACAAACTCATCTTCATCAGGCTGAAGGTTGCTATTTTCCTGTAGGCCACTGGCTCGGTACAAATACATATACTCATCACAAAAGCCCGGTGCGGTATAGAAGTTATGAATCAGCTCAATCTTGTCAGCGGTATATGGTGTCTCCTCGGCTAGCTCTCTAGCAGCCGTAGCCTCAGGGGTTTCGGATTCATCTCCATCCATCTTGCCAGCAGGGACTTCTAAGAGTGGCTTATCAACAGGGTAACGGAATTGGCGTACTAGGACGACCTTATCGTCATCAGTGACAGCTAAGACAGCAACAGCAGGACAATGGCGAACAACCTCTCGCGTAGATTGCTGACCATTTGCCAATCTGATCGTATCAACATAGACCTGCACAATGTGACCATCAAAAATCTCTTTACTGTCTATTTTTTGTTCTTGTAGGTGTGCAAACTCTGTCATGGTACTGTCCTAAGTAAAAGTTAATGGTTAAAGCTAACTCAAGCCTTGCTTGATTTTTTGTATTGTCTAAACGAGCTAAGACTAAAGACTATCACGGCTGCCCAGACAAATAGATAGCCAAAGAAGCGGGTTAGATCAAAGACCTCATTCATTATAAATAAGCCTATGAAGAACTGGATTGTAGGTGCAATATATTGCAATATACTGACTGTTGCAATGCTACTTCTTTTAATGGCGCCAGCAAAAAGTAGTAGTGGCAGTGCAGTGACCACACCAGTACTGATTAATATACTGATTTGAAGGCTTGAAAGGCTACTAAAAATCAATGTTCCTTCTTTATTAAGCCATGCTAGATATAGTAAAGCGAAAGGTAGCATAAGGAGAGTTTCCAGAGCAAAGCCTGGGATAACGGCCATCTTAGTTTTTTTTCTAAAAATACTATAAATACCCCAAGTGCTACTAAGAATCAGGGCAATCCAAGGGAAGTCACCACTTAAAAATGCTAACCATAAAACGCCAATACTGGCTAGAATAACTGCCAATAGCTGGCCTCTACTAATTCTCTCAGCAATAAAAATTCTAGCTAACAGGATACTGACAATAGGCGACATAAAATAGCCCAGGCTAGTATCTAAGACACGATTAATTGAGATGCCGTAGATATAAGTCATCCAGTTAATCGAGAGGGTTAGTGAAGCAAGAAAAAAGATTAAAAGTACCTTAGGTTGGGTAATTACCTTTAGAAAGTCTTTGTATTGTCTTGAGATGACTAACAAAATAATAGCAAATACTGAACACCAGACAATTCGTTGTGCCAGTACTTGATCGGGCCCCAAGCCAAAGCTAGTCAAAATATGCCAATAAAGCGGAAAGGAACCCCAAAGAATATAGGCAGTTAGCGCTAGGCTAATGCCTAATTTAGCTTCTGAGTGTGGAGACTGTATTGATGTGTTAGTCATGGATAGATGATGGTTTTATAAAATAGGTGATAGTAAGCGTGCTGAGGCCTGAATTAGACGTTCTTTGAGTGGCAGTGGCGTTAATGAGAACAGTTCGGATTGCTCTAGTGTTTGGTAAAACTCGTCGCTTAAGCTCTGATTGATTTTTTTACTGTAGCTAATTACTGATAACTCAAAGTTGAGGTAAAAGCTGCGGTAGTCAAAGTTGGTACTGCCGATGAAGCTAATATCATCATCAATTATCATTGTTTTAGTATGTAGCATTCGTGGCATGTAGGTGTAGACCTTGATGCCACATTTTATCAGATCCTCGTACCAAGACTGAGCTGCCTTGCCAACGATATAAGTATCGGTCTTTTTAGGGACTAGCACCTTGACATCAACCCCTCGCAATGCGGCTGAGGTTAGGGCAAAAAGTGCAGATTGATCAGGTACAAAGTAGGGTGTAGTGAGGTAAATACGGTGTTGAGCCATGTGCATCGCCTCTACCATGACCCGTAAAATTGGTGCCAGCTCATTATCAGGTCCAGAAGGAATAAGTTGCATGGACAAGGAGCGTATCTTTGTTTTGTCGGTGATCAGATCTACCTGCTCTCTTTGTCGTAACAAGCGTTCGTCACTTTTGTCCTTGAGGTAGAGCAAAAGCTGTTCAGCGTTGCGATTTGAATAGTGCCAATCCTCTGTAAAAACAGTTTCAAACCACTCAACAATGGGGCCCTCAAAGCGCATATGTACATCGTGATAAGCATTGGGGTTTAGCCGTAGGTCTTGTGTATCAGTGATGTTTACACCGCCGGTAAAAGCAACTACTCCATCGCAAATGACAATTTTTCGGTGATTCCTAAAGTTTATTAATGAGGAAATACCAGCCCAACCAATTTTATGAAAGTAGCATAAATGCCCACCAGCGTCTTCAAAGTCCTTCATAAAGCTGCGACGTAGCTTGATGGAGCCCATGCTATCAACTAATAAAAAGACTTTGAGACCAGCATTGAGCTTTTTGATGAGGAGATCGCGTAGTGCTGTACCAGTTTGATCAGGTGCAAAAATATAGTACTCAAGCAAGATATATTCGGAGGCATTTTCAATTGATTTGAAAATAGCTGAGTATGTCTCCTCACCACCAGAGTAAATCTCATAGGCTGTGGTGTAGGTAGGCGGCATATTGGATATTTGGCGAATCAGGCTAATAATAGGTAAATGCCTATCTTTTAATTTTGTCGGTTCAATTTTATTTTTCCAAATCTCTTGTTGTCGATGGACAAATAGTCGCTTTTGGGAACGCGACATTTTTTGTTTTGCAATTTTTCTGGGACCAAAGAAATGATAGATAAATAGACCGGCGACGGGTATGAGGGCAAGTGATAATATCCATGCCAAGGAGGAAATAGGGTTACGTTTCTGTAAGAGAATGGTGCCTACCAAAACTACTAAATACACTGACCATATGACAAATAAAATATTTTGCCAATGTGTTAAAAGCCAATTGATCATCACTCTACTTCAAAATAAAGTTAATACCATCATTTAAGCTTATATGAATAACATTAAAATTGATAGTACAAGTGTGCATGCTACGAATTGAAACGCCTAGAATAATTATATTCTAGGCGTTAATATTATAAGGAACAGTTATTAGTACATCATATCGGGGCCGACAGGTACGACGCCGCTTGGGTTAATTTGTTTATGGCTGCCGTAGTAGTGATGCTTGATATGATGAAAATCCACTGTCGCAGCAATTTTTTGATTGCTCATAAAGCGCTCTACAAAGCGATGTAGATTAGGATAGTCTTGAATTCGTTTTTTATTACACTTAAAGTGACTGTAGTAGACTGAGTCAAAGCGTACTAAGGTGGTAAATAAGCGGATATCAGCTTCGGTTAATTGATTCCCTACAAGGTAGTCTGCTTGACCTAACTCATCTTCTAAAAAGTCTAGGGTATCAAAGAGTGGGGTATATGCTTCTTCGTAAGCCTCTTGTGTCGTTGCAAAGCCACATTTATAAACGCCGTTATTGAGAGAGTGATAAATGCGCTCGTTAATTTCGTCAATTTCACCACGTAGGGGGGTGGGGTAGTAGTCACCGGGTAGTGCGCCGAGCTCATCAAACGCATGATTAAATATGCGGATGATATCAGAGGACTCGTTATTAACGATCTTCTTTTCTTTTTTATCAAAAAGCACCGGTACGGTGACTTTGCCGTTCATGTCAGGTTTAGCATAGCTATAAATTTCATGTAGGTACTTTGCGTCAAATACTGGATCCTTAATTACGCCAGCACCATCTTCAAAGTTCCAGCTTCGTGCACCCATATACCAATGCACCACAGAGACGCTAATCATATCCTCCAGACCTTTAAGAGCACGAACAATTAGAGCTCTATGAGCCCAAGGACAGGCTAAACTGACGTAGAGGTGGTAGCGCCCTTTTTCTGCTGGATAGGCCTTTTGACCTTCAGGTCCTGGATTGCCATCTGCAGTAATCCAGTCTCTAAAGGGTGAATCCGGGCGGTTAAATTTACCGTCTTCATTGTTTTTAATAAGCTCAGACTCTTGCCAAGTACCATTAACTAAAATACCCATGATGATTCCTTCTGATAAGTTCGTGTTATCTAGTTATAACAAAAGATAGCGCTGCTGAGGAGTAGTGTTTTTCTAATAGTTTGTTTCTAAAAATGAAATAATGGAGAGTTTTTGATAAATGGCATAAGTGTTTTTTGCAATACTTATGCCATCAAATCACATAGTTTTTAGCTGTCACGACCTTCATGGACGGCATGACAGGCAATCTGGATTCCTTGAAACTCTAATAGTTTAGGGATTTCTTGTCGACAACGCTCGTTGGCTAGTGGACAGCGTGGATGGAAGGTACAGCCTGATGGTGGATTTAAGGGGTTTGGCACTTCACCAGCGACCTGTACTCGGCGCTTACCGCTACCGCTCATATCAGGAATGGCCCCTAAGAGCATTTTGGTATAGGGATGGCGTGGTTTGCTAAACAGCTCGTCACGTGAAGCGATTTCAACGATCTTCCCTAAGTACATGACACCTACGCGATCGGCCATATGGTGAATCACGGCTAGGTTATGAGAAATGAATAAATAGCTTAAGCCTAATTCTTTTTGTAGCTTTTTCATTAGGTTAAGGACTTGCGCTTGTACCGAAACGTCTAAGGCTGAGGTAGGTTCATCACAGACAATAAACTCAGGGTTTAAGGCCAAGGCACGGGCAATGGAAATACGTTGGCGTTGACCACCGGAGAACTGGTGTGGATAGCGATTGACATCGGAAGCGCTTAAACCAACTTGCTCTAAGAGTTCACCAGCACGTGTTTTTTGCTCTGCTGTTGATAGCTTACTGTGAGTACGCAAGGGCTCAGCAATGATGCGGCCAACACGCCAACGCGGATTTAAACTGGCATAGGGGTCTTGAAAAATCATTTGTAAGCGACGACGCATTTTCTGGCTTTGCTGTTTATTCATCATCGACAGCTCTTGACCATCAAACTTAATACTGCCATTGCTAAGACCGTATAAACCGGTCAATAAACGAGCGACTGTTGATTTACCGCAACCAGACTCACCCACTAAGGCAAGGGTTTCGCCTTTGTTAAGTGTGAAGCTGACGTCATCTACCGCACGTAAAAGAACTTTAGGACGACGATAAATTACGCGTTCTAGCCAAGGTGGTGATACGTCGAAGTGACGTGCAATCTGTTTAACTTCAACTAAAGGTTGTTGGCTCATGCCTTTACCTCCTCATGTAACCAACAGGCGACCTGACGCTCTCCATACGGGATTAAGTCAGGACGTGCTATTAAACACTTGTCGAATACCTCGCGGCAACGCGGATTAAAGGCACAGCCTTTAGGAATGGCATTGAGGCGAGGCATACTGCCAGGGATTTGCTCTAACTCATGGATTGCTGGGTCAAGGGTCGGAATTGAGCGCATCAAACCATTGGTGTATGGATGAAGTGCGTTTTGAATAACTTGCTGGACTGGACCAATTTCAATGATACGACCGGCATACATGACTGCGACACGATCGGCTGTTTCAGCAATGACACCCATATCGTGAGTAATTAGCATTACTGATGTGCCATTTTCCTTACAGAGTTTTTTGAGTAAATCTATAATTTGAGCTTGAATTGATACGTCTAAGGCAGTGGTAGGTTCATCTGCCACAATTAACATGGGATCAGCTGCTAGTGCTAAGGCAATGACAACACGCTGACGCATTCCACCAGAGAATTGGTGTGGATAATGGTCAATACGCTCACGAGCGGCAGGTATGCCGGTGGACTCCAACAGCTCAATAGCGCGTTCTTTCGCCTGTTTAGGTGTCAAGTTAAGGTGGGTTTGAATCGTTTCTACAATCTGATAGCCAACGGTGTAAAGCGGATTTAGAGAGGTCAGAGGATCCTGAAAAATAGCACCGATCTTACGACCACGTATCTTACGCATTTCCTTAGCGTTTAAATTATCAATGCGCTTGCCGTCTAGGTGAATTTCACCGTTGCTAATACGCCCTGGAGGGTCTAATAAACCAATAATAGAGGCGCCGGTGAGGGATTTACCTGCGCCTGACTCACCAACCACACCCAATACCTCACCGCGACTAATATTGAAAGACACATTATCAAGTGCTTTTAATACACCACGTCTCGTAGGAAACTCTACATTAAGATTTTTTACTTCTAATAATAAGCTCATATTCTTAATCCTAATTCAGTTTAGGATTGAGCGCATCACGCAACCAATCACCTAATAAGTTAACTGATAGTACTAAAAGTACCAGCATGGCACCGGGGAAAATAGTGATCCACCACTCACCGGAGAATAGGAAGTCGTTACCGACGCGGATTAAGGTGCCCAATGATGGTGATGTAGGTGGTACACCTACGCCTAAGAAGGAGAGGGTGGCTTCAGTGATAATGGCCGTGGCTAAATGGACTGTTGCCAATACCAATACCGGTCCCATGACATTGGGTAATACATGAGTCATCATAATGCGGGGACCTGAAACGCCAATAACCTTAGCAGCTTGGACATACTCTTTATTTTTTTCAACCATGGTTGAGCCACGTACAGTTCGAGCGTATTGTGGCCAACCAGCTAGCGCAATTGCACCAATGAGTACAGGAAATGAGATGCTTTCTAGCATATGCTGAGGTACCATAGCGCGCGCTACACCATCAATTAAAAGCGCAATTAAGATAGCGGGAAATGATAACTGAACATCTGCTACGCGCATGATAAGCGTCTCTGTACGACCACCTGCATAGCCTGCAATAAGGCCAAGTGAGATACCTATTAGCATGGCCAAGATAACTGAAGCGAAGCCGATAAATAGTGAAATGCGGGTACCATACAGCAAGGAAGAAAATAGATCACGGCCTTGGCTGTCAGTGCCCAATAGGTAGGTCAGCTTGCCATCACTCTCCCAGACTGGTGGTAGAAGTGCGTCAAACAAATCAATAGAGGCCAAATCAAAGGGATTATGAGGTGCTATTAGTGGAGCACCAAAGGCGCCGACAAATAAAATGATAGTGACGATGGTGCCAAACATCGCTGTTGGCGAATGGCGCCACGACCAAGCAATGTCACTGTCCCAAAAACGTTTTAGAGCATTCATCTTTTTATGCTCCTGAGCGGTTGATGTTCACGCGTAGGCGTGGGTCAACCACAAAATAAAGTAAATCAACGATCAGATTAATACTGACAAAGACTAAGGCGATTAGACATAAATAAGCGGCCATAACAGGTACGTCAGCAAACTGCACTGCTTGTATAAAGAGTAAGCCCATACCCGGCCACTGGAAGACAGTTTCAGTGACGATCGAGAAGGCAATAATGCCACCTAGCTGTAGACCAGTAATAGTAATTACTGGAACCATGGTGTTTTTCAAGGCATGACCGAAGTGAATTGACTTTTGTGTCAAACCACGAGCACGAGCAAATTTAATGTAATCGGCTCTTAATACCTCAAGCATTTCTGAGCGCACCAAACGCAAAATCAAGGTCAATTGAAATAAACAAAGAGTAATTGACGGTAGGATCAGGTGCTTAATACCATCCCAGTTTAATAAACCAGTACTCCACCAACCTATTTTCACGACATCACCACGACCGTAGCTTGGCAGCCAACCTAAATGGACTGAAAAGATTAGTATTAATAAAATACCGATTAAAAAGGTCGGTAAGGAAATACCTAATAAAGAAAAAGATAGAATTGCCTGAGAAATCCAGGAATTGCGTTTGAGTGCCGTATAGACACCTAAAGGCAAGCCGATAAATAAGGCAAGACAGGCTGCGATGAAGGAAAGTTCAGCCGTTGCTGGTAAGCGATCCTTAATCAGTTCAGAAACGCTTTGGCCTTGGCGTAAGGACAAACCAAATTCACCATGAACAGCATTTTGCAGAAAATTCCAAAACTGTAGTAGGCCTGACTGGTCTAAGCCAAGACTTTGACGAAGTAATTGACGATCGAGATCAGTGGCATCTTGTCCAAGCATAATGGTAACTGGGTCACCAACATAGCGAAACAATAGAAATGCCAATAAGGTGACCACCAACATCACAATAATTGCCTGCAATACGCGGCGAAGAAGAAAGACAAGCATAGTAGGTGCAAATAGAGCAAGTCTTAACCAGTAAAGCGGGTTAAGACTTAATTGCTCATTATTTAGGGTTGATTATGACTACTTAATTAATAAAATGGTTTAGTCGTTAATGACTACCCATTCTGCAGTTAAGCGATTATCTGCACGGTGAACAACATCGACGTTTTTCGCCATGCCCCAAGGAATTACCTGGTCGTGGATGGGTAAATGACCAAACTCCTCGCCGTGAATTTTTAGTGCTTGATGGATGGCGTCATTACGTTTAGCCTCATCGGTTTCTGTTTTGACGATATCGATTAGTTTATCAACCTCAGCATTTTCATAGTAACCAAAGTTAAAGGAGCCATCGGCATCCTCGCCCTTGGTATGTAGCAGACTTTGTAAGGTATATAGGGCATCAAAGGTTGGCACGCCCCAACCGAATAAATAAGCGCTGGTGTCATAAGACTGCACTTTAGGGAAGTATGTAGCACGAGGCATAGAGTTTAAATTGGCATCGACACCAATACGAGCCCACATTGCTACGATTGCCTGACAAATTGCTTCATCATTGATATAGCGGTTATTAGGGCAGTCTAAGGTAAAGTTGATTTCATTTGGTTCAAAGCCGGCCTCTGCAATTAAAGCCTTCGCCTTCTCTACATCCGGTTTAGGACGCTGAGCTAAATCTTCGCTCCAACCGTTAACTTGTGGTGCGACCATTGTACCGGTAGGGGCAGAAGAACCGCGCATGACCGAGCGTTTAATAGCCTCTGTGTCGATGGCTAGGTACAGTGCCTCACGTATGCGTGGATCAGTAAAAGGGTTTTTCCCCTTTAACGTACTGTATTTAAGCTCATCGCTTTTTTGATCTAAACCAATATAAATTGTACGGTATTCGTTACCCTCAACAATCTTGGCTTGACGCTTAATGCGTTCAAGATCCTGTGCCGGTGGGTCAAGTACAAAATCAATCTCACCAGAGAGGAGTGCTGCGGTGCGCGTTGCATTTTGGCTAATGGGTGTGTAAACGATGTTGGTCACATTTCCCGTTTTGTTAGCTTTATTCCACCAATCATCATGCTCAGTGTACTCGGTGCGAATGTCAACCTCACGTAATGTTAGCTTATAAGGACCGGTGCCCATTGCATTGCGTGCAGAATAGGTTTCTTCTTTTTTTGTAAAGTCCTGAGGTGCTGTCGTGTTGTTAGCTTCAGACCAAGCCTTGCTCATCATAAAGACATTAGTCAGTTGGCGTAGTAAAACAGGATTAGCTCCCTCTAGCTCAATCTCTAAGATATAAGGGTCTACAGCACGAGCCTCCTTGATGCCATTGACATAAGCTTTGAAGTTGGATGTTGGAGCCATGGCACGCTGTATAGAAAAAACAGCGTCTTCTGCTGTAAAGTCAGAGCCATCGTGAAACTTAACACCCTCACGAATTTTAAATCGCCAAAGCGTATCAGATGGTGTTTCCCATTCTGTCGCTAAGGCTGGTGTGATTTGGAAGTCCTTGTCGTATTGAACTAGTGGTTCATAAACGTAGCTGCTTGCAGCAATATTAAGACCCTCATTTTGAGCGTGAGGGTCTAGTGTTAAAATATCGCCTTGGCTGGCCCAACGCAATGTTTTTGATTGCGCTGCTAAAGGAACAAATAGGGCGGCGGATAAAGCCGCCACTAATAATTTCTTATGCATGAGGTAAACCTCCAAATGGTTTTTAATTGAGGTCTAGTAATGTAACATATTTTTACTAAAACTAGTATTAGTAGTTATACCATGGAGTTGTGTTTGAGTGAAGATTTTTGCAGACAATAAAAAAGCCCTTGTATATAAATACAAGGGCTTAGTAACTACTGGCGGAGTGGACGGGATTCGAACCCGCGACCCCCGGCGTGACAGGCCGGTATTCTAACCAACTGAACTACCACTCCGCAGTGGTATATGCATATACCAGGATTTTAAATTCTATGGATAAAACTTAAAATCCTGGCGTCCCCACGGGGATTCGAACCCCGGTTGCCGCCGTGAAAGGGCAGTGTCCTAGGCCTCTAGACGATGGGGACTAGAAGCTAAGTAATGAATTATATAGACGTTTTTTGATTTTTGCAAGTATTTTTATGGAGAGTGGTTTTATTGTTGTTTTTTTGCGTAAAATTTAGGGTTTGTGTCAAAGTCGTGTTAAGGGCTTACGGAAGGGTATTTTGCGCTATCATTCTCACAGAGAAAAAATGGAGTTATTTATGAAGATTTCTAAAGAAATTATCGAGCAGGCAATTGTTTGGCGTCGTCATTTACACGCGTATCCTGAGTTGGGATTTGAAGAGCATGGTACTAGTGACTTTATCGCCGAGATATTAGAGAGTCTAGGTATTGATGTGCATCGTAGTATTGCGCAGACCGGTGTGGTAGGTGTGCTGAAGCGTGGTACGAGCGATCGTAGTATTGGTTTGCGAGCTGATATGGATGCTTTGCCTTTGCGTGAGTTGGGCGAGTCAGAGTACCGTTCCAAACATGAAGGGTCGATGCATGCTTGTGGTCATGATGGGCATACTGCCATGTTGTTGGGTGCGGCAAGCTATTTGAGTCAGTTTGGTGATTTTGACGGTACGGTCTACTTTATTTTTCAGCCAGCAGAGGAGAATTTAGCGGGTGGTCGTGCCATGGTTGAGGATGGTTTATTTGAGCGTTTCCAGATTGAGCAGGTATATGGTATGCATAACTGGCCTGGTCGTCCGTTAGGGGATATCTGTGTTAGTGATGGCGCGATGATGGCTTCATTTGATATTTTTGATATTAGCCTAGTAGGGCGTGGTGGTCACGCAGCTATTCCAGAAAATACGCGTGATCCTGTCGTGGCTGCAGCCGAATTGGTACAGTACTTACAGTCAATCGTGTCACGCCGTATTTCTGCGCATGATTCTGCTGTCTTGAGTATTACTCAAATTAGTGGGGGCGAAACCTACAACATCATCCCAGAAGAGGTAAAACTTAAAGGGACTGTGCGAGCACTTAGTGAGTCAGTGCGTCTACAGGTCAAAGAGCAGCTTATTAAGGCTGTTGAGTCTCTGCCTGCCTTACGTGAGGTTAAGGGAAGTATTGATTATCAGGACTGTTATCCAGCGACTATCAATACACCTGAAAAAGCGGTTAAGGTGCGAGAAATTGCTGCGGCTGTTGTTGGTGAAGAGCGTGTTTTTGACGACTTACTGCCGAGTATGGCTTCTGAGGATTTTTCATTCATGCTGCGTGAAAAACCAGGTGCTTATATCTGGCTAGGAGTCGATGGTGATAAGCCTTCGGCAGCATTGCATAATCCTTATTATGATTTTAATGATGAGGCATTACCAACAGGGATTTTGTTGTGGGTAAGCTTGGTTGAGCAGTTGGGAGTGAATCTATGAATGTCACATTAAAGCAATTATTCAACTGGCGTATTCATGTCTTGGCGCTGGCGTTGTCATGTTTGGCTGAGTGGCTAGGTATTACGCGATTTGATATTGGTATCGGTACAGTATTGCTTCTGCCTTTACTTTATGCGTTTGTTTTTTCACTATTTTTTAATCCCAATATTGTTCCTCCTTTGGGCCGAGTAGTTGGTAAAGAAGGTAATAAGATATCAACACAATGGATTTTGGTGTTTTTAATGCCTTTTATCGCGAAGTTTGCGGTTGGGATTGGTCCGAATATCAATGAAATTGTTGCTGCAGGTCCTTCGCTGATTTTGCAAGAGTTGGGCAATGTGGCTACAGTGGTTGTGGCGATGCCAGTGGCTGTGCTGCTTTTTGGAATGGGACGTGAATCTATCGGTGCTACGCACTCAATTGCTCGAGAGCCTAATATCGCTTTGATTGCTGACCGTTACGGCCTGAAGACGCCTGAGGGTATCGGTGTTATGGGTGTCTATGTGATGGGGACGTTATTTGGTGCGGTATATTTTTCAATTATGCCAAGCTTGATAGCCTCATGGGATATTTTTGATATACGTGCGTTAGCGATGGCTTGCGGTGTGGGTTCTGGCAGTATGATGGGGGCTTGTTCTGCGTCTTTGGTCGAGTTAGTACCTGAACGTCAGGATGAGATCATTGCCTTCGCTGCTAGTAGTAATTTATTAACCTATGGTACAGGATTATTTATCTCTATTTTTGTGGCTTTGCCTTTCGCAGAATGGATGTATAAGGTATTAACTAAGTTGCGTGGTAAAGGTGCTGATAAAGCCGTATCGACTAATACGGTAAAAGAAGAAGATTTAGTGGGCCTGGAGGATAGTGAAGAGAGTAAACTAACTGTTGGTCAAACGTTAATTGCCGTTACTTTTTCTGTTATTTCTATTTTAATAGTTAATTGGATGGGAACAGGCATTAGTCCTTTAGAGGCTTTGCCGGGTGCATTGATACTTTTGCTTTGTTGTTATATTGGAGTCGTTATTAAGGAATATATTCCTATTAATATACCGAGCATAGCTTGGATATCTATTGTAGCAATTTTTTCTGCTTTACCATTTATGCCAATGGATGCTTATATTATTGAGGCTACCGATAAGCTGGGTTTGTTATCGATGCTTACTCCAGCCTTGGCGTATGCTGGTTTTGCTATTTCTCAATCTGAGGTGAGGTTATTTAAAAAGTCAGGTGTCAAAATTGCTATTGTCGCTTTATTGGTATTTACTGGAACCTATATTGGTTCAGTGTTTATTGCTAATGCGTTACTGTAAGGGGTGAGAAGGTAGGAGATAGTGAGAGTGTACTAGCTAGTCACTCTCGCTATTTATAAATAAATAATGTAAGTACAAAAAATTAAAGCTCACATAAAAAATATGTGAGCTTTAAAAAACAACTTGGCGGAGTGGACGGGATTCGAACCCGCGACCCCCGGCGTGACAGGCCGGTATTCTAACCAACTGAACTACCACTCCGCAGTGGTATATGCATATACCAGGATTTTAAATTCTATGGATAAAACTTAAAATCCTGGCGTCCCCACGGGGATTCGAACCCCGGTTGCCGCCGTGAAAGGGCAGTGTCCTAGGCCTCTAGACGATGGGGACAAGGACGGTAATTTATGCTTTTTGGTGGAGGTAAGCGGGATCGAACCGCTGACCTCTTGCATGCCATGCAAGCGCTCTCCCAGCTGAGCTATACCCCCAAACAACTAATTATAATGGTTTAGTTGTTGCATAAAAGAACTATGATATAGCTTAGTCTAGTTGTTGTCAATACTTAGTTGAGATGAACTGAGTTTTTCTGTGTTAGCTGTTGTTTTTGTGATTCAGTTTTCATTATGTTGTCGCTCTAGGGCGACGAACCCAGCTTAGTCCTAGAATGACGAGAGAAAAGATAAAGATCGGCAGATTACCAACATAAGCATACCAAGTAAGACCCTGTGTGCCTTGAACATAGGCATCTAGAAAGCCAGCTTGCATGGTTGGCAAAGCGACTATTATATTTCCGTCAGCATCAATTACTGCAGTAGAGCCGGTATTAGTAGAGCGGATCATTGGGCGTGCGGTCTCCAAGGCGCGCATGCGAGATATCTCTAAGTGCTGTTTTAGAGCGATGGTGTCGCCAAACCAAGCAAGATTACTAATATTAAATAAAATGCTGGCGCCTGATTCATTGCTATTGCGTGAAAAGACCTGTGATAAGAGCTCCTCACCAAATAAATCCTCATAGCAAATATTTGGTGCAAAGTATTGATCCTCGATTTTCATTAGCTGTTGATTCTCTCGGCCGCTGTCAAAACTGCCCAATGGCACCTGCATCATATCAACAAACCATTTAAAACCGAAGGGGATGAACTCACCAAAAGGTACTAGATGGCGCTTGTTGTAAATAGCGATATCTTGACCATTGATGATTTCATGGACCTCAGTAAATCTATTCACAGCAATGACGCTATTGGTTATCCGGTAGTTAGTGCTGCTATCAGGCAGATAGAGTGGTGTACCAATCAAAAAGGTACTGTTAGTTTTAGCACTTATGCCGATAATATCAGACCAAACCTGACTATTGAGTTGATGCTGAAAAACTGGAATTGTAGTTTCCGGAAAAATGACCACAGAAGGAGGGCGAGCAGGATCAGAAGCCGGCAACTGAGCTAATAGGAACTGTTCATACAAGCGCTCAAGCCCTAGCTGCATATCAAATTTCTGGGACATTGGAATATTGCTTTGGATCAAGCGTACGGAGATAGGATCACCATGCGGTTGCCACCATTGGATTAGGCCTAAACCCCAACTAATCAGGATAACAGTAATAAATTTAACAGCATTACGAAGCTTGAGTAGAGGTGATTTATGGATTACCATGAGCGCCAATAAAGCACTACTAAAACTAACCACAAATACAACAGTGTACATGCCGCCAATAGGTGCCCAAGCGTTGTAAATTGAATCTACATAGGCGTAGGCAATAGCATTCCAAGGGAAGCCAGTAAAGAGGTAGCCACGAGCTAATTCAGCTAAGGTAATACTGGCAGCCCAAATAAAAGGGGTGAGCCAAAAACTTTGCCGTTTAAATGAAAGGCCATTCTGTCTAACGTGCAGTAAAAACTTAGAGGTAATAAGTGCTGCTAAACCGTAGTAAAGTGACAGGTAGAGCGAAAATAAAAAAACGGCGATAACAGCCATAACCGCAGGCATATTTGCATGTACATGCATGCTAATATATAGCCAGTATAGGCTAGAGCAGAAGCTGCTAATACCAAATAGATAGGCTGTGATAAAAGCAAGTTTTGCTGATCGCGCACGTAGCACTAAAAAAAATAAAGCAGCAAAGCTCAGCATCTGGATAGGAACATGAGTCCATATAGGCAAGCTGCCTTGATAAAAGCTTAAAGAGTGTAGTAAACCTAAAGCTAAAGCTGCTATCCAGTTAATCATGACAGTATCTCATTGCTCACTATTTGCTGCCATTTTCCTTTTTGGCTTTTTCGTCCGTGCTAATGGGGCTACGACGTACGTGTAGCCATTGGGCACGTTTTTCATCAGCTCGCAATACATAAAATCGTAGATCCGCGTACTTATAGCTATCGCCTCGCTTCGGGATCTGGTCTAGCTCTGATGATAACCAACCGCCAATGGTGTCGTGCTCATCCTCGGGGATATCTGCATTTAATGCCTTGTTAAAGTCTTCGATAGGAGTAAATGCCATAATGCGCCAAGCAACATCAGATTCAGGGAAGATGGTTTGCTCTACTTCATTATCATACTCGTCTTCGATGTCGCCGACAATTTCTTCAAGAATATCCTCCATTGTCACTAGGCCTGTAATGCTGCCATACTCGTCAATAGCTAAGGCCAAGTGGCTGCGTGTTTCCTTAAACTCCTTGAGAAGTTGATTTAAGCGCTTAGTTTCCGGTACAAAGTGTGCAGGTCGTAAAAGGGACTTAATATCTACTTCTGGCTCTACCAACTTGCGTAATAAATCCTTGGCTAATAGTAAGCCAATAATATTGTCACGCTCGCTATCATAAACAGGGAAACGAGAATGAGCCGTATCAATCATAAAATCAACAATCTCTTCGATGGACCATTCGATATTGATCATATCCATTTTTGAGCGAGAGATTTGAATGTCATCAACTGATTTATCAGCAAATGACATCGTGCCGGCAATGATACTGTATGATTCGTCGTCTAAAATATCCTTGGCGTGAGCATTTTGAATAACATCACGTAAGTCTTGGCGATCCTCAGGCTCGGCATTGCCAAGGTAGTTTGTGAATCGCTTAAATGGTGGGAATCGCTTTAATAGACCTCTAAGCTTTGAGGGCCTATGGTCTTCGTCTGTCGTAGGGGATGGGGGGTTAGGTTCTGTTGACATCTCTGACGTCGTGAGTAGTAAAAAGTTAAGGATAACTTATATTTTACTTAGGTTTGTTGAAAATTAAGTAAAAATATTAAATATAAGGGTTTTTTATTGAAAATTGACTGAGGATTTCGATTTCTAGGGCTTCCATTGATTCAGCTTCCTCATCATTTTGATGATCAAAACCGAGTGAATGCAAAACACCATGTACTAATAAATGCTTGAAATGCTCTGTAAAAGTTTTGTGTTGCTCTTCTGCCTCTTTTTGTACGACAGCAACACAAATGACAATATCTGCTCTCAGGGTTGATGTTTCATCGATCCCATATTCGAAAGTCAGAACATTGGTTGGATAATCTTTATCGCGGTATTGGCGGTTTAGTTGATGGGCTTCTTCAGAGTCTACAATACGTAACGTTAATTCAACCTCTTC
>CANROD010000027.1 GCA_947632105.1 uncultured Oligella sp. | reverse complement strand
AGGTCTACGTTTCGCTATCCGTGAGGGTGGTCGTACTGTAGGTGCTGGTGTTGTTGCTAAAATTGAAGCCTAATTAGTATCTAGTTATGCTTTGTGGTTAGTCAGTAATTGCTGACTAGCTCTATGGGTAGCACTTAATTTGTTTAAAATTTGAGTGCTACCAATTTTTATTTATGTTCTTTATATTGTTCTTTTAGGATTAACAGATATGAAAAGCCAAAGAATTCGCATTCGCTTAAAAGCGTTTGACTATAAATTAATCGATCAGTCTGCTGCTGAAATCGTTGAAACAGCTAAGCGTACTGGTGCTGTTGTTCGTGGTCCAGTTCCACTACCAACTCGTATCAAAAAGTTTGACGTTTTACGTTCTCCTCACGTTAATAAAAAATCACGTGACCAGTTCGAAATCCGTACTCACCAACGCTTAATGGACATCGTTGATCCTACTGATAAGACTGTTGACGCTCTTATGCGTTTAGACTTACCTGCAGGTGTTGATGTAGAAATTGCTCTACAGTAACTCTGTATTAGTAGTCTTAAAATAAGTTAAAGCCATCATTCAATTATTAGAATGATGGCTTTTTTAATAAGTGTAGCTTAGCTACAAACTAAACCTTTTGCTGTTTCAGCACAAGCTCTTGGACTGTGGGCCACTCTACACTATCAAGTAAGTTTTTAGTAATTAGACCTAGTTCTGTATCGCCTTCAATATGCAATTTACGATTAAAGAATAAGGTATCAGGATCTTCTTCACGTAAGATCATACGCATAAAGTCTATGCTGTTAGCAGAGAGTCTTAAGTCTGCCTCACCGCTATATGGTGTATCACTAAACCGCTCATCATTAGCCGTAAAGCGGACTTTAAAACCAGCATCTAGTACATTTATCTCAAACTTTCGACCACTAAAAAGGCTCATGTCAGCAGGCAATAAATCCCGCTTCAACATGTAGTTTAAAGAATTTACTAGGAGAAATCGTGGTGGTTTGGAAGGTAGCTTTCCAACTATGTTACGACACCAAGAGGGGAGGATAATGTTTGGTAAACTCATGCTGTGGCTCCTTCAAAGTGCTCCTCTTTAATAGCGTCAATACCTGGTTGTCCATGCCAATAGCCATCCACTAAGTCACCATACGATAGTTCTTTTAATTCATTTAATGCCTCTTTACTATCAAGTAGGCCGTCTAGTACTTGGCGGTGTAAATTAATGACTTTTGGCATATCCGTAAGCTGAGGTGAAAGGCGCAGCATATTGATACCTAATTGAGCGATGTCTTTATGGTGTACTAATAAGCTTTGGCAACCATGGGACATAGTTTGAATACCATTGATCGTTAAGAAAGGTTGTTTTTCTCTCGTCAGCATTGGCATACCATGTTCATGATCAAGACAGCGGTACTCACAGCTATCCTTGTTTAGATTGTAATGTCTAGCGGTGAAGCAACGAGAGGAGTAGGCTAAGGGGATTTTACCCCAAGCAAATAGCTCAGTTTCCATGCTTTTACTCTGTGCATGTTCGGAGATTGCTTTGAGCTTGTCGCGACCAAGCTCACAGGGGGCAAGCCAACGTATGGCACCTAGTTGATGGAAGATATCTAAGGTAGCGTCACTATAAATATTTAAGGTAGCACCGGCAACAAATGGAATATCATTTTCACGAGCGAGTTTAACAGCGGCCATATCATTTGCTTCTAAAATAAACTTACCTTGACTGGCAAAGCGTCTCAAACGGCGTAAATCTGACTCACTTTCTAAAAGAACAAGGGATGAAAAAATAATTTCTTTGCCACTTTCAGCGATGATGTCTGCCAGATCGCACCAATCCTCAAAACGCATCTCATGACGTCGTGAGCAAACAACCTCACCAATATAAATGGTATCCAGTGGCATCTTGGCCATTTCTAAGTAGTACTCTAGTAAGGTTTCTTTACTCCAATAAAATTGGATAGGTCCTAAAGATAATTTGATGTTACTCATGCTTGAATATTCCTATTTCCATGGACGGCTATAAGCGCCGAGAGTGGATTGATGACCTTCAGATACTTTGGAGAGGGTTTGATCCCAAGTTGGGTTGATTTTGTAGGCTTTAGTCTGACGTGTGGCAGCATTAATTGCTTCACGTAATGTTTTGGTGACTTGAGCTGTATACATAGGGCTGCGTTGACGACCTTCAACTTTAATCGCTTTAACACCAATATCAATTAACTCAGGAAGCATTTCTAAGACATTCAGGCTAGTTGGTTCTTCTAGCGCATAGTAGGTTTCATCATTGACTTCGAAACGGCCTTTACAAAGGGTAGGATAGCCAGCAGGCTCATCTGGATTGTACTGGTCAATGAGTACATTGTTAAGGCGGACATTCATTTTACTTGGTAGCTGTTCCCAACGCACAGCTTTGGCTGGTGAGCATACTCCTTGCATGTTTGGGGATTCGCCTGTGGCATAACTGGATAAAATGCAACGACCTTCAACCATGACACAGAGACTACCAAAACCAAACACTTCAACTTCTACATCAGTATTTTTGATAAGATGCTTAACCTGGTTAATAGTTAAAACGCGAGGTAAAACCACGCGTTGGATATCAAATAATTCCTTCATTAAATTAACTGCTTCATAGTTAGTCGCAGAACCCTGTACTGACATATGAAGCCTTAACTCCGGATGCTGCTTACTTGCATAGGCCATGAGCGCAGGATCTGCCACAATCATGGCATTAACTCCAAGCGTTGCTGCTGTATCGACAGCCTTTTGCCATTGCTCCATTTGCCCAGATTGGGAGAAGGTATTAATTGCCATGAGTACCTGGCGACCATGTTGATGTGCATACTCAATACCTTTTTTGGCAGAGATCATATCAAAGTTTAGACCGGGAAAATTTCTGGCGTTAGTGGCATCTTTGAGTCCCATGTAAACGGCATCGGCACCGTTATCAATTGCTGCTTTTAATGCTGGTAAGTTACCAGCAGGACATACTAATTCTGGAGTTTGAAACATTGTTCACACCTATTCAACAAATACATCTAAAAACTATATATATAATACACCTTTAACTATATATAGAGTAATTTATAGATTTTAAAGATAAAAAACACTATATATGGTTGTTTTAGATTAAATGTTTTGATGTGAATCAAGCTTTTGATGGCTAAGACTTCTTGATAATAGGGCAGGATCTAAAAAGCCATCACTGATAAGGTGATGGCTTTAAGCTTTGCAGCTAGCGTAATTCTAGGGTAAATATAATTACTTAGCTAGTGCTTCTAAAGCGATATTGATAGTGACTTCGTCACTAACCGCAGGGACAGAAAGATCGATACCAAAGTCACTACGTAAAATATTGGTAGTCGCATTTGCACCAATCGCATCCTTTTTTAACATAGGATGTTCAGCATTTTGGAAGTTAGTAACCTCTAGTACAACAGGCTTAGTGATACCTTTAATTGTTAAGTCGCCTTCGATAGTTTTAGGTGCGTCACCTTCAAATGTGACCTTGGTTGATTTAAAAGTAGCAATAGGGAACTCTTCAATATCAAAGAAATCAGCTGATTTGATATGTGCGTCAAAGTCCGCGAAACCGGTGTTGATTTCAGTCATATCTAGCGTAATATCTACTTGTGCGTCTTTCCCCTCTTTATCATAAACAACTGTGCCACTTGTATTGTCAATACGGAGCTCTTGGGTAGAGAAACCTAAGTGGTTGTATGAGAAACTAGGGTAGGTGTGGCTAGGATCGATTTCGTATGTTTGTGGAGCAGCAAAAGCTTGACCTGCTACGGTAGCAGAAAATAATGATGCGATTAATAATTTTTTCACGTTTAGTCCTTTCAGAGATTGAAATGATAATTAATAGTTATTTCATAATAACTTATTAAGAGTAGCATGAAAAGTATCATCTAATAAGAGTGACGATACTGCCTACTTTTAAATAAGTGGGTACTTATTGTGTTATTCAAACTCAATTACTATTACTCAAAAATATTTGTTGCTTAATAAGCACCCACTTATGTACTTAATAAAGTTGATATGTGTATTTTATCTAAGATATTGTTCAAGATAAACGCTGTAAAGAGATATATACTATTCCTAAAAATTAAATAATACTGAGAGGTTATTGATGGATACGTTGTTAGCCATGAAGGTTTTTGAGCGGGTGGCAGATGAAAGAGGTTTTGCCGCAGCTGCTCGTGCACTGGATATGTCACCGCCGGTGGTGACTCGATTGGTTGCTGAACTAGAAGCAGAACTGGGCGTAAGACTTTTTCATCGAACGACGCGACGAGTAGCTTTATCTGATGCTGGAGAACTATACCTGGAACGGGTACGTAAGATCTTAGATGATGTGGAGCAAGCACAGGATCTCGTTGGTAAGCATAGTGAGCAGTTATCGGGTGTACTGAGAGTTTCCTCGGATGCGGCGTTGTCAAGTAGCGTTATTGCTCCCTCTGTTAAAGGTTTTAGGGAGTTATACCCTGGTATAAAAATCGATCTGACGGTTAGAAGTCAGCAGACTCTGCCTATTGAGGATTTTGATGTGACTATTTTTGGTTCAGTAGTCGGCGCGGATTTAGCGATAGTGGCTCGCAAGATGTCGGAGTCAGATGCTATTTTAGTTGCTTCAAAGAGCTATATTGAATGCCGAGGGATGCCCAAGAGTCCCGAAGAGTTAGTAAACCATGATTGTTTGCACATTCGACGTGATAGTGAGCCTTTCAGAGGCTGGGTTTTGTGGGATGAAAAGGATAGTAGCAATAAAGTACAAGTAGAGGTTGATCCGATACTAGTTGCCAATCATACGGATACTTTGTTGCGGGCGTCTCTTGATGGTTGTGGAATTGCATCAATGGCCACTAACTTGGTTGATCCTCTTTTAGTGAGTGGTGAATTGGTTAGGGTGCTAGCACCTTGGATAACGGGTAACTTAGTAATTTATGCCGGTTTGCCAAGTCGCCAGTTTATTCCACAGCGGGTTCAAGTCTATTTAGACTATTTGACTGAGACTAATCGCCAGGAAAATCATAAAAAATGATGAGTTAACGAGAGTAATCCAGTCTATTTTATAAATTCAGTAGAAGAACCTATTGAAAATCTACTGAATAAAAGACATAGTTAATAGTTATCTATTCAATTAGAAATTAGTTTTTTTAAATAAATAATTTATATTATGGAGACAGGATGAGTATTAATCGTCGAGATATATTAAAAATGGTTGGTGCGGCTAGTGTGATGGGTATAACGCCGAGTTTAGCACGAGCACAAGTAGCCGGCATTGAGAAGCCATCAGTCAGTATAGCGGTGGGTGGTCAAGCATTAGTTTATTATCTACCATTATCAATTGCACAGCTTAAAGGCTTTTATAAAGAAGAAGGTGTCGATGTTAAAATAGTCGACTTTGCTGGTGGTTCTAAAGCACTGCAGGCAGTGGTCGGTGGTAGTGCTGATGTATGTTCAGGGGCTTTTGAGCATACAATTAGCCTACAGAATCGCCGTCAAAATTACAGTGCGTTTGTTATGCAGGGGCGTGCTCCAATGATTACCTTGGCCATTTCTAAAAAGAATATGCCTGATTACAAATCACCTGCAGATCTTAAGGGTAAAAAAATTGGTGTGACTGCACCAGGTTCCTCAACCAATATGCTAGTTAATTTCTTTTTAGCACAACATGGTCTTAAGGCCAGTGATGTATCAATTATTGGGGTTGGTGCCGGTACTGGTGCGGTTAATGCGCTCCGTTCAGGACAGGTTGATGCTATGAGTAATGTGGATCCGGTTATTTCTACTCTAGAGCATGAGGGGTTACTGGAGGTAATTGTCGATACTAGAAAATTAGAAGATTCTGAAGCGATTTTTGGTGGTCCTATGCCTTCTAGTTGTTTGTATGCTTCTCAAAAGTTTATCAATGAAAATCCAAATACGTGTCAAGCCTTAACTAATGCGATTATCAAGGCAGATAAGTGGATACAAGAAGCAAGTGTTGAAGAGATTATGGAAACAGTACCTGAACAATATCTCTTGGGTAATCCGGAGGTGTACCGTCGTGCGCTAGAGGCGAGTCGAGAGGCTTTATCACCAAGCGGTGTAATTGATGAGGCTGGTCCTCAAACGGCTTTAAATGCGCTTGATGCTTATATTGAGGAACTTAAGGCTGAAAATATTGATTTGTCTAACGTGTGGACTGACCGCTTTGTGAAGCAGGCATCGTAGGGAATAGGAATAAAAAGATGTCTCAAGCAGTGTTAGAGTTAAACAATATTACATGTACTTTTCCTCCCAGTGATAAGGGAGGATCATCCTATACCGCAGTTAGTGATGCCACCTTACATATTCAAGAGGGGGAGTTTGTTTCTGTGGTGGGCCCTACTGGTTGTGGTAAATCAACACTACTCAATGTGGGGGCCGGTTTACTTAAGCCGACGACGGGTGATGTAAAGGTATATGGTAAGCCGCTTCAAGGGATTAATCAGCGAGCGGGTTATATGTTCCAAGGAGAGGCGTTATTTCCTTGGCGGACAGCATTAGCCAATGTCACTGCGGGCTTAGAGTTCGCAGGTGTGACAAAGCAGGAGGCTGAAGGGCGTGCAATTGACTGGCTAGCCAGAGTCGGTTTAGAGCAGCACAAGGACAAGTATCCCCATCAGATGTCAGGTGGTATGCGTAAGCGAGCAATGCTCGCGCAGACGCTAATTCGTGATCCAGATATTATTCTTATGGATGAGCCATTTTCTGCTCTGGACATTCAAACCCGACAGCAAATGGAAAATGAGGTGCTGGAAATTTGGATGAGTCAGCGTAAAGCTTTGCTGTTTATTACGCATGACTTAGATGAAGCGATTGCGATGAGTGATCGTGTGGTAATTTTAGCTGCCGGTCCTGCTACTAACATTATCGGTGAGTTTGTTATTGATTTGGATCGCCCGCGTGATGTGGCTGAAATGCGGAATCATCCACGCTTTGTAGAGTTACATAGTGCGATTTGGGATGTCTTGCGTGAAGAGGTCCTTAAGGGTTATCAACAACAAAAGCAAAAGATTTAGTGGACAGGAAGAATTATGAGGAAGTTAATTTTACCAAGTAGTAAAAACTATCGTATTTGGCAAATAGGGATTCTTGTAGCACTTTTTGCCATTTGGCATTTTGTATCAAGAGATGCTCAATTAGCCTTCTTTTTTGGTGAACCACTCGGTGTGTTTCAGGTCATTTGGAAGTGGTTTATTACTGATGGCAATATTTATAGGCATTTGGGCGTGACCCTAAGT
Organism: uncultured Oligella sp.; assembly: GCA_947632105.1. Taxonomy (GTDB): domain Bacteria; phylum Pseudomonadota; class Gammaproteobacteria; order Burkholderiales; family Burkholderiaceae_B; genus Oligella. The sequence goes on along the minus strand of CANROD010000027.1, from coordinate 13,245 downwards.
GAAACAATATTGGCTTTTGTAATTGGTACAATTGCCGGTATGTTGATGGGTCTATGGATGGGCTTATCACGCACAGCTAGTCTAATATTTGACCCTTATTTAACAGCGTTAAACTCTATGCCACGTGTGATTTTGGCGCCTATTTTTGCGATGTGGTTTGGCTTAGGTATTTGGTCTAAAGTGGCACTAGCTTTTACCTTAGTTTTTTTTATTGTCTTTTTTAATGTCTATCAGGGGATTAAAGAGGTTAGTCCAACGCTATTAGATAATGCTCGTATGTTGGGCGCTAATCGCAAGCAACTATTGCGTCATGTATATTTACCTTCAGCAACTAGTTGGGTCTTTTCAAGTTTACATGCCTCTGTTGGTTTAGCTTTTGTTGGCGCAGTGGTTGGTGAGTATTTGGGTTCGGCAAGTGGTGTGGGTTATTTGATTCTACAAGCAGAAGGTTCATTTGATGTGAATACGGTCTACGCAGGGATAATTACGTTGACCATTTGTGCGCTATTATTAGACGGCTTGGTTGGTGTATTTGAGCGCTACTTTCAAACATGGAAACCAGGCTCTAAGTCAGATGGTCAACAGGTTTAACAATGATATTTTAAGAATAAAGGGGTTTTATGATTATCCATATGGTGTTATTTAAGTTTGAAGAACCGGTCTCGGCTGACTTTGACGAAACGGTTGCCTATCATTGTGAGCAGATTCGACAGCATTGTGAAGGGGTAGTTCTTTTTGATTTAAAAAAGAACTTTTCTGATCGATCAGGTGGTTTTGTTTATGCGCTCTCTAGTATTTTTAAAGATGTTGAGAGCCTAGATAAGTATCAGCCACATCCAGTTCACGAAGAACTTAAAAAATACTTAGCTAATTTCTCAGGTCAACGAGTAGTCTATGATGGTGAGCTTGCTGATAATTGCCTAGTTGAGAGTCTCTAAGTTAGCGCAAATCGTTTCTATCGTTAAAAAATCCCAAGTTGCAGTAATATAACTTGGGATTTTTTTGAAAAAATGACTACTTGCCTAGCCACTTGTCTATACATCTCTTGCTGTTTTTGGCTCTAATACCAAGATTTGAAACTAATCAATAATTACATCACAGGCCATCTCAAGAGTTTTTCTTGTACTCACAAATTAAATCTTAAATCAAGTTTTCTGCTTGTATATAAAAGCGTGACGCCCCTTCACTGCTCCGTCAAAAAAAATTCATTTCCGTGTCATGTTCTTTTTCTAAAATGTATCCCATTCAAATAACTACTTGTTTGGGAGAGAAGTTATGACTGCGATTCATGTGGAAAACTTAGTAAAAACATTCAATAACAAAACTGTTTTGTCGGACTTAGAGCTAAGCATTCCTAAGGGTTCAATGGTGGCGTTGATAGGAGCCTCTGGCTCAGGCAAGTCTACGTTATTGCGACATTTAGCTGGCTTGACAAGCTCGGATAAAAAAGAGGGTCTAGTACGGGTTTTAGGACAAACGATTCAGAACGAAGGTCGCTTAAATAGCAATGTTAGAAGGCTGCGTGCCGATATCGGCTATATATTCCAACAGTTCAACTTGGTAGGTCGTTTAACTGTTTTTCAAAATGTATTGCTAGGTTGTTTAGGACGTATGTCTAGGCTTCGTGGCAGTTTTGGACTATTTGATTCTGAAGAAAAGGGTCGAGCTTTAAGAGCGTTGGAGCGTGTTGGCTTATTGGAGTTTGCTAATCGTCGTGCTTCAACCTTGTCGGGAGGGCAGCAACAGCGAGTAGCGATAGCGCGTACGCTTTGTCAAAACGCAGAAGTTATTTTGGCTGATGAGCCGATTGCTTCTTTAGATCCTGAGTCCGCTCGTAAGGTAATGGAAACCTTGGTGGATATTAATGAGAAAGATGGGAAAACGGTGATTGTCACCTTGCACCAAGTAGATCAGGCGGTGAAGTATTGCCGACATGTTGTGGCATTAAAAGACGGTAAAAAATATTTTGATGGATCTATAGATAGTCTTAGCAATCAATTTTTAAATGATTTGTACAGTTCGGAAAGTGATCAGGATTTGTTGTTCGGTATGCCTGATACAGGTAGTAAAGCTGTATTGAGAAGAATAGCTGTCTAACTTAGTTTAATTATTTATTAACCCATTGGAGGGTGTTTGTAATGGTAATGAAAAAATTATCAACCTGGATTAAAGGCTCATTGGCGGTATGTGCGCTTGCATCAGCTAATGCCTATGCACAAGATGTGCAAGAAATTAATTTCGGTATTATTTCTACTGAGTCGTCCCAAAACTTAAGACCACAGTGGGAGCCATTCTTGGCGGACATGGAAGAGCAGACTGGCTATAAAATTGTTCCTTTCTTCGCGTCTGATTATGCCGGTATTATTCAAGGCATGCGTTTTGATAAGGTTGATATTGCATGGTTTGGTAATAAGTCAGCTATGGAAGCAGTTGATCGGGCCGGTGGTGAGGTTGTTTATCAAACTACGGATGTTGAGGGTAATGGTGGCTATTGGAGCTTATTAATTACTCACAAAGATAGTCCATTAAACAGTATTGAAGATGTACTTGCTAACGCCAAGGACCTGTCTTTTGGTAATGGTGACCCTAATTCTACATCTGGTTTCTTAGTACCTAGCTACTATGTTTTCTCACAAAACAACGTTGATCCAAAAGAAATTTTCAAACGTACTGTTAATGCGAACCATGAGGTTAATGCCTTATCAGTCGTGAATAAGCAGGTCGATTTAGCGACAAACAATACTGAGAATATTGTTCGTTTAGAGCGTAGTAATCCAGAAAAAGCAGCCGAAATTAAAGAAATTTGGCGCTCACCTTTAATCCCTTCTGACCCAATTGTTTGGCGTACAAATTTGCCTCAGGAAGTAAAAGACAAACTTGATCATTTCTTTGCTAATTACGGTGATAAGCCTGAAGAAGTAGAAAAATTGAAAGTGTTACTTTGGGGTAAGTTTAGAAAATCAGATAACGATCAGTTACTTCCTATTCGTCAGTTAGAGTTGTTCAAAACTCGTAATGAGATCATTGCTAATGAGGGTCTTTCAAAAGACGATAAAGAAACAAAATTAGCAGAAATTGATGGCCAGCTTAAGCAGTTAGAAGAAAGAATGACAGAGCTAAGCACTAAGAAATAAAAATAAACGTCAAAAAACCTCACGCCTGTCGTATGGCGTGGGGTTGATAGGAGAAAAATTTATGGCCGTAGTTTCATCATTGTCATTACCCGAAAAACCGCAAAAAAAGAAGTGGACTTCACTTTTTGCATGGGGCTTATTGGCAGCTTTGCTGGTTTGGTCTTGGGAGGGGGCAGAAATGAATCCTTATCAACTTTGGAAAGACTCAGCAAATATGGTGACTTTTGCTTCTGACTTCTTTCCACCTGATTTTAGCAATTGGCGACATTATGCGCAGGAAATGCTGATTACTGTACAGATTGCACTGTGGGGAACTGTCTTAGCAGTTATTTTTAGTATTCCTTTGGGCATTATGTCTTCTGCCAATATTGTGCCTTGGTGGATTTATCAACCGGTGCGACGATTGATGGATGTTTTACGCTCTATTAATGAAATGGTTTTTGCCATGTTATTTGTAGTTGCCGTTGGTTTGGGACCATTTGCTGGTGTATTAGCGTTATTTGTCAGTACTACCGGTGTTTTGGCTAAGCTTTTTGCCGAAGCCGTTGAGTCTATTGATAGAGGGCCTGTAGAGGGAATACGTACGACTGGTGCCAGTGCATTGCAGGAGATTATTTTTGGTGTGATTCCTCAGGTGTTGCCGCTTTGGATATCCTACATTTTATACCGTTTTGAGTCCAATGTACGCTCAGCGACGGTGGTTGGTATGGTCGGTGCGGGAGGTATTGGTGTCTTGTTATGGGAGTCGATTCGAGGTTTCCAATTTACCCAGGGCGCAGCTATTTTGCTGATTATTATCGTGGCAGTTAGCGTGATCGACATTATTTCTCAATATTTACGCCGTCTCTTTATCTAAAACAGAAGTTAGAGAAGTTTACTTTTTTTATTAACAGGGTTGTCTAGACAAGTGGAGCCGATTTATTTACAAATAGCCTCGCAGCTGAGAGCCGAGTTGAGCGGTTATGAAACGGGTGATTATCTACCAGGAGAATTACCTTTAGCTAAGCGTTTTGGCGTTAATCGCCATACTGTACGTCAAGCGTTAGAAGTCTTGGCACAGGAAGGTTATGTACTAAGAGTGCAGGGCAAAGGTACTCAAGTACTCGAAGCACCTTTGCGTTATTTGATGGTTGAACAGAGTTCTTATAGTAATTGGTTTAACACTGAGGGGCATGCTAGTGAGGCGCGACTGCTGGGTTTGAATCAGCGAGTTGCTGAGGGCAAAGAAGTTGAGCTGTTAGTGTTAGAAGCTGATGCAGAAGTACTTCAGTACAGTACCTTGCGACTTGTAAAAGAAATGCCGACAACGATGATTCGTCATGTGTTTTCTGTCAAACATAAAGACTTATTGTCTGACTATAAAAAAGGTTCTATGCGGCAATATTTGCGTGAGCGTGGACAAGTTTTAACCCGAGACTCTAGCTTGATAGGCGCTAGAATGCCAACCTCACAAGAAAGCTCAAGGTTAAAAATGCCGAAAAATAGGCCTGTTCTTACAGTCCAAACAATTTCAAAAAATCAAGATAACGAAGTATTTGAGTTGGCTTTTTCTGTTAGTCGAGCCGATAGACTTCAGTATCACATCGTAACGTAAGGGAGTTTAGTGATGCAAAAACGCCAGCATTGGATGCGAGTTTTAGCGCAAGCAGGGGATAGTTTAAAAGAGTTAGAAAGGGATTTAAAGGCGCGTGAATATAGCGTCATTCGACAGCCGGAAGCAGGCATGGTGATGGCTAAAGGAGCGGCAGGAGGCAATGGCCAGCCTTTTAACCTGGGAGAGGTAGTCGTGACACGTTGTGTAGTCAAAATGGCTGATGGTGCGCTAGGTTACAGCTACCTCTTAGGTCGGGATTTATTAAATGCTGAGCTTGCCGCCCTAGTGGATGGCTTGTTGCAAGGCGCTGAAGGAGACTATTGGTTTGAAAAAGTTATTAGTCCTTTGGAGCAGGAACAAGTGCAGCGTCGCAATCAACGAGAGCAAGAGATTGCTGGTTCTAAAGTGCAGTTTTTCACCATGGTAAGAGGGGAATAAAGGATGAATTCTTACGAGTTAGTACCCGCTTTTGCGGATTCGGTCGCGGACTCCCAACATGTGTTTAGAGTTTTATTAAAGAGTTTATCTGAGCCGGGCTTAAGTCATTGCGTAGATCGAACTGACTCCTTAGCGGAGCTATGTCAGGCTGGTTATGGAATGGCATTGACCTTGCTTGATAGCAGTACACCGGTGTGGTTAAGTCCAGCGCTATCATCTTCTAAAATTCAGCAAAACCTGAGCTTTCATACGGGTTGTCAAATAGTTGATGAGCCTGAGCAAGCGCTGTTTGCCTTTTTATGTGAAGAGGAAATTGGCTATATAAAGCGTTTAAATGTAGGGACTGATCGAGACCCTGAGTTTTCTTGTACGGCCATTGTGCAAAAGAATGACTTAGATACAGGAGCTCAGCAGATGTGGTCTGGGCCAGGCATTTTGGAGCAACGGCTTGTTAATTTAGATATCGATGCTGAGTTTTGGTCGATTAGAGCACAAAAAACTGCTTTTCCACGTGGTATTGATGTGTTTTTTGTAGCTAAGGATAGAGTGCTAGGTCTGCCACGTACAACATTGGTACAGGTAGCACAAGGGAGTGGGGAGTAAGTTATGTATGTTGCCGTTAAAGGTGGTGAGAAAGCAATTGATCATGCACATAGTTTATTAGCGCATAAACGTCGTGGCGATCAAGCTGTACCTGAACTCACTGTTAAGCAAATCCAAGAGCAGTTGCCTTTAGCTGTGTCTAGGGTGATGGCAGAGGGGTCTTTATATGATTCACAATTGGCTGCGCTAGCGATTAAGCAGTCTGCGGGGGATTTACTAGAAGCCATCTTTTTATTAAGAGCGTATCGTACGACCCTACCACGTTTTGTCGATTCTTTGCCTTTAGATACCTCAATTATGCAGCTTGAACGCCGTATTTCAGCGGTTTATAAGGACTTGCCGGGAGGGCAGTTGTTGGGTCCAACCTTTGACTATACCCATCGTTTGCTGGATTTTAGTTTATTGGAAGAGGAAGCAAGTTTGCCAGTATTATCTGAGCCTGAAAATGAGGCAATAGAGTCTTGCCCTCATGTCTTGAAAATGTTGGAAAAAGAGGGCTTAGTGATCTCGGAAAAACCGGCTAACGGTACGGTACCTGATATTACTCGTGAGTCTTTGGATTTTCCGACTAATCGTCAGCAACGCTTGCAAATATTAGCGCGAGGTGACGAGGGATTTATGATGGCTTTAGCTTATTCGACGCAGCGAGGCTATGGCAGAACTCACCCATTTGCGGGTGAAGTTCGTATCGGTTTTGTTGAGCTTTGGATTGAACCAGAGGAATTGGGTTTTGCTATTTGTGTGGGTGAAATTGAGTTAACCGAGTGTGAAATGATTAACCAATTTATGGGTTCTAAAACGGAGCCTGCGCAATTCACCAGAGGTTATGGATTGGCTTTTGGCTATAACGAGCGTAAGGCAATGACCATGGCTTTAGTTGATAGAGCGTTATGTGGTCCAGAGTTGGGTGAGGAAATAACCTCTCCTGCTCAGGAAGAAGAGTTTGTATTAATGCATTGCGACAACGTGGAGGCGGCAGGTTTTGTTTCACACTTGAAGTTACCTCATTATGTCGATTTCCAAGCTGAGTTAGATCTAATCAGAAAAATGCGTAAAGACGCCAACGCGATGGATGGGGAGGTGAAGTGATGAGTTTATCTGTTGTTGAACAAAAAGAGAGTGAAACAAAGGGCTATAACTTTGCTTATTTAGATGAGCAAACAAAAGCAATGCTGCGTCGTAGTCTTTTAAAAGCGGTTGCCATTCCCGGTTATCAAGTGCCTTTTGGTGGTAGAGAAATGCCATTACCCTATGGCTGGGGAACAGGTGGTATTCAGGTGACTGCAGCAGTGATCGGTCAGGAAGATGTACTTAAAGTGATTGACCAGGGAGCAGATGATACAACCAATGCTGTGTCTATCCGTCGCTTCTTCGCTAACACTGCAGGAGTCGAAACAACTGAGCGTACAGAGGATGCCACGATTATTCAGACTCGCCACCGCATTCCTGAGTTTGACTTAAGAGAAAATCAAATCATGGTTTTTCAGGTGCCTATTCCTGAACCTTTGCGTTTTATTGAGCCCTCTGACTCTGAAACCAAAGCCATGCATGCGTTGAATGATTACGGGGTGATACATGTGAAGTTGTATGAGGATATCGCTAAGTACGGGCATATTTCTACCGCCTATGCTTATCCTGTACTGGTTAATGATCGCTATGTGATGGACCCATCCCCCATTCCCAAGTTTGATAATCCAAAACTGAATTTAAGTCCGGCTTTAATGCTATTTGGTGCTGGTCGAGAGAAGCGCTTATATGCGTTGCCGCCTTATACCAAGGTAGCGAGTTTGGATTTTGAGGATTACCCATTTGAAATACAAAAATGGGAAGGGGCTTGTGCCATTTGTGGCAGCAAGGATTCCTTTTTAGATGAGATTGTGACTGACGACACAGGTACTAGAGCCTACGTTTGTTCAGATACAGATTATTGTTCTCAGCGCATATCGGAACAGGAGTAGTAGTGGTGAATATGTTGAGTAAGCAAGCAATTGATTTGGACGTTCTGAACGCTCAACCTTTGTTGAGTGTAAATAATATTAGCCATTTATTTGGTCCTAACAAAGGATGCCAGGATGTGTCTTTTGACTTATACCCAGGCGAGGTGCTAGGTATCGTTGGGGAGTCTGGTTCGGGTAAGTCAACCTTACTGAGTGTGTTGTCGGGAAGAACCTTCCCTCAATCAGGAGATATTACTTATTGCACACCTGAATTGGGTCTAGTTGATTTGTACAGTTGTACCGAAGCGCAACGACGAACTTTATTACGTACAGAATGGGGTTTTGTTGAACAGAATCCCAGAGATGGCTTAAGAATGGGTGTTTCTGCGGGTGCAAATGTGGGTGAGCGCCTGATGGCACAAGGTGTTCGAAACTATGGGCAGCTTCGTCAAGAAGCAACAGAGTGGCTTACAGAGGTTGAAATCGATAAACACAGAATCGATGACTTACCTAGAACTTTTTCTGGTGGTATGCAGCAGCGTTTGCAAATTGCCCGTAATCTTGTCTCAAGCCCGCGTTTAGTTTTTATGGATGAGCCAACAGGAGGTTTGGATGTGTCTGTGCAGGCGCGTCTATTGGATTTGCTACGAGGTTTAGTACGCGAGTTGGATTTAGCCGTGATTATCGTGACCCATGATTTAGCGGTTGCTCGTTTATTGGCAGATCGCCTGTTAGTGATGCGTGCGTCACGGATTGTCGAGTCAGGCTTAACTGATCAAGTATTAGATGACCCACAGCATCCCTATACTCAATTGCTTGTGTCCTCTGTTCTACAGCCTTAGGAGTGTTTATGAAAACGTTAGTTAAAGTCAGTGGCTTGGATAAAACTTTCACTTTGCACCAACAGCAAGGGGTTGTTTTAAAGGTGCTTAAGGATATTAGCTTTGAGGTGGGGGCTGGTGAATGTGTCATTTTAAATGGTCCTTCCGGCACAGGAAAATCTACCTTATTACGAACTCTTTATGGAAACTATTTACCGGCTAGCGGCAGTATTCAGTTTCTTAAGGATGATAAATACATTGAAATGGTCGGTGCCGATCCTCGTACCGTGATGATGGTACGCAAAGAGTTAATAGGTTATGTAAGTCAGTTTTTGAGAGTTATTCCGCGTGTTAGTTGCTTGGATGTCGTGATGGAGCCAGCTCTATTAAGGGGCTGGAGTCATCAAGCAGCACAAGAACGCGCAGAGCAGTTATTAACCCGTTTGGCGGTTCCTTCTAGCTTATGGAGTTTAGCGCCCGGAACCTTTTCAGGAGGTGAACAACAGAGGGTTAATATTGCTCGTAGCTTTATTGTTAATTGGCCAATTATGTTGTTAGATGAGCCGACAGCTTCTTTAGACAATAAAAATAGACAGGTTGTGTTGGAGCTGATTAAAGAAGCAAAGGATGCAGGCTCTGCCGTTATTGGAATTTTCCATGATGTAGAAGCACGAGAAATAGTGATGGACCGTTATATTGAGTTAAGTACTGTGGGGTTAAGTAATGCAAGTTGAACGTATTTATACCAATGCTAACGTGGTGTTAGCTGATGAAGTGATTAGAGGAACGGTCGTTGTTAAGGATGGGGTGTTCAAGGAGGTGAGTGAAGGTATTAGTTCACTTCCCAATGCTCAAGACTTGGATGGTAGTTATTTAATGCCCGGCTTTGTTGAGCTGCATACTGATAACTTAGAACGCTTTATGAATCCCCGTCCAGGGGTTGAATGGCCCTCAGTTTCTGCTGCTTTGGCTCATGATGCCCAATTAATTAGTTCTGGTATCACAACCGTATTTGATGCTTTATCAATTGGTGATGTCGATCCTAAGCAAAAGCGCTTGAAGCAACTGCCTCATATGATTAAAGCGATAGAGTTGGCGGCTGCGGATGATGTGTTAAGAACCGAGCATTTTCTGCATTTGCGTTGTGAAGTTAGCCATGACCAAACACTCAACATGTTTAATCAATTAGTTGTGGAGCATCCTGCTTTACGTTTAGTGTCTGTGATGGACCATACGCCAGGGCAACGTCAGTTTGTGAAGTATGAGAAGTATCGTGAATACTATCAAGGTAAGTATCACCTGAGTGATCAGGAGATGGAGGACTTTATCGCTCGCCAAGAGGTGAATGGTCAAAAATATAGCGACTCCTTCCGTAAAGAAATAGTCGCTATTTGTCATGATAAGAAAATTGCTATTGCTAGCCATGATGATGCGACCTTAGAGCATGTGGAGGAATCAGCTAGTTTAGGCATGAGAATTGCTGAGTTTCCAACCACAGAAGTTGCCGCAGTGCGTAGTCATGAATTAGGCTTAAAAGTCTTAATGGGAGCGCCAAATATAGTCCGCGGAGGCTCACACTCGGGTAATATTGCCGCTGCTGATTTAGCTCGTAAAAATGTATTAGGTATTTTATCGAGTGATTATTATCCGTCCAGTTTATTGCGAGCAGTTAAAGAGCTGGCGACGATGGAAGATGGTTATGAGCTTGCACAGGCGGTTGCAACGGTGACCTTGAATCCAGCTCAAACAGTCAATCTAACTGATAGAGGCCAGATTAAAGAGGGCTTAAGAGCAGATATGATCGATGTTAAGGAGGTTGGTGATCAGTTTGTGATTAATAAGGTTTGGCGACAGGGTAAGCGAGTGTTCTGATGGGTGGACAGCTAATTTATTTGGTTGGCCCTTCCGGTAGTGGTAAGGATAGTATCTTGCGAGAGCTATCCGTGCAGATGCCCAATCAATACCGAGTGATGAAGCGAGTAGTCACTCGTTGTCATGGTCTAGATGTTGATGATGAGGAGCTAATTAGTGAGAGTGAGTTTCAACGGCTAGAGTCTGAGACAGCATTTGCGCTGGTTTGGCGCGCCAATGGCCTAGCATACGGCATTAAAAAAGAGTTAGATCAGCATTTACATAATGGCGAATTGGTCTTCGTGAATGGGTCTAGAGAGTATTGGCCACAAGTTATTGAAAAGTATCCTCAAGCGATTTTGGTTTTGGTGCAAACGCCTAATGAATTGTTGAGTCAGCGACTATTGGCTAGGGGGCGTGAAACAGTCGAAGAAATTGAGTTGCGCTTAGAGCGTAATCATTTGATGGCGCAAGAATTACGGCATCAAGTTGATTCTTTGGGCTTTGATTTTTGGTTGATTGATAACTCTGGCGACTTAAGCGATACGGTGGATAGTTTACGTCAAAAGTTGTTGGCTTTAGGCTATGTTTAAACGGTTGTTATGGGGGCGCAAATGACATTTAGCTTGGAGTTCTTGGGAACTGGGGATGCTGGGCAAGTGCCTGTATATAACTGTGATTGTTTTGCTTGCGTGAGAGCGCGTTGCCTTAAGCACTATATTCGTAGACCAAGTAGTGCCCTCTTGCGAATAGCTGATCAGCTATGGCTGATTGATGCAGGTCGCACTGATTTGGCTGAGCTTTTCCCCAGTGTGCAATTAACGGGTATTTTACAGACACACTATCATGCGGATCATGCACAAGGTTTATTGCATTTGCGTTGGGGGGTAAATAGGTCTTTGCCTGTTTGGGGACCTCCAGATCCTGAGGGTTTTGCTGATTTATATAAGCATCCGGGGATTTTAGATTTTTCACAGCCATGGCAGGCTTTTGAGTCACGTCATATAGAAGACGTAGAGATTATTGCCGTGCCTTTACAGCACTCTAAAATGTGCTTTGGTTATGTATTTAAAAGTGATGAGGGGAGTCTGGCCTATTTATGCGATACGGTGGGGTTACCATCAGAAACTAGTGATTTTTTAGCAGACATACCATTAAAGTATTGTATTGTGGATTGTAGTCACCCACCTAGAGATACAAGTCCTCGGAATCACAACGATGTAAATACTGCGCTCGCTATCTATGAAAAGCTAGATGTTGAGGAGATGATATTTACACATATTTCTCATGAGATGGATCGTTGGCTAGAGAGCACTCAAGCTGTAGACTTACCATCGTACGTTAAGATAGCTAAGGACGGTTTGAAGCTAGTTTGCTAATCAGCTGTTTTGCCAGACATTAAAATAGGGACTGAAGAAGCTAATCTTCGGTCCCTTTAAAACGCCATGAAATAGCGATAGACTTACAGTGTAGCAGTAACCTGAATTTCAACATTAACCGTTGGGCGTGCTAGCTTAGCCTCAACAGTAGCGCGAGTAGGAACGCCGTTAGGGTCTAACCACTCACCCCAGATAGCGTTCATAGCGGCAAAGTCATTTTCAATATCACTTAACCAAATTTGTGCAGTTAATAAACGGCTTTTATCAGTCCCTGCTTCTTTGAGTAGGGCCTCAATTTGCTCTAAAACACTTTGTGTTTGTGTCGTGATATCCTTGCCTTCAGCTTCTGGCGTAGGCACGATACCAGATAAATAAACGGTGCCATTGTTAATGACGATTTTAGACATTAATGGGCCAGTTTGTTTACGTTCAATACTAGACATATGGGAGCATCCTTTTGATTGGCTTTCTATTAATTTAAAAGATTATTTTAATGTACTGCTACGATGATGTTATGGGTGAATTGGAAAAAAATCAATAAGAAAAACGCTCAGTCATTCCCTCTAAACCGAGCTCCTGCATAATCGCTAGTTGTCGCTCACGGGCACTTTTCTTATACTTAGCCACTTTACGAGCAATAATCAGTTCGTTTTTCATCGAGTGCTCCCAACCGACTAGCTCAGTCACTGTGACCTGATAGCCATGCGCTTCAAGCTGTAGGCAACGTAGTACATTGGTGATATGGCTGCCAAACTCGCGCGTATGAATAGGGTGGCGCCAGATTTCAGAAAGACTGCTTTCCTTGATTGTGGCATTTTTATTTTGACGCATATGAGCCGCTACCTCGGCTTGGCAGCAGGGCACGAGCACAATGTGTTTGGATTGACGTTCTAAGGCAAAGCGAATTGCGTCGTCCGTTGCCGTATCGCAGGCGTGTAAAGCCGTCGTGATGTCGACCTTAGCCGGGATGCTAGTGGACTCCATGGCCTCCTCAACACTCATGGCTTCAAAGCTCATACCATCAGAAAATCCCAGCTTTGCCGCTAATTCTTGAGAGCTTTTTACTAACTGCTCTCTAAATTCAATGCCATAAACATGAGCTTGAGGATGCTCTTTTAGTAGCAGGTCATAGAGAATAAAACCTAGATAAGACTTGCCAGCGCCATGGTCAACCAAGGTTAGTTGCTTTTGCTCGTTTAATACCTTGAGCATCAGTGGCTCAATAAAGTTGTAGAGGTGATATACCTGTTTTAACTTACGACGGCTGTCTTGATTGAGCTTACCGTCACGCGTCAAAATGTGTAGCGCTTTAAGTAGCTCAATCGATTGCTGAGGTTTAATTTCTGGAATTAGGGTCATTTGTCTAAATCTGCCTATACCGTCATTGAGAAAATGCGTGTTTCAGGCTTATCTCTCAACATTCTGAGGTCAAAGGTCATACAGATATTACGGGTAAAAATACGTCCCTTTTCAGTAATTTTTAGACCG
>CANROD010000026.1 GCA_947632105.1 uncultured Oligella sp. | reverse complement strand
ACCATTGAGGGTGACACCTCTTTTCCTGAAATTGATACAACTATTTGGAAGGAAGTCAGTCGTCAACCACAACCTATAGACAACGATTACGATTTTGATTTTGTGATTTATCAACGTCGCTAGGAGTCCTAAATGAGCAATTACACATGGCAAATTCCTACACAATATAATATTGGAATAGGTGCTTGTGACCGTTGGGCCGATGGCAGCGGACGACTAGCCTTAATTGAGGAGAGCTCTGGCGAAACTAGGCATTATAGTTTTGATGAGCTAAAAGACTACTCCAATCAATTGGCTAATGCCCTACAAGCGGCAGGGGTTAAAAAAGGTGATAGGGTCGGTATTCTACTCACCCAAAGCCTAGCCACGGGAGTTGCTCATTTAGCTACCTATAAATTGGGTGCAGTGGCTGTACCCCTCTTTGCTCTTTTTGGTTTAGACGCATTAAGCTATAGAATCGGTCATGCCAACATCGAAACCCTCATCACAGATGATGACGGCTTCGAAAAGCTAGTTGCTATCCGTGATGAAACACCCAGTCTAAAAACCATCTTTAATGTCAATCGAGAGCACAGTAGCGACAATCATCTGTCTTTTTGGTCTGAGCTAGCAGCGCAATCTACCGAGTTTGAGGTAGTTAATACACTAGCCGATGACCCTGCCCTAATTATTTTCACTTCCGGTACGACTGGCAAACCTAAGGGAGCTTGTCATGCACAACGCATTCTTTTAGGACACTTACCCGGTGTCGCCACCTCTCATAATAATGAGATGGACAGTGATGATGCTGTGTTTTGGACACCAGCGGATTGGGCCTGGATTGGTGGCCTACTTGATTTACTATTACCGGCTTGGCACCACGGTCGACCCGTAGTCGCCTCCCGAGCCAGCAAATTCAACGCTGAAGATGCTTTTGAACTAATGGAAAAGCATCAAATCACTCATACCTTCTTACCCCCTACCGCCTTAAAAATGCTGCGTTTTATTGAGCACCCACGTAGCAAATGGCCACGACTCAAGCTTCGCTCCATTGCTAGTGGCGGTGAGACCCTGGGTAAGGAGCTATTCCAATGGGGGCGCGACAATCTGGACATCACAATCAATGAGTTCTATGGTCAAACCGAGTGCAATATGATCGTCTCCAGCTGTGCTGCTGAATTTGAACCTAAGGCAGGCAGTATGGGTAAAGCAGCGCCCGGTCACCACGTCGCCATCATCGATCCGAGCGGTCAACCAGTGCCAACAGGCTCTGAGGGAGATATCGCTGTTTTAAGACCGGACCCTGTCATGTTTTTATACTATTGGAATGATCCTAGCGCCACTGCAGCTAAGTTTAGAGGTGATTACTTACTGACAGGAGATCGGGGGGTCATGGATGATGAATCCTATATTTTCTTCGTAGGTCGTGACGATGATGTGATTACCAGCGCCGGCTACCGCATTGGCCCTGGCCCGATTGAGGATGGTTTACTTAGTCATGAGGCAGTCAGCATGGCAGCAGTCGTTGGTTTAGCGGATGCAGAGCGCACTGAGATTGTGACTGCTTTTATAGTGCTTAAAGAGGGTTTTAAAGCAAATGAAGCTCTTAAAAAGTCACTGCAAGACCATGTACGCACGAGGGTTGCTGCACATGAATACCCAAGACAAATTCACTTTTTAGATGAATTGCCAATGACCACCACCGGCAAAATCATTCGCAAAGAACTAAAAAAGCTTGCACTATAAAAATACAAAAACAACTTAAAATCAGGAGACAACCATGTCTAGTAGCATTATTCTGCCTCGCATCATGGAAATCGGTAAAAACGCCTGCGACAAGCTCCCAGGCATTTTGCAATCTTTAGGTGTCAACAAAGCACTTATCGTGACCGATAAAATGATGGTTCAGCTAGGCTATATACAAAAAATAAAAGATATTTTAGGCCCTCATGGCATTAGTTGCGAGGTCTATGACGACACTATTCCGGAGCCTACCGATAGCTCTATTATGAATGGCGTCAAGATGCTCCAAGAGGGAGACTATGACGGCATCATTGCCCTAGGTGGTGGCAGCCCCATTGATAGTGCGAAGGCCATCGGCATTCTCGGTAAGTTTGGAGGAGTCATTCGTGACTATAAGTTTCCTCGTATTGTGAACGAAGAAAGCCTACCAATTATTGCCATACCCACTACAGCAGGTACCGGCTCTGAAGCCACTCGATTTACCATTATTACTGATGAGAGCAGCAATGAAAAGCTCTTATGTGTAGGCATCGCCTTTATGCCTGTCGCGACAGTCATAGACTACAACCTCACCCTCACTGTGCCACCACGAACCACGGCAGATACTGGCATTGACGCCATGTGCCATGCTATTGAGGCCTATGTCAGCCAAAAGCGTAATGCTTACAGTGACCAACAAGCACTGGCTGCACTACGTTTAATCGGGCCTAATCTTAAGACAGCCTATCATGACGGCTCTAATGAAAAAGCACGTGAAAAAATGATGCTGGGAGCAACCCTTGCAGGTATCGCGTTTAGTAACTCATCGGTTGCCCTAGTCCATGGCATGAGCCGCCCTATCGGCGCCTTTTTCCATGTGCCACACGGCCTTTCTAACGCCATGCTTCTACCTTCTGTCACTGAGTTTTCAATCCCTCTTGCAGCCGATCGCTACGCTGAATGCGCCGTTGCGATGGGTGTAGCAACTGAAGAGGATGGTATTGCTAAAGCCAATATAAAGCTTATCCAATTTCTCAAAGAGCTTAATGCCGAATTGCAAGTCCCAACACTCATGGAGTTTGGAGCTGATAAAGCGGAGTTTGATCGTGTCGTAACCACCATGGTCGAGCAAGCCTTCGCTTCTGGCTCACCAAACAATAACCCACGTATTCCGACCAAAGAAGAGATGCTCAAGATCTATAACGACTTGTGGTGATCTACTAAAAAATAGGGTGTCTCCCGTAAAAGGCACCCTATTTTTAACTAAAGTTCTAACTAAATCCTACAAACTACTCCATGCAAGCCTTAATCTTTTCTAAGTCAGGACCGTTAATCTGACGACCAAGATTATATGGTGTCGCGATATCACGCCAATCGCTGTAATCTGCTAAGTACTCTAACTGACTCGCATAAACCTTAGCTGCATCAGGGTGACTGCAAGCAACATTAACCATCACTTCATTGGTCACTTCCTGAATCTTTTCTAAGTCCTCATCACTAAAACGGTGAATCTCAACACCAGCATCTTGGAAAGTGCGAACCCCGACAGTCGCCTGCTTCTCTGAGTTGGTTAGACCCCACATCATCGTCGCATTAGCGGCAATTTTAAGTTTCTCCTGAGTTTCAGGTGATAAAGCATCCCAAGCTTTTTTATTAATCATGACACCAAACACAGAAGCTGATTGGTGCCACCCTGGTGTACTCCAATGCCCAGTCACTTGATGCAGACCTGCGGAAACATCAACACTAGGTGTAGAGAACTCAGCGCCATCAATTACACCACGCTCAAGCGATTGATAAAGCTCCTGACCTGCCATTGAAACTTGGGTACCACCAATCTTTTCTAGTACCTGCCCCTGCTCCAACCCAGAAAGACGTAAACGCTTACCTTGAATTTCTTCTAGGTTACGAACTGGCATCACAGTACGGAAACCTGATTCACTATTAGTAATACTGAATGGCAAATAAACCATACCGTACTTACCAAAAATCTCATTATAAATTTCAGCACCACCCCACTCTTGAATCCAGTTTGCATAATCGATCGCATTAAACAAACTAGTATGAGTGGCTAATGGTGAGAATGCAGGGTTACGACCTGCCCAATAACCTGGCCAATCACCACCAGCCTCAATCGTACCGGACTCTACCGCACCAAACACCTCCCCACTTGGCACTAAAGCCCCACCTTCAAAGAAATCAATTTGCAGCTCGTCACCAGCCAGCTTATTGACCAATTCAACCCATTTTTTATCAGCCTCAATTAACTCAATAGAAGCTGGCCATGTACTGGTCATTGTCCACTTTTGCGGTGCTGCTTGAGCAAAACTCGCAGCGCCAAAAATAGCGGTTCCTACTAATACGTGTACTGATTTTTTTAATAATGACATAACGTCTCCTCGTTAATTAGCCCCGTACAGCACCTCAGGTAACCAAGTGATTAGCCCCGGGAAGATTGCAATTAAAATGCACATAAAAACAACTATGAAAATAAAAGGAATGACTCCCTTAATAATCTCAATGGTTGGAACAGATTTAGGTGTAATTGCCCTCAAATAGAATAAGGCATAGCCGAATGGAGGAGTCAGGAAGGAGGTCTGTAAAAGCACCGCAACCAACACCACAAACCACAACAAGCTAATCCCCATCTCAGATACAAGAGGCAATAGAATTGGGAAAGAAAGCAAGACAATACCGGTCCAATCCAAGAAACAACCAAGGATAAACACGATAAATAACATTACGATAATCAATAGCCACGGTGCCATGTCTAAACTACGCATCAAGTCCTGAACGGCACCTAGCCCACCAGTAATATTAAACACACCGGTAAAAGCCGTCGCCCCCACAACAATGTATAGAATCATGGCAGAGGTTCGACCTGTCTCATACAGCGCGCTAAAGAACATCTTCCAACGGAACTTACCACGAAGGACTACGAAGATAAAAGACAGCAAACAACCAATCGCTGAGGCCTCTGTTGCTGTTGCAATACCCACGAGCATCGATCCTAAAATACCAAGAATCAATAAAATCGGCGGCACTGCCTCAACTATCAACATCTTAGCTAAAGCAGCCTTGGAAATCTGCTCCTCAGGTTGTACCGACGGTGCAGCCTCAGGGTCACGCCAAGCTACAAATACGACCCAAACGGCATACAGTAAACCAAGTAAAACACCAGGAATTAAGGCGCCGGCAAACAGTTCACCAATGGATAACGGTGAGTAGCTCGACATCAAAATTAGCATAATTGACGGTGGAATTAAAATCCCCAAGCAACCTGAGGCAGCAATCACCCCTGTCGTCAGCCTTGGACTATAGCCATAATTAAGCATCGGTCTGAGCGCCATCATACCGGTAACTGTAATAGAAGCACCGATAATACCAGTCGTTGCTGCTAGCAAGATAGATAAAAAAACGACCGCAAGTGCCAAGCCACCACGCACATTTGACATCAAATGCCGCAGTGCCTCAAACATCTTATCCGTGACCTCAGAGTCTGACAAAAACCTCGCCATTAAAATAAAGAGTGGTATCGCAATTAAGGTGTAGTTATCTAATACATCACCATAAATACGATTAATCACAATACCTAGGACCATCGGTTTGCCAGCGATTAAGGCACCTAATACAGCGACCCCACCGAGCACAAAGGCAAGGGGATGCCCCATAAACAGGCCTATTACTAATAGGCCACCCATAATTAATGCAATATACTCAGCTGACATGGTTTGGACTTTCCTTTGTATCTCTGAAAAGAATACGAAGCACCTCGACTACTCCTTGCAAGAACAAAAGAGCCGCAGCAACAACCATCGAAATTTTTAATGGGTAAACCGGCAACTGTACAGCACCGTATGTTGTTTCTGCTTGTGCTAAAGAGCGCATAGCAAACTCATAACTACGAGTCAAAAACACCCAACTAAAAGGAAAGAAAAAGACAATATAGCCAACTAGCTCTACCCACTTTAATGTCTTTGGAGACAAGTGCTGAGTTACTAAGTCTACCCGTACATGGGCTTGATATTTAAGAGCATAGGCGCCGAGCATTATAAAATAAAAACCATAAAGCTGCTTACTGACGTCAAATGCCCAGCGAGTGGGTTGATGCAATGCGTACCGCATAAAGACTTCATAGATAATAATTAGTGCAAAAACAACCGCTATGCAACAAATCACTCTACCTATGACTTCATTTATCGAATCTATTATTCGTATAATCATGAGTCTCCTCTGGTGGTTTTTTTATTACTTTATGAAGTACCACTGTACCGACCACTTACTTTTGTCACAAGCTAGGATTTATCCTAGTTTATGGAGAGTGGACTAAAAATAGTCATAAAAAAAGCCCACCAATAAGTCGGCGAGCTTTTAAAAAGATAAAAAACGGTCAAATCAGATACTAAGCGGATTCTCTATCACTATCAGTAGGAGCCTGCTTAAATGTCTTTTCAGCAGCATAACGCCAATCATAACCTGAAGGAGTTTGAAAAATACGCAAATCAAAAAAATGTGCAATGGCAAAAATATGATCAAAAATATCACTCTGTATGCCCTCATACTCTGCCCAGACTGTAGTGTCCGTAAAACAATATATCTCTAATGGCACACCTTGAGAAGTCGCCTCCATTTGACGTACCATTAAGCTCATACTCGTATTAATACGGGGGTGCTGCTTTAAATAGGCCACAATATACGCCCTGAAGGTACCAATATTTGTCATTCTTCGTTGATCTAAAAAACCTGCAGGCCCCTCTATCTCAATACCTTTGTTATGTTCATAAATTTCCTTATTTTTACTAATCAAGTAATCACTTAAGCGACGACTACTACTCACCTCATGAATTTCTTTCTCAGTCACAAAACGGATACTGTTAATATCAATAAAGATTTGACGCTTAATACGACGGCTACCAGAATCAATCATACCTCCCCAATTAATAAAGGAATCCGTAATCAAGGCTGAGGTAGGAATAGTCGTCACTGTTTTATCAAAATTTTGAACCTTAACGGTGGTAATACCCATCTCAATCACATCACCATTAGCGCCATACTTTGGCATTTCTAACCAATCACCGACTTTCAGCATACGGTTAGCTGATAATTGAATACCTGCTACAAAGCCCATAATAGGTGCTTGGAACACCAACATCAACACGGCAGTCATCGCACCAAAACCACTAATCACGATACCTGGTGACTGTCCCAGTATTGTTGAAATGATTAAGATGATGAAGATCACAGACAATAGCAATTTAAGTGACTGCTGAAAGCCTTGAATCGGTAACTCTGATAACTTCTTATTGCGCTGGGCTAAGCGTCCAAGCACATCAATAAAGGATGCGAGAGAAAAAGCAAAGAAGATCAGTATAAAAATACCAGTAACCGTCTCGCTAAGACTTTGTAACTTATCATCAACTGTCAATAAAATCTCAACAAGCTCCCTGAAGACTATCACCACAGTCATCAGATAAAAATAGTAGAGCGTGTTGGACTGTCCTAGAATAGGGAAAAAAGAACCTTTAAATTTTTGTAAAAGACGTCTAAAACCACGATCAACAACCGTTTTAATAAAAAAATAATAAACCGTCGTTAAGAATAAAATCCACGAAATAATGATAATTTTTACTACTAATGGATTACCAGCAAGGCCCAAACTTTCTAGTACCTCTAGAGCATCTTCTCTCATTCAAAAACCCTTTTTATAGTCAGTATTAACTATTCACAGGCTGACGCATAGTGACAAACTCTTCAGCAGCCGTCGGGTGAATACCGATGGTACTATCAAAGTCTGCTTTGGTAGCACCCGCCTTAATCGCTACTGCAAAGCCTTGCGTAATTTCTCCAGCGTCATCTCCAACCATATGCAGACCGACTACTCTGTCACTCGCCTTATCGACGATCAACTTCATCAAGGTACGAGCCGTATTACCACTGAGAGTATGCTTTAATGATCTAAACTCTGAACGGTAAATCACCACCTCACCAAACTTGGTACGAGCTTCCTCCTCGGTATAACCTACTGTACCGATATTAGGATGAGTAAAGACCGCGGTTGGAATATAGTCATAGCTGAGCTTATGCGTGCCTTCAGCAAATAAATAGTCTACCAACACCATCGCTTCACCTGTTGCTACTGGTGTCAACTGAACACGGTCAGTCACATCACCTAAAGCAAAAATTGAAGAAACGTTAGTGCGATAGTTTTCATCGACCTTGATCTCCCCTTTATCGCCTAACTCAACGCCGGCATTTTCTAGGCCCAAGCCCTCAGTTCTAGGCGAGCGACCTGTCGCATACATCACTGCATCTACCTCAACCGACCCACCATTATTCAATTGAACCTGATAGCGCTCACCAATCTTCTCAATGGCAGTGATCTCTGTTTGGACTCGTAAATCAACACCTGCTTTGAGCATCTCAGCACTGATATGCTCTCGTACATCCTGATCAAAACCGCGCAGTACCTGTTCACCGCGATAGAGCTGCGTAACCTCAGAGCCTAAACTATTAAAAATAGAAGCAAACTCACATGCAATATAGCCACCACCAACAATCAGGAAGCGTTTAGGAAAAGGAGCTAAATCAAAGACCTCATTTGACGTAATGATAAATTCCTTACCCGGTACATCCGGCACACTCGGCCAACCGCCAGGAGCTACCAAAATAAACTTAGCAGTGTACTGTTGACCATCAACCTCTACTGTATTAGCATCTACAATGCTGGCCCAACCGCGAATAAGATCCGCACCAGAGTTTTTAATTAGACCATCGTAAATACCGTTTAAACGAGAAATTTCTTGGGCGCGATTCTTTTTAAGTGTATCCCAGTCTAACGTAGTCTCACCAACTGACCAACCATACCCTGCCGCATCACTAAAAGCCTCATTAAACTGAGCAGCATAGCTATATAGCTTTTTAGGAATACAACCTACATTGACACACGTACCACCTAAATCTTTAGTCTCTGCAACAGCAACTTTAGCACCTGCTTGAGCTGCAAAGCGCGACGCCCTAACACCACCACTACCTGCACCAATCACAAAAAGGTCATATTGATATTCCATAAAAACTCCTAGTTATTTATTACTTTGTCGTCACGTTAGCACGACCTACCAAAAGGGGATCTATTGTACCGACAGTTTGACTGTCTTTGTTTGCATAATCAAAACAACTTAACACATAGCGTATCGCCTCTAAACGTGCCCGTTTTTTACAATTAGACTTAACTACAGCCCATGGTGCTTCATCAGTTTCTGTGTAACGAAACATCAGTTCCTTAACATAGGTAAAGTCATCCCACTTATCTAACGAAACCATGTCGATATCCGATAACTTCCACTGCTTCAGTGGGTGCAATTGACGCTTCTTAAAGCGTCGCAACTGCTCATCCCGAGTGACTGAAAACCAGAACTTAATCAAATGAATTCCGCTTTTTACCAACTCACGTTCAAACTCAGGCACCTGACGGATAAGATCCTCAAACTCCTGATTACTACAAAAGCCCATCACACGTTCGATACCGGCGCGACTGTACCAAGAGCGGTCTAACAGCACCATTTCACCCTCGCTAGGCAAATGCGCCAAATAGCGTTGAAAGTAACACTCCTCATTCTCTCTTTTTGTTGGCTTTGGAAGTGCGACAACACAGACATAATGTGAGTTCAAATGCTCCAAAAAACGCTTAATTGTGCCACCCTTGCCCGACGCATCACGCCCTTCAAAAACAATGATCACACGCTGACCAGTTTCATGCACCCACGACTGTAACTTTAATAACTCTACCTGCAGCTCGTACTTTTGATACTCATAGTGACTGCGTGACATCAGGTACTTATAAGGATAAACGCCCGCATGCTTATAATCCTCAACTAACACCTTATCGTATTCAGATAATTTACACGCTTCGATACGACTTCTTTCTAAGCGCATCATGAGTAATAGATTGTGCCGCTCATCGTCAGACAATTCCTCAAATAACCCACTTACAACTTTTCGCTGAATCTGTTTTGGAACAGATAACCTTTTAGTCATTAATTCAGTAATAAGTTCTGTTTTCTGATCGAACTTAGCATCAATTTGTTCCTCGCCATATAGCTCGCGAGCCTCAGCTAAACTCTCTGCAATAATCGCACCGCCTTGCATCACCTCAATAAGCCTATCGAGCTCATCAAGACTTTCCTGTAATTTATTGTTACTCATCTCGGTGCTAACCTCCGAAGTGATATGACGTTATAAGATTTAGATTAATATAATATTTTAGCTTATACTAGGCTGCTACTGAGACAACCATTGAATCATTTTATACAAGACAAGAAAACTACGCTATATGACTCAACGTACTTTATCCATTGCTGGAGTTGATCCATCCGGTGGTGCCGGCGTTTTAGCCGATGTAAAAACCATGACCGTACTTGGCACCTACGCTTGCGGTGTCATTGCCGCTTTAACCGCACAAAGCACCCAAGGTGTTACTGGGGTAATGCCGATAACACCGGAATTTATTCGCTTACAGCTAAAGACACTATTTGATGACGTACAAATTGATGCGATCAAGTTAGGCATGCTAGGCGAAAGCCCTGTCATTGAGGCCGTCGCTGACGAGCTCAGTAATTACAAAGGCCATCGTCATTGTATTTTAGATCCAGTCATGGTTGCCAAGGGTGGTAGCCCTCTACTACCCAACTCTTCAATTCCTACACTAATTGAGGCATTGATCCCTCAAGCGAATATGATCACCCCTAATCTGCCGGAAGCAGCGATTTTAATTGAGCAATCTCCGGCTGAGACAGTAAAACAAATGTACCCTATGGCAGAAAAACTGCACTCACTTTTTAACCGCACAGATGAACGTTGGGTACTACTCAAAGGCGGCCATTTACCTAATCGTGAGCTAGTTGATTTGCTATTTAATGGGGACCAAATGATTGAGTTACCTAACCCCCGCATCGATACTAAAAACACCCATGGCACAGGCTGTACTTACTCTGCGGCTATTTGTGCACTAGTTACTCGCGATAATGATATCGTCAGAGCAACCAAAGACGCCAAAGCCTATTTACTCAAGGCAATCGAACGTTCAAATGAGATGGGAGTAGGCTCTGGACACGGCCCCTTACATCATTTCCATCCTTGGGATTAAAACTTAAGTTTAAATCGTTTATAAGAGTTAAAATTAAGGTTATATTTAAAAATTTTTAAGATAGAGAGTCAGCATGAATAAGCCTATCAGTTCGCTTGAGCTTAGCCGCTTTAATATGGTTGAGCAGCAGATCCGTCCTTGTGGTGTTTTAGATAAGAGAGTTCTCGACGTTTTACTTAAGCTGGATCGTACACGCTTTATGAGTCCCACATATCACAACATCGCTTTTGCCGATCTTGAGGTACCAATCGAAATTGACGGTCAAAAGACCGGTGAAACCATGCTCTGCCCTAAGTTTGAAGGTCTCTTTGCTCAGGAGCTTACTCTTAATCCTGAAGACTCTGTCTTGGAAATTGGTACAGGCAGTGGTTTTCAGGCCGCTATTTTGAGTAACCTCTGTGCTCAGGTAAAAAGTATTGAACTTAACTCTAAAATCGCAACACAAGCACAGAAAAACATCCGCCAAGCCGGCATTAACAATGTACAGATTGAAGTAGGTGACGGTCGCTCTGGTTGGGGTAGCAACGAGTACAACGCTATTGTGGTGACTGGCTCTGTACCCAGTGTAGACGATTCTTTAAAGTACCAATTAGCCATTGGTGGCCGCTTAGTCATTACAGTAGGTCAAGCTCCTATGATGCGCGTTTACTGTATCACGCGCACGGATGCTGCTACATTCGAAGAAAAGTCGGTCATCGAGACCTATATTAAGCCGTTACATGGCGCAGTTGCTTCAAGCTTTAAGTTCTAGTAGCAATACAACATCAGTACATAAATATGCCGGTTTGTTAAAACCGGCATATTACTTTTAGCGACGTATTTTGTCGACTAGTGCGGTTGTCGAGCGCTCATACTCAAATGGAATAGCAACCGCCTTACCTCCCCAACTCTCTACTAAGGCAGTCTCTGGTAGTAGATCCATCTGATAATCCCCACCCTTCACAATAAAATCAGGCTTTAGCTGCTCAATAATCTCATACGGCGTATCTTCTGCAAAGCTCATTACCGCTGTGGTACTGGACAACGCAGCCAAGACAGCCTGCCTATCCTCACAACTATTTAACGGTCGATCATCACCCTTGCCCAGGCGTTTAACCGACGCGTCAGTATTGACCGCAACGATTAAACTTGCACCTAACTGAGCTGCCTGATCTAAATAACTAGCGTGACCACGATGCAAAATATCAAAGACTCCATTAGTAAAAACCAAGGGTCGCTTAATCTCATCACACTGCAATAAAGCCAAGCAATCCTCAACTGTGAGGATTTTATTCTCGAAGCGAATTGTCATCTCAACTTATCTCCAATAAATCAGCGCCATAAGGGCAACAATAACTTGAGATATTGCCATCACATAAAGTAAAGAACGACTTCTTCTCTGAGAACGTCGAAGTTCCTTAAGCTCTTTGGATATCAAATGCAAATCACTTTGCTGCTGTAATGCACTGTGAGCTAAGCGAGGAATCTCTGGGAGAATTTGTGCCCAATGCACAGACTCCTTTTTAAGCTTTTCTATCACGCCTTGAGGGCCAATTCGTTGATACATCCAACGCTCTAAAAACGGCTTTGCGGTCTTCCATAAATCAAGGTCAGGATCAAGCTGACGCCCCATCCCTTCAACATTTAATAACGTCTTTTGAAGCAATACTAATTGCGGCTGAATCTCAACATTAAAACGCCTTGAAGTCTGGAATAAACGCATCAAGACAGCACCCAAAGAAATTTCTGACAACGGCAAATCAAAATAAGGCTCACACACTGCACGCACAGCTGCTTCCAACTCCTCTTCACGCGTTTCTTGAGGCACCCAACCCGACTCAATATGCAACTGCGCCACACGACGATAATCTCGTCTAAAAAAAGCTAAAAAGTTTTGTGCCAAATAGTTTTTGTCAAACTCAGATAACGTACCGACAATACCGAAGTCCAAAGCGGCATAACGCCCCCGAGTATCAATATCTTGAGTCACTAGGATATTGCCCGGATGCATATCCGCATGAAAAAACCCATCATCAAAGACCTGAGTAAAGAAGATCTCCACGCCCTCTCGAGCCAACTTCTTAATATCCATCCCAAGTTCATCAAGACGTTCCATCTGATTGATCGGCACGCCGTCAATCCATTCCATCGTAAAGACCCGACTACTACTTAAAGACCAGTAGACCTCTGGTACCTTAAGCAAATTCTCACGCCCCTCTAACTCGAAATTACGTCGTAACTGACTGCAGTTAGCCGCCTCAATTTGTAGGTCTAACTCATCATGCAAATACTTATCAAACTCAGCCACTACCTCTTTGGGACGTAAACGCTTACCATCCGGCAAGAGCCAGTGAATCACAGAAGCTGCCGAGCGCATTAAGGCCAAATCACTCTCAATCGTCTTGATAATATTAGGACGGAGAATTTTCACCGCGAGTTTTTTACCATCATGAGATACTGCACGATGGACTTGCGCGACAGATGCGGAAGCAACTGGCTCAAGTTCAAACTCTGCATACAACTCAGAGACTGGCTTACGTAAACTTTTCTCAACAATCGCAACCGCTTCCTCAGAGGGGAAAGGTGGTACACGATCCTGCAGGTATACAAGCTCTTGTGCAATATCGACAGGCACGATATCCGGTCGCGTTGATAGCACCTGACCGAACTTCACATAAATCGGCCCTAAACTCTCTAAGGCCTTTCTAAGACGTACACCCCGCGGCTCTTGATACCTACTTTTACGTGCAAAAACACTTAAGATACGGCGTAAAAACGGACGCTGAGGAATCGCATTAATCAACAACTCCTCTAAGCCATGCTTATACATGACAAAGAGCACAATAAAAACTCTAAATCTAAACATTTTTAGCTCCAAGAGGAGCACGTTTAGCCAATGAGCTAGTCGCTTTTTCTAATTTTGTCATACGCCCGTCTAAGTCACTAAGCACACGATTTACGTCATTAAAATGCACCTTAGCAATCAATACCTCCTGCTCATGACTCAAGATATCCACACCCATTCGTAACATGTTTTCAGCATTTTCTCGACTCTTTTCGATGACAAAGCGCTCAGTTCTCAGCAGATGAGCAGTAATAACCGGACCAAAAAGATTGGCTAAGTAATAATGCCTATCCCAGCGTAACTCTCTGGCTAAATCAGACACCAAATTAGCTAAACCTGCCTCACCTTCAATATGCACATAGGACATAAAACGCTTAACATCTAACCCATCAGTGCCTATCCCACTATTACTCAATTCCTTGACAATAGCCGGTATTTGCTCAGACGCTAGGGTAACGGTGACATTAGACACAGCACTCGGATCACCCAACTCCATCGTGCCATTTTGATTAAGAACCAAAGCCAATGAAGTCATTGGCAATTGAAACTTAACAATTTTACCGGCAAATTGCTGCGTACGCTCTCTAGCCCAAGGCTCCTGCTTGAGAAGAGAGTTTAAAAGACGAACAACAACCAGTTTTGGAGAAAAAAGGGAAGACAACATAAAAATCCCTGTAGGATTACAAAAAAGATAGTTTAGCTTATTAGCCCATAAAAATGGAAAAGGCTCCTTAAAAAAGGAGCCTTTAACTGATTAGTCTCAGTCAAAAACTGAGTTAGGATTGATAGCCCTCAGGAATCTGCTGAATCCCTGCTAATAACCAGCCACTATCTGTTGTTTTGTAAAGGTTCCAAACCTCTTCAAAGCGGAATGCCTCTTGACCAGCCTCCTCGCGGAGCATACCAGAAAAACGTATGCTTGCTAGATGACCGCCAGCAACCTGCTCCATGCCAAGCAACTCAGCATTTAACAACACCACCTCAGTAGAATGACTACCTTGACTGGCCCGTTCAATAATCTGCGGACTTAACTCACTGACCAGATCATCCGTTAAGTAGTCTTTAAGCTGCTCAACGTCCCCTTTGTCCCACAAGCCTTGAATACATACAAACTGCTGCTTAGCCACAGTTAAGAAAGTTGTTATATCAAAACCCTCTGGCACATACCAAGAAGGGTCTAAAGGCTGAGCCGCTATATCTTGAGCCGCCGTAGCATCAGCCGCAAAAGGCTGTTGAGGAGCTGACGCTGGATTACGATTAAAGACACTCGCGACACGATCTTGAATAGATTCAGTATGTTGAGCTGGCGCTTGTGACTGACTATAGTCATTACCCTGACGATTCGTAAAGAAATCCTGCGCTTGACGGCTCTGACCACCAAAGGCACCTTGAGTAGCTGGCTTAGCCTGCCCACCACGTAGACGACGTACTATAAACATGATCGCAAAGATCACAATAGCGATTAAAACAGCACTGGATAGGAACTCCAAAAAGGCGCCACTTAACCCTAAGCTAGATAGCAATGCCATAATACCAAGACCTGCAGCAATACCTGCAAGAGGACCTAAGAAACGTGAAAAGCCTGAGCGCTGTGCTGCAGCTCCTGCCGTTGCTCCACGATTAGCAGTCGCTTGACTAGCATTTGGTGTCGCATTTTGCTGAGCGTTAGGCGCCTGAGCTGGAGCCCTCTTCTGCATAACATTAGAAGACTGGCGACCAAAACTCGAGCCACCGCCCATACGACGTGCTTCAGCATCATCAATAGTAAAACCGAGCGTAACAAACGTCGAAATGACGATAGTCAAAGCGGTTATAAGGCGAGAAAAATGTTTACGCATATAAATTGACCTTTAAAAGTTATATTTCTACCAGTAAGACAAAGCCAAAACACTAAAGTTTTAGCCCCTCGTGTAAGGCTACCACGCCTACTGTCAGATTGTTGTAAGTTACACGATCAAAACCAACATTTCTCATCATCTCTGCCAAGGTTTCTTGATCTGGATGCATGCGAATAGACTCGGCCAAGTAATTATAACTTGAGGCATCATTGGCCACGTACTTACCTAACACAGGAAGGACATTAAAAGAATATAAATCGTAAATCGGCGCGAGCGGCTTGTAAACCTTGGAAAACTCTAATACTAATAGACGACCACCTGGACGTAACACACGGTACATCTCAGCTAACGCCACCTCCTTGTGAGTCATATTGCGCAAACCAAATGCCACGGTTACTAAATCAAAGTAACCATCCTCAAATGGCAAATACTCTGCATTACAAACCACTGAAGGTAATAAATAACCCTTGTCTAATAGACGATCACGACCTACTGCCAACATCGAACTATTAATATCGGTATGCCAAACCTCGCCACTTTGACCCACGCGCTTAGCAAAAGCAAGTGCTAAGTCACCAGTACCACTGGCGATATCTAACACCTTCATACCTTCGCGTAAGCGTGCCTTGCCAATAGTGAATTGCTTCCAAACGCGGTGTAAACCGCCAGACATTAAATCATTCATAATGTCGTACTTACTCGCCACTGAGTGGAAGACCTCTGCTACTCGCCCCTGCTTTTCATCTTCGTTAACGGTGCTATAGCCGAAATGTGTTTCTGAGGAGTATTTACTTTGCTCTGTAGAGTCCTCAGCACGCTCTTGATCTAGCGAGTCTTGTGGGGCTTTATTTTGTGTTTCCATGCTAACCTTTTCGTACTGTCACAAACATGTCATATACAATCGTTATGATTGAATCATGTGCTATCAATGCCCTAAAGCTGTGGTCAACTAGCTACCTAAGGACTCAACTTAGTGTCGGCCTAGTATCACGATACAGACTAAACACATTGATAATTTTTTATCGATAATGACGATTAACTATAACTTTAACATTTTACTTCATTATGGCGAGTACTATTCTAGTAGTTGAAGATGAACCGGCAATTCAAGAGCTGATTGCGGTTAACTTAAGTTTTGCGGGCCACAAGGTTTTACGTGCTGACGATGCAGAGCAAGCTAGGCTCTTAATTGACGCTGAACTACCCGATCTAATTTTGCTCGACTGGATGCTACCTGGTCTTTCTGGTTTACAAATGGCTCGTCAACTCAGAACTGACGAACGAACTAAGGAAGTACCTATTATCATGCTAACAGCCAAGGGCGAAGAAACTGATAAGGTTGAGGGACTAGAAAGTGGCGCTGATGACTACATTACTAAGCCCTTTTCTCCTAAAGAGCTAATGGCCCGTATCAAGGCTGTATTACGCCGCCGAGCGCCACAACTAACTGACGATGAGATCTACATTAACGGATTACACTTAGACCCAGTATCACACCGTGTGAGCGGCAATGACAATGATATCTCTTTAGGCCCTACCGAGTTCCGCCTATTGCACTTTTTCATGACCCACCCAGAGCGCGTATACACTCGTAACCAACTACTAGATCAAGTTTGGGGTGACCATGTGTTTTTAGAGGAGCGTACTGTGGACGTTCATATTCGCCGTCTACGCAAGGCATTAGAAGCAACTCAACACGATGTGATGGTCGAAACAGTTCGTGGTAGTGGCTATCGATTTACCACAAAAGCAAAGTGATTTTCAGTTAAAATTCACTAATAATATTATCGATTCGGAGCACTGATGCGTTTTAAATCGCGGCTTATCCTCTTCGTCCTAGTTACACTAATTTTCATCATATGTCAGGTACACTTAGGAATAAGCTGGGCGGTTTATCCCTACGCTCTCAGTGTTTTATTTTTTAGAATCTTGGATATTCGACGATTTAAAGCAACCGTTAGGTGGGCTCATACGCCTACGGAACCTCCTTCGCCAGACCTTGGCATTTATGAGGATATTGTGCACCCGATATACCGTCATATTCGCCAACAAACTCGCCATATTGAAAATCTAGAAAACACTAGCAATACTATTTTATCTGCCGCTCAGGCACTACCTTCAGCTGCTATTACTTTGACACCCGAATTTCATATTGAATGGGCTAATAAGCTAGCTGTTAAGGTGCTCGGTATTGATGTGAATAGAGATATTGGTTTCAATCTCTTTAATATTGTGCGGTACCCAGAGTTCTATCAATATGCCAAAAGCGGTCAATGGACTAAACCGCTGATCTTGGAGTCTTTTCAAAACAATAAAAATATCATTCTACGCTTTGAACTAACACGTCACTCAAGTCGTGGCTTTTTATTGCTCTGTCAAGATATCACTCATTTAGAAAAGCTCCGTACCGCCCAACAAGACTTCGTCGCCAATGTGTCACACGAACTGCGAACCCCCCTCACCGTACTCATCGGCTTTTTAGAAACGATTAATGATCTGCCTGCTCAAGCACTAAGTGAACAGCAACTTGAACAATACGGCTCATTGATGCGCGAACAGGCACACCGCATGCAAGACATTGTGTCGGATCTACTCACATTATCAACCCTGGAGTCCAGCCAACTTAGCGATGGTGAACCGATCGTTCTGAACTCACTAATTAAGGTCGCTGCCAGACAAGCTGAAACCCTATCCAATGAGCAGCATCAGTTTAATTATGATATTGACAGCCACCTCAAGGTCTTTGGTAATCAAACTGAACTACTTTCAGCCATTACCAACCTCATAACCAATGCAGTTCGTTATACGCCAGACGGTGAGTCCATTCATGTACGCTGGAAGCTCAACTCTAACGGTGATGCCGTGTTTAGCGTCCAAGATACAGGCCTCGGCATTGCTCCACAAGATATACCAAGGCTAACCGAACGTTTTTACCGAGTTGATAAAAGTCGCTCGCGAGCATCAGGCGGCACTGGCTTAGGCCTAGCTATCACTAAGCACATTGTTCACCGCCACAATGCGCAACTGAAAATAGAAAGTACGCTAAACAAAGGCAGTACCTTTAGTATTATTTTCCCTAAAGATGTGATAATCTGAACTGTTAAATAAACGTAACATTACGATTTTCGACTTTACAAAACTCTACAAACACTCTCTACAAAAGCAGCAAATGGCAATCGATAACTATCTTAAACGCATTCTCACGTCCAAAGTTTATGACGTAGCCGAAAAAACACCCTTAGAAAAAGCAACCATTCTCTCAACTCGTTTAAACAATACCATTTTGTTAAAACGCGAAGATACTCAATCGGTGTTCAGTTTTAAGATACGTGGCGCTTACAACAAAATGGCTCATTTACCCAAAGCCGCTTTAGCCCGTGGCGTGATCGCAGCCTCTGCTGGAAATCATGCACAAGGCGTTGCTTTTTCTGCTAAAAAACTAGGCTGTAGAGCAGTAATCGTGATGCCAGTCTCCACCCCTGAGGTGAAGGTCAATGCCGTTAAGCGCTTTGGCGGCGAGGTAGTTTTACATGGTGACAGTTACTCTGACGCCTATGCCCACTCTGTTGAATTACAAAAGCAAGAGGGACTGACCTTTGTCCATCCCTTTGACGATCCAGATGTAATTGCTGGTCAGGGCACCGTGGCCATGGAGATTCTCCAACAGCATACCGATGACATTGACGCAATCTTTGTACCTATCGGTGGTGGCGGTTTAATTGCCGGTGTCGCCGCTTATGTTAAAGCGCTCAAGCCACATATCAAGATCATTGGCGTACAGACTGAAGACTCCTGCGCCATGTTTAAAAGCGTACAGCGTAATCGTCGGGTTAATTTATCGGAGGTTGGTTTATTTTCTGATGGTACTGCAGTCAAACAGGTTGGCGAGGAAACGTTCAAATTGACCAAGCACCATGTAGATGACTTTATTACCGTTTCTACGGATGAGGTTTGTGCAGCGATTAAGGACGTATTCCAAGACACACGTAACATCGTTGAGCCATCAGGCGCTCTATCCTTAGCCGGCACTAAAAAATACATTCAACAACACAAAGTACAAGGCGGCACCTTTATCGCCATCACTAGCGGTGCTAATATGAACTTTGACCGCTTACGTTTTGTGGCTGAACGAGCTGATGTCGGTGAAGCGACCGAAGCCCTGCTAGCAGTGATTATTCCCGAGGAGAGAGGCAGCTTCAGAAAACTTTGTGAGGCGATAGGTAAGCGAGCCGTCACCGAGTTTAACTACCGAATTTCTGACGCAAAAGAGGCTCATCTTTTTTTAGGCGTTGCCATTCAGGATGCCAGTGAAACTGACACACTCAGCCACGACCTCGAAGGAATCGGCTTTGGGGTGCATGACCTTAGCAAAAACAGCTTAGCCAAAACACATTTACGCTATATGGTAGGTGGCCATTCACCGCTCGCTGTGCATGAGCAATTGTTTAGGTTTGAATTTCCTGAAAAACCCGGTGCCTTGAGGAGCTTCCTCTATCAGATGAATCCTGACTGGAATATCAGCCTATTCCACTATCGTAATAATGGTGGCGATTCAGGCCATGTATTAGTCGGTATTCAGGTACCAGAGACAGATAACAAGCTATTAAAAGAGTTCCTTGCCAGCCTAGGCTACCCATACATTGATGAAACGGATAACCCAGGTTACAAGTGGTTCTTAGCGAATCATCAAAATCACTAGCAAGAGAA
Source organism: uncultured Oligella sp. (assembly GCA_947632105.1). Taxonomy (GTDB): domain Bacteria; phylum Pseudomonadota; class Gammaproteobacteria; order Burkholderiales; family Burkholderiaceae_B; genus Oligella. The sequence goes on along the minus strand of CANROD010000026.1, from coordinate 533 downwards.
TCCTCCACTAAACTCATTGGCTTAGTGGAGGAAAAAACTTAGAACTGGCAAACAGTATAAACGTTTAAGCCCTCGTCCTTGAGTGCATCTGACCCCCCTAAATCGGGTAAATCAACAATCGCTACGGCTTCAACAACATTAGCCCCTAGGCGTTGCAATAAGCGACTAGCAGCGAGCATAGTACCGCCTGTCGCAATTAAGTCGTCAACCAAAAGCACACGCTGACCTGGCTGTACTGCATCCGTATGAATCTCGACAGAGGAGGTGCCATACTCTAGCTCGTAATCCTCAATCAAGGTATCAAAAGGCAATTTACCCTTTTTGCGAACAGGCACAAAGCCAAGATTGAGCTCATAAGCCAATACACTACCAACTATAAAGCCTCGGGCATCAACACCTGCAACTAAATCAATGCGTGTGCGCATATAGCGATAGACTAAAATATCGATAAGGGAGCGAAAACAGACAGGATCCTGAAGGACCGGTGTGATATCCCTAAAGGTAACGCCTGGTTCAGGCCAATCAGGGATATT
>CANROD010000025.1 GCA_947632105.1 uncultured Oligella sp. | reverse complement strand
TGCTCTTCCATACGTTTATCAAGAATTTTTAGATTGACTAACATGTTTATTACCTATTTTTTAATTAAATTAATGCACTATCAAATAGCCTGGCAAAAGAAAAGTCATTGGCCAAAACATACTTGAGATCACATTAGCGATTTTTAATTTGATCTGATTAACTTTAAAAGCGCCTGCGGCGGTTGATAAAGTCGTACGCAAGGGACTGATAAAACGCCCTAAAAATACTGCTTTGGCACCATAGTGATTAAGCATCACTTTAGAACATAAAAATAGTCGACGGTGGCGTTGATAAATACGGCGTTGGCGTAGTGTTGGGCGGATTCTTTTGCCAATTTGATAGGAAATATTACTAGCCACAATAGAGCCGCTAATAGCAGCGATTGATATGAAGAAAAAGTTAATATCGCTCGCGCCAACTAGTGCACCCACGGCTAGTAAGATGGTCGCAGCTGGCATAAAAAAGCCTATGATAAAAATACACTCTATAAAAGTATTAACAAACACCACAAGGATCGCCCAAGTTTGAGGCTTTTCCATAAAGTCGATGAGATGTTGAATTATCTCAAGCATGGGCTACACCACTAAGATACCCGGTAGCATATAAAGTGGTGGCCAAATCACTGCTGAGCAAAAGTTGGCAATTTGAAACTTATAGAGAGAGACTCTCAAGATACCCGCAACGGTTGGGACAGTAGAACGTAAGGGACCCAAAAAACGTCCTAAAAATACCGCGTAGATACCATATTTTCGAAATAATAAATGAGCTCTTAAAATAATATTGCGGTGCTTTTGGTAAATTATACTTCGTCTTAGACTGGGACGAGTCTTACGACCAATATAATAGGAGACGTTGTCACCTAGAAAGCAACCGATGGAAGCGCCAATTAGGATAGGAATTGGGCTTAGGGCGTCAGCTCCGATAATGGCACCGGTAGCAATCATGATGACGGTGGCAGGCATAATGAGGCCGATCACAAATAAAGATTCAAGGAATGCCATCAAGCCAATTAAGGGCGCAGCCCAAACCTCATTTTCAGAAATAAAATTCAAGAAGATATCGATATATTCTTGCATCGCTTACCTTGAAAAGTAACGTTTGATAATTTCTTCGACTAATACCGACGCAGCTGCAGATTTTTCTGCGGCAGGCATCTCAGTGACACCGTTGTCTGCAAATAGTACAAAACGAGTTATGTCCTTATCCATTACTTCTTGAGCTAGATTGCCAACGATTAAGGGTAAGTTTTTTCGCTGTCTTTTGGCCTCTGCGTATTCGTATAAATTATCAGTTTCTGCGGCAAATCCAACAGGCCATGGACCTTTTTCCATTGCTGCAACTTCAGCTAAAATATCAGGGTTGGGAGCAAACTCAATGCTTGGGAATCCGTCGCCTTCAGTCTTTTTGATTTTGCTGTCACTACTGTTTTTTACGTACCAATCGGCAACCGCTGCCACTGAGATAAAAATATCTTGCTGCGGTGCTTGAACCATTACGGCTTGGTGCATTTGACGCGCAGAGCGTACAGGGGTAAAGTTCACCTTATAGGGGCGGGCCAGGGTGGTAGGGCCTGAAATCAAGGTCACCTCTGCACCAGCACGTTGTGCGGCAGCTGCAATTGCATAGCCGGTTTTGCCAGAAGAGCGATTACTAATGACCCGAATCGGATCGATGGGCTCCTCGGTTGGTCCTGCGGTAATTAATAGTTTAAGGCCATTTAATAGTTTAGGTGTAAAAAAACTTATTGCCTCTTCAACTAACTCGGGCACTTCGAGCATACGGCCTGAGCCAATTTCACCGCAAGCTTGCTCGCCATCACCAGGCCCCCAAACCTCAACGCCATCCTCTAACAGTGTGTCAAGGTTGCGCTGAGTGGCAGGGTGAGCCCACATTTCACGATTCATTGCGGGGGCAATAATCAAGGGACAGTCACCACGTGCTAAGCAAAGAGTGGATAGAAGATCATCGGCTTGACCATGCGCTAATTTAGCCATAAAGTCAGCACTACATGGGGCAATTAAAATAGCATCTGCTTCGCGACTCAAATTAATATGAGCCATGCTATTGTCCATGGTTGGGTCAAGTGTTTCTGTATAAACATGCTTACCAGACAAGGCCTGCATAGTGGTCGGTGTGATAAATGAGCAAGCAGCGTCGGTCATCACTACCTGTACTGAGGCTCCTTGATCTTGTAGGCGGCGTGTTAACTCTGCACTTTTATAGCAGGCGATACCGCCGGTAAGACCGAGCACGATATGCTTAGCAGCAAGCAGTTGTGCCATTTTTATCTCCATTGATTGACTTAATGAGGGGTATTTTGCTGCTTTTCTTTGCGGATACGAATAATCTCATCCAAAATCAATAGCGCAGCACCAATAGTAATACAGCAGTCAGCTAGGTTAAAGGCGGGGAAGTAATTATCGCCCCAGTAAAAAAGCAAAAAATCAATAACATGACCAAGTAGTAACCTATCGATTAGGTTACCTATAGCCCCGGCAAGAATCAAGCTTAGTGAGAGACAAAATAAGGTTTTTGTTGAGTTGCGTTTTAGTAAAACTGCGATAACAATACTGGCAATGATGCTCAGTGCAACAAAGAACCAGCGTTGCCAACCACCGTGACCAGCTAGAAAGCTAAACGCGGCACCCTTGTTATAGACTAGGATAAAGTCAAAAAAGGGCAGTATATTGAGACGCTCAGCAAATTGGAAGTTTAGCTCAAAGTACCATTTGCTAATCTGATCGAGGACGATAAGCACAGCAGCTAGCAGTATCCAGCGACCGAATGGTACGGTCGCCTTGTTGCTACTAGCTACTTGTGCTGGGTGCTGTGCCTGATTAGGCATAGTGACGATCCTCGCCTTCACCATATAGATTATCTTCACAGCGACCACAAATGCCCTCATGCTCAGGGTTTTGATTGACGTCGTCACGATAGTGCCAGCAACGCTCACATTTCTCGTGCTCTGAGGAAGCGATAGTAAAGCGAACGCCTTCGCTTGCTACATCTTCATGCAAGGTAGCACGTGACACGATAAAGACAAACTTCATGTCATCGTCTAAGCTTTTTAATAGGGCGTAATCTTGACCACCAGCATAGACATCAACCTCAGCCTGTAATGCGGAACCGATTTGACCAACACTGCGGACGTCTTCTAATTCTTTATTGAGCTGGGCACGAATCTCTAGGATACGATTCCATTTGTCTAATAAGTCAGTCGAACCCTCAATGCTCGGTAGCTCTTGGTAAAGCTCTGTAAAGATAGTTAGACCATCCTTGTGAGCTGTATTGCTTAAGAAAGTACGACGCATCTCAGTCCAAGCTTCCTCACATGTGAAGGAAAGAATAGGAGCCATCAGTTTCACCAAGGTCATGGTGATATAGTACAGCGCAGTTTGTGCGGAACGACGCGCTAAGCTGTCTTTTGCAGTGGTGTAGAGGCGATCTTTTAGAATGTCTAGGTAGAAAGCACCTAAGTCTTCAGAGCAATAGATTTGTAGGCGGTGTACTGCTGGGTGGAACTCATATTTTTCATAGAGGCCCTTAATATGCTCCTGCATATCAGCAATTGCCGCTACCGCATAGCGATCAACTTCAAATAACTGGTCAGGCGCTACTAGGTCTTTACTAGCGTCAAAGTCACTTAAGTTACCTAGTAAGAAGCAAAGTGTATTACGAATACGACGATAGCTTTCAACTACGCGTTTAAGAATTTGATCGGAGATTGATAGCTCGCCAGAGTAATCCGTCGCCGCAGTCCAGAGGCGAATAATCTCAGCGCCTAAGCTGTCAGATACTTTTTGTGGCACGACGACGTTACCAACTGACTTACTCATCTTACGACCATTACCATCAACCACGAAGCCGTGTGTTAATAAGCCGTTGTATGGTGGACGACCATAGAGCATCGATGAGGTTAATAATGACGAGTGGAACCAGCCACGGTGTTGGTCAGAGCCCTCTAAGTAGAGGTCGGCGGGCCAACGTAGGTCATCGGCATGAGAGCCTTTGAACTCGTGATCTTGGCCGCCCATCACGTGAACGTGTGTGGTACCTGAGTCAAACCAGACATCGAGGGTATCTCGATTTTTCTCGTACTGCTCAGCTTCATCACCTAAGAAGTCTTTAGGTTCAACCGATTGCCATGCTTCAATCCCTTCTTTTTCAACGAGAAGTGCAATTTCTTCTAGTAGCTCAACTGTGCGAGGGTGTAGTTCGCCTGTTTCTTTGTGAACAAAGAAAGCCATTGGCACACCCCATTGGCGTTGACGGGATAATGTCCAGTCAGGGCGATTAGCAATCATGCTGTGTAAACGTGCACGTCCCCAAGCAGGGTAGAAGTTGGTGTTTTCAACACCTGCTAGTGCAACCTCACGCAGGGTGCGATCACTGTCATTGGGCATTTTGTCCATACCCGCAAACCATTGGCTAGTGGCGCGATAAATTACTGGTGTCTTATGGCGCCAGCAGTGCATGTAGCTGTGGTTTGATTTTTCTAACTTAAGTAGATTGCCACTGGCTTGTAGGGCTTCGGTGATCTTAGGATTGGCATCCCAAATTTTCATACCGCCAAATAGGCCTAAGGTCGACGCGTAAACGCCATTACCCATCACTGGGTTGATGATTTCATCATCACTGAGACCGTATTGCTTGCAGGTGATAAAGTCCTCAACACCATAGGCAGGAGAAGAGTGAACAATACCGGTACCTGCATCAACTGTCACATAATCAGCTAAATTTACTTTTGATAAGCGCTTATAGTCCTCATCAATGTTAGCTAATGGGTGGTGAAAAGCAATGCCTTCAAGGGCTTGACCTAAGCAAGTTGCAATAACCTCGCCAGTCAGCTGGTAGGCTTCTAAGCACGCTTCGTAGCGGTCTTTGGCAAGCAACAATAACTCGCCACTGGTAGGTGCAGGACTAACCTTAACGAGTACGTACTCTAATTCAGGGTGAATATTCAGTGCCTGGTTAGCTGGGATGGTCCACGGTGTCGTAGTCCAAATGACAAGTGCACCGTCAGCAATGCTATTTAATCCAAAGGCCTGAGCGAGTTTGTCTTTCTCAGCAAAAGGGAAGGCTACATCAATGGCAGGGTCAACGCGATCTTGATACTCGACCTCAGCTTCTGCTAGGGCTGAACCACAATCAAAACACCAGTTAACTGGCTTGAGGCCACGGAATACGTAGCCCTTTTCGAGCATTTTCGCTAGTGCACGGATTTCATCCGCTTCGTTTTGAAAGTTGAGCGTTAAGTAGGGATCCTCCCACTGGCCTAATACGCCAAGTCGGATAAAGTCTTTGCGCTGATTGTCGATTTGCTCCATGGCATAGGCACGAGCCTTAGACATGACCTCCTTAGTAGGCAGGTTTTTACCGTATTTCTTTTCAATTTGAATTTCAATTGGCATACCATGGCAGTCCCAGCCCGGTACATACGGTGCATCAAAGCCAGCCATGTTACGGCTTTTTAAAATAATGTCTTTGAGGATTTTATTGACTGCGTGACCAATATGAATATCGCCGTTAGCGTAAGGAGGGCCATCATGTAAAATGAATTTAGGTCTGCCCTTGGAGGCTGCACGAATGGCTTCGTAGACTTTGTTTTCTTGCCACTCCTGAACCCAAACGGGCTCGCGCTTCGCTAAGTTACCACGCATGGGGAACTGTGTTTCTGGGAGGTTTAAAGTATTTTTATAGTCCATGCTGATCAAAGTAGTTACGAGCAGTGTCCAAATCGTTATTCATGGCACTGACTAGGGTTTCTAAATCTGGAAATTTCTCTTCGTCCCGCACATGTTGCAGGAACTCAACTGATACTAGTTTACCGTAAGCATCAATATTTGTATCTAATAGATGTACTTCTAAGAGTACTTCACCATTTTCGTCGACGGTAGGCCTGACGCCGAGGCTGGCAATACCAGCGATAGCTTTGCTATCAGTGGCGTCTGATAAGCCACGCACTTTCACCACATAAATACCGGAACGTATGGCGCAGTGGGGCATGACATTGATATTTAAGGTAGGGTAGCCTAGTGTGCGGCCGAGCTTTTTACCGTGCTTAACGCGTCCCGTAATGCTATAGTTGCGGCCTAGATAGCGTGTGGCTGACTCAATATCACCAAAGGAAAGCGCATTGCGTAACTCAGTGCTGGAGAAACGATTGCCATCGGTGTCGTTAACGTCTTCGATATGCTCAACCTCAAAACCATGCTCGGCACCATAGCGACGTAGCAAGGCCACATCACCTTCGCGTCGATGACCAAAACGAAAATCCCGACCGACTAAGAGATAGCGCACTTTGAGCTGCTTAATCAGAATCTCTTCAATGTAGTTTAGCGGTGAAGTCGCTGCTAAGGATTCAGTGAAATGACTGAGCGCGATAAAATCAGTATTATGTTGGCGCAGAGCGCAGAGCTTGTCACGTAAGGTGCTGATACGTGTGGGAATTAGCTCGGGACGTTGGTTAAGGAGCGCAAAGTACTCACGTGGGTGAGGGGTGAATGTCATCACACCACAGGCTAAGCCACGCTCGTCAGCCGCTTTTTTTAGGCGACAGAGGAGCTGGGCGTGGCCGCAATGGACGCCATCAAAGTTGCCAATGGTGAGTGCAGTACCCGGAAAGTCGACTGCATCAAGGGCAAATGTACGGGGAATAATGGTATTTTTCACGGGCATAAGTTTACCATGAACAGTCCTCGGAGCTTGCTATAATGAAGGTTTTTCCGCACAACTTTTTAGTGTTTTTATGAGTTCTAGTACTACTTCAAAGCCATTGGCTGAGGCCACATGCGCTAAGCCACAGCGCATAGTAATTTTAGTTTCCGGACGTGGTTCCAATATGCAGTCGATAGTCAGTATGGCAAAGGGTCGCAGTGATATGGAGGTAGTCGCTGTCATTGCTAATCGCGCTGACAGTGCTGGTTTGTCCTGGGCTGAGGATCAGGGCATTGCTACTGAGCTGTTAGCTCATCGTGATTTTAGCGAGCGTTTAGCTTTTGACCGAGCTTTGATGGAGCGTATTGACGTTTATCAGCCGGATTGGGTGATTTTAGCTGGTTTTATGCGTATTTTGACGCCTGAGTTTGTTGAGCATTATATGGCTAAGCTCATCAATATTCATCCGTCCTTATTGCCACTGTTCCCCGGGCTAGATACGCATCAGCGCGCCTTAGAGGCTGGTTGTACAGCGCATGGCAGTACAGTGCATTTTGTGACACCAGAGTTAGATGCAGGGCCAACGATTGCCCAGTCTTTAGTGCCCGTGTTGCATGGTGATGACGAGGCTAGTTTGACTGAGCGCGTTTTGAGCATGGAGCATACGCTTTATCCGGCAGTAGTGCAGTATTTAGTGGGCGGTGATTGTTATTTGAATGAGCAAGGTAAGGTTCAGTGGACCAAGCCGGTACAGCGTGTATTTGCTCATTCCGTATTAAATGATTTTATGAGTAATTAAGATGGTCGATAGAAGAAATAAGCCGAGCGCTAGTCGCGATAGGCGTCCAACCCAAGGTGCAAATACTAAGGGTGCCACCGCGAAGCAAGCTGTCAGCGCAGAGCGCAGCCCGGCGGACTTTGCTAATGCGCGTTTGCAGCAGTTGCAGCGTGTATTGCCTGAGGTCCTCAAGCTGAAGTATCCGGCCGATGGTGTCCTCTCACATTGGTTTAGAGAGAATCGTGCGCTAGGTTCACGTGATCGCAATGAGATTTCAGAGACTGTCTTTGATATTTTACGTAACCTTCGTCGCTACCGACATTTTGCCCAAAGTGGTGAGGGCAGTGAGTTTAGACGCTTGGCTTTATTAGGGCTATTAGCCACTAATGGTGATGAATACCTTAAGGGTGTGTTAACTCCTTTTGAGCAGGAGTGGTTACAGCGTATCAGTAGCTTAGACTTATCGACTATGCCTTGGGAGGTGCGTTATAGCCTACCTGACTGGTTAGCTGCTAAGTTACGCGATTTTAGTGAGGCTGATAGTTTGGTTGAGGCGTTAAATACCAAGGCGCCGCTAGATTTACGCGTTAATCCGCTAAAGACTGACCGTACGGCGATCCTTAAAATTATGACGGACCGACCTTATAGTCCGGGTAATCCGACCCCTACGCCTTACTCACCTTGGGGGATTCGTTTATCTAAAAAGGTAGCAGTACATCACTGGCCGTTATTTAAAGACGGTAGTCTTGAGGTGCAGGATGAAGGTAGTCAAATTCTGTGTGCTTTAGTGAGCCCGCGTCGTGGTGGGATGGTGATTGATTTTTGTGCGGGAGCTGGTGGTAAGACATTGTTATTGGGGGCGATGATGCGCTCAAGTGGCCGTATTTACGCCTTTGATGTGTCAGAAACTCGTTTGTCCCGTGCTAAACCACGTTTAGCACGCAGTGGTCTATCTAATGTCACGCCGGTGGTTATTGCCAATGAAAATGACCCACGAGTTAAGCGCTTAGCTGGCAAGGCGGATCGTGTATTAGTCGATGCGCCATGCAGTGGTTTAGGCACTTTACGCCGCAATCCGGATATGAAATGGCGCCAGAGCCCAGAAGGGATTGCTGAGTTTACAGACCTACAGCAGCGTATTTTGCAAAGTGCTGCGCGTTGTGTAGCGCCGGGTGGGCGTTTGGTTTACTCAACTTGCAGTATTTTACCGGAAGAAAATGACGCGCAAATTGAGACTTTCTTAGCAAAAAATCCGGACTTTAGCTTGATTAATGCAGTGGAGTCACTGGGTGACCGAGTGAAGGGCTTAACAAGTGATGATGATTATCTGCGCTTAAGGCCTGATGTGCATGGTACAGATGGTTTTTTTGCCGCTGTTTTAGAGCGCCGCACAGCTGAATAATGTATGCTGTTATTGTGTACAGTAATTTAACGAAGTAATAAGTGGATATGCTAGAGCAATTAAATAATGAGCAGCAAGCCGCTGTAACCACCGATGCACAGCACATTTTAGTGTTGGCCGGTGCAGGCAGTGGCAAGACCAAGGTGTTAACTAGTCGTATGGCTTGGTTAATTCAGCAGGGTTTAAGTCCTGCTTCTCTGATGGCGGTGACTTTTACTAATAAGGCCGCTAAGGAGATGCTCTCGCGTCTATCCGCTATTACGCCTTTAAATACTCGCAGTATGTGGATAGGCACCTTCCATGGTTTGTGTAATCGTATGCTGCGTACGCATTATCGTGACGCTGCTTTGCCGCAGCAATACCAGATTTTAGATAGTGGTGATCAGCAGTCGGCGATTAAGCGTCTTCTTAAAACGCACTCGATTGATGTGGAGAAGTTTCCATTTCGTGAGGTCCAGCGTTTTATTAATTCGCATAAGGAAAAGGGCGAGCGCGCTACTGACATACAGGCTTGGGACCCTCATAGTGCCAAGTTGGTCGAGCTTTATCAGCTTTATGATGAGCAGTGTCAGCGCGAAGGTGTGGTTGATTTTACCGAGCTGTTGCTGCGTTGCTATGAGTTATTGAGTCGCAATCAGTTGATTCGTGAGCATTATCAGCGTCGCTTTCAGCATATCTTAATTGATGAGTTCCAGGATACGAACGATTTACAGTATCGCTGGTTATGCTTGTTGGGCGGTGGTGGTGCTTCATTATTTGCGGTGGGTGATGATGATCAGTCCATTTACGCATTTAGAGGAGCTAATGTCGATAACATGATGGCTTTTGAGCGCGACTACGCTAAGGGCAATATTGTCCGTCTTGAGCAAAATTACCGCTCCTATGGTCATATTCTAAATAGCGCTAATGCCTTGATTCAGCATAATCCAAACCGCCTTGGTAAGGCGCTGTGGACTGAGCGTGGTGAGGGTGAGCCAGTGCGCATCATGGAGCTTGATAGTGAGCAGGAAGAAGCGCGCTGGGTGACTGATGAGGTTCGCTCTTTACTCCGTGAGGGTCTCGAGCAGCAGGAAATTGCTATTTTATATCGTAGCAATGCTCAGTCCCGTGCTTTAGAGCATGCCATGTTTAATGCGCGTATTCCTTATCGTGTCTACGGTGGTACGCGTTTCTATGAGCGTCAAGAGATTAAGCATGTGATGGCTTATTTACGCTTAATTGCGAGCCTTGATGACGATACGTCTTTTTTGCGTGTGGTTAATTTTCCAGCTCGTGGTATTGGTGCGCGTACAGTAGAAACGCTCACTGATCATGCTCGTGAGATTGGTTGTAGTTTGGCCAATGCAGTCGGTGCTGTCAGTGGTCGAGGCGGCACTAGCTTAGCTAACTTCATCGCGCTCATTCAGAGTATGCGTAGCGTGGCAGAGGAAGTATCTTTGCCCGAATTAATCCAGCATGTGATTGAGCATTCAGGTTTACAGCTGCATTATGACAATGAGCGTGAGGGTCAGGATCGTCTTGATAACTTAGAGGAACTGGTTAATGCGGCCCAAGTGTTTGCTTTTGAGGAAAATTTCGATGGTAAAAAGGCCCTTGAGATGGTTAAGCAGGTAGTGGCTGATGTCGAGTTTGCCGTTGAGGAAAGTAATGCATTAGCTGAGTTTTTATCCCATGCCTCATTGGAGTCAGGTGATAATCAAGCGGATCGTGGTGAAGAGGCGGTTCAGCTAATGACAATTCATGCAGCCAAGGGCTTAGAGTTCAATGTTGTCTTTCTAACTGGTCTTGAGGAGGGTTTATTTCCTCACGAAAATAGTCTTTTAGAAGAAGGTGGTCTAGAGGAAGAGCGTCGCTTAATGTATGTGGCTATTACTAGAGCCCGTGAGCGTTTGTACATTACCATGGCACGCAGCCGTATGCTTTACGGTCAGTCGCGCTACGCCGTGCGCTCAAGTTTTATTGATGAGATGCCTGAGGAAGCACAGAAATGGCTCTCACCCAAGGATGTTAGTTATTATTCAGCGCCGCGAGGTCCGAATAGTTGGAGTGGTGGTTCTGTCACTGGTCGTTCCAGTGGTGCAGGTGCTGGCGCTGGTTTCCCCGGTGGGACAGTTGGTGCGAGTCGTGCTGGTTTTGCCAAGGCACCGGTTAGTTCAGGCATTCAGGTTGGCGATAAGTTATTTAAAATTGGCCAAACAGTGAGTCATGCACGTTTTGGGCAAGGCGTGGTGATGCAGTTACAGGGACAGGGTGGCGATGCTACAGCACGTATCTTTTTTTCAGAGCATGGGGAAAAGACCTTGGCACTTGGGGTGGCTAAACTTGATATCGTTTAGAGGGATAGGAACTTTGTAACCTTGAGAGCCTCTAAAAGCTATTAAAGGAGTGATAAAGTGATACTTAAATCGTTTACTAAATTTGCTATCATGGCTGCTGTAATGGTGCCAGTCTTGAGTGCCTGTGGTTCACAGCCTAAGCAACGGGCAGTCAGTAATTTGCCTTATTCGGTTGATAAGTCAAAGGGGACATCACAAACCGCTTTGCGTGGTGATTCCGGTGTGCAGATTTATGGCACAGTCAATGCTGGTTATGGTCATTCCAGTAGAAAAGCACGAGTACGTCATGCTGACGGTACGACCTCAACTCATCGATCCAGTCATACGGGTATGCATAGCTGGTAATTCTATCTATTTATGATATAAAAGGGCTGCTTGATATTAATTCAAGCAGCCCTTTAAGTCGGTAGCTAATAATCTGATAGATTAGTTGCTAGGTGGAACGTAGCCTTGCGCTTCGATGTCTACATCATCAAATAAATAGCTTTCCATTTGGCCGGCTAGGTACTTACGAGCACGAGCATCCGCTAAGTTAAGGCGGTTCTCGTTAACTAAGCGAGTTTGAATTTCGACCCAGTCCATCCAGGCCTGTTTGGAAATGTTTTGCCAAATCTTGGTGCCAAGCTCACCTGGGTAGGGAGGGAACTCTAAGCCCTCTTTCTCTTCTTTGTATTTAAGACAATTAACTAAACGGGTCATATTAAATTCCTGATTTAAAGTTTTTGAAAAAAATCAAACTGTTGCGATTACGATTGTAATTTAACTGTTTTGACTTGGGCAAATCACTAACTGTGCCCTGTAAAAAGCCTCGCTTGATAAACCAATGTGATGTGCGAGTGGTTAGCACAAACATGCGCTTCATGCCTTTGGCCTTAGCTTTATTTTCAGCGTGTCGTAGTAGTAGCTCGCCGTCGCCGGCTGTCTGCCATTCGGGATGAACAATTAAACATGCCATCTCTGCCATTTGATCTTCCGGATAAGGGAAAAGCGCAACACAACCATAAATAACGCCATCGTGCTCAAGTACGGTAAATTTCTCAACATCACGCTCAATCTCACCACGGTCACGAGGTACCAAAGTACCATCGGCTTCTAATGGTTGAATGAGGCTGATAATTGCCCCAATATCATCTACTCTAGCAGGCCGTAAACGATCTAATGAATCCTCAACCACCATGGTACCGACACCATCGTGGGTAAAGTACTCTAAGAGTAGCGAACCATCGATTTCAAATGGTATCAAGTGAGCACGCTTGACACCACGACGTACTGCTTCATTGGCCCATTTAAGATAGGATTGAGTCTGTGGTTCTAAAATCTGTGACGCAACGAGTCGCTCTGCCTCATCACGTGCTAATTCAGTAATTAGTACGCCTTCAGCGTCACGCACACGATTGTCCTGAGTGACAAATAATAGCTTGTCAGCTTTGAGTGCACCAGCCACACTGGTGGCTAAGTCTTCCATCGCTAAATTAAATGCCTCACCGGTAGGTGAAAAACCAATGGGTGAGAGCAATACAATGGCATTAAGTGCTAAAGCTTTGCGAATCGAGTCTAAATCAAACTTACGAACCTTGCCCGTATGCTTATAGTCAACACCATCAACAATGCCAACTGGCTGAGCTGTTACAAAGTTACCAGAAATAATATGGATATGTGAGTTTGACATTGGAGTGTTTGGTAAGCCTTGGCTAAAGGCTGCTTCAATGTCTAATCTAATCTCACCGGCCATTTCCTTACAGCATTCAAGCACATCAGCAGGTGTAGGCTCAAGCATCCCGCGCTGTAGCTGCTTGTCGATTCCCTTAAGTTTTAATTGTTGATTGACTTGAGGGTGAGAACCATATACCACGACTAACTGAACACCAAGTGCACTTAATAGGGATAAATCGATGACTAAGTTGTTAAGCTTAGACTCCTCGATAAGCTCACCACCGAAGGCTACAACAAAGGTTTTTCCCCGTACCTCGCGCATATAGGGCGCAACCTCTCTGAACCATCGAACAAATTGCGTTGGGGCAAACTCAGCAGCTTCTAGCGCAGAGACAGTTTCAATTTCTTGGGGGTTGGACATGGGTGCTTAAACCTCGTAGCTAATAATGTAATTGACTAACCTTTAATTTTAGCTCAATTCGCACTCTTGTATAATCTTAACAAGGCACAATCTACTAAGCCCTAAAGACCTTATAAAAAATACCTAATTATTAGCAAGTTATATGCAAAAAACACAAGACCGAGAGCATCCGGATCTTTCAAAAAAATCAATCGTTAAACGCGTCTTACCTAATATCAGTTTCCCTGATGAGTTGCCGGTTAGTGAGCGTCGACAAGAAATAGAAGAAGCGCTTGAACAGCACCAAGTGATTATTGTCGCCGGTGAAACCGGTTCGGGTAAAACCACTCAATTACCAAAAATTTGTTTAGCGATGGGGCGCGGTCAAGATAAAATGATCGGTCATACACAGCCACGTCGCATTGCCGCGGTATCTGTCGCTAAGCGCATTGCCCAAGAGCTTAAGACGGAGGTCGGTCAGTGGGTTGGTTATCAGGTGCGTTTTAATGATAAAACCGGCCCGCGTTCAGCGATTAAGTTAATGACGGATGGGATTCTGTTAGCAGAAACTCAGCGTGACCCTCTGCTTCGACGCTATGACACTATCATTATTGATGAGGCACATGAGCGCAGTTTAAATATTGATTTTCTACTCGGTTTCTTAAAGAATCTCTTGCCGAAACGTCCTGATTTGAAAGTCATTATTACGTCGGCAACCATTGATGCTGCACGTTTTGCAGAGCATTTTAAAGCGGCTGATGGTAAGCCTGCTAAAGTAATCGAAGTCACTGGTCGTATGTACCCAGTTGAGGTGCGCTATCAATTAAAAGACAATCTATTAAATCAAGCGGATGACGACGAGGAGCAAGAGCAAGCGGATCTCTCAGAGATGATTAGTGAGGCGGTCGATGAATGTATTCGTGCAGGTCAGGGCGATATTCTTGTTTTCTTGCCGGGTGAGCGAGAAATTCGTGAGGCAGTTGATGTGTTGCGCAAGCCAGGGCGGGCGACTTTAGAGGTGTTGCCACTGTTTGCACGCATGTCGCAAAGTGATCAAGAGCGTATTTTTCGACCGACGACTAATTTACGTCGAGTGATTTTAGCGACTAACGTGGCTGAAACCTCTTTGACTGTTCCGGGGATTCGCTTTGTGGTGGATAGCGGTTTAGCACGAGTAAAGCGCTACTCTTGGCGCAATAAGGTGGAGCAGCTACAAATTGAGCCAATTTCTCAGGCTGCGGCTAATCAACGGGCCGGACGTTGTGGTCGCTTAGGTCCTGGTATTTGTATTCGTCTTTATTCTGAAGAGGACTTTAAAAAGCGTTCTCAATATACGGATCCGGAGATCTTACGTTCTTCTCTGGCGTCGGTGATTTTGCGTATGAAGGCCTTACGTCTACATGATATTGAGGCTTTTCCTTTTGTTGATAAGCCGGCAGGGCGAGCAATTGCTGATGGCTATCATTTGCTCCAAGAGTTGGGTGCATTGAATGAGCATAATCGGCTGACACAAACCGGTAGAACAATTGCGCGCTTACCTTTAGACCCGAGAATTGCACGGATGATTTTAGCCGCTAAAGATAATAATTGCCTGACTGAAATGACTATTATTGCTGCTGCGATGTCAGTGCAAGACCCACGTGAACGACCTTTTGATGCACAAGAGGCTAGTACCCAAGCGCATTCAAAGTATAAGGATAAAGACTCAGAGTTTATCTCTTATCTCAAGCTGTGGTCTTGGTATCAAGAGCAGTATGACAACAAGGAATCTAACCGCAAACTGCAGCGTCAATTGCGTAAAGAGTTTTTATCACCTGTGCGATTGCGTGAGTGGCAAGATATCCATCAGCAATTAAAAACCTTAGTCGATGAGCAAAAGTGGCGTTTTAATCAGACTGAAGCAACCTATGAGGAGTTACATCGTTCATTATTAACGGGTTTATTGGGCAACATTGCTTTACGAACTGAGGTTAATCGTGAGTATGAGGGCGCGCGTGGGATCCGGTTTTATGTCCATCCGGGATCCTATTTATACCGCACTGCCGCTAAATGGATTATGGCTGGTGAGTTAGTAGAAACTACGCGTTTATTTGCTCGTACCGTTGCTCGGGTGGACCCACGTTGGATTGAGCAAGCTGGTCGCCACTTATTGCAGAAAATGTACTCTGAACCACATTTTGACCCTCGACGAGGACAGGTGATGGTCTATGAGCGAGCGACGCTGTATGGTTTACAAATCTATCAAGGTCGTAAGGTTAGCTATGGGCGCTTAGAACCAGTGCATGCGCGTGAGTTATTTATACGTGAAGCGTTGGTTGAAGGTACGATCAAAAATCCTTTACCGTTTTTAGTTAAAAACTTACGCTTGATCGAAGAGATTGAGCATTTAGAGCATAAATCACGACGTCAAGATATTTTGGTTGATGATGAGTTAATTTACCGTTTCTATGATCAATATATTCCAGCAGATATGCATCAGGTGGCGACCTTAGAGCATTGGTATAAAAATCTGCCGGCTGAGGAAAAAGCACGTCTTGAGCTTAATAAAGATGAGCTTATGCGCCATGAGGCGGCTGGTATTAGTACAGAACAGTTTCCTAAGCACCTAGATTACAACGGCCTCAGTATGAGGTTATCCTATCATTTTGAGCCGGGTTCGCCGAAAGATGGTGTGACTGTTGAGGTGCCGGTTTATGGCTTAAATCAAATTGAGCATGTGATGGCACAGTGGTTAGTGCCGGGCATGCTTAAGGAAAAGGTCGAGTTGTTATTGCGTTCTTTACCACAACGATTGCGCCGTCATTGTGTACCGATTCCGGACTATGCGGAGCGTTTTGTAGAGGCGGTGTCAGAGGAACCTGAGCTTAAAGAAGAGCCGCTCTTAGATGTATTAATTAGTGATATTTGGCAGAAAAAAAGAATTCGTGTCCAAGCCTCAGACTTTAAAGAGGAAAATATTCCACCGCATTTGTCGATGATTTTTAAGGTGATTGATGAGAATGGTCGTATGCTTAGTTCAAGTCGTAATCTGGCTTTATTGAAAGCCGAGCATGCACCAGCTGCACAAGAAAGTTTTAGGCAGTTGCTGGATAAAGACCAAGTCGCTAAAGACACTTTAGAGGAAAACCTTCACATCACTAGTTGGAGTTTTGGGGAGTTACCCGAGTTGTTGGAAATCAAACGCGGTCGACAGTCTGTGGTTGGCTTTCCAGCCTTGGTTGATCAGGGTGAGGATTGTCGAATTGATGTCTTTGATGAGCCACAAGAGGCGACAGTTGCACATCGCCAGGGTCTTATTCGACTATTTAAAATTGCCCTTAAGGAGCAAATTCGCTACCTTTCCCGAAACTTAAAAGAATTGCCGCAATTAGGTATGCTCTATATGGCTTTAGGCACTCAGGAGGATCTTAAGGAAGAGATCATTGATTGTGCCTTAATCCAATCTTGCTTAGCGCTGCCTTGGCCGAGTAATGAGCAGGCGTTTAATGAACGGGTTAAGGACGCAAAGACGCGATTTGGACTGTTATTGCAAGAGTCCATACGTCTATTGACGCAAATTATGAACGAATGGGCCATAGCTTTGAAAAAGCATAATCTGATTAAAAACCATAAAGAGGCCTATGATGATATTCGTCAGCAGCTCAATGGCTTGATCTATAAAGGCTTTTTAAGTCGTGTAGAATATGCCACCTTACAGCATTACCCTCGCTACCTAAGAGCGGTACAATTGCGTATTGATAAATTAAAAAATGATCCTCGCCGCGACCAGCAGTTAATGCAGGATGTGCAGCTACTGCAAACTAAGTATCAACGCCGTCTAGCCCAGCTTAAGGGTGTTCACGATCAGCAAATGGATGAGTTTGCAAATCTGTTGCAGGAGCTGAGAGTAGCCTTATTTGCCCAAGAGTTGCGCACGCCAATGCCAGTCTCAGTCAAGCGACTTGAGAAAGCGTGGCAGAGTATGTCACATTAGAGAAGTTTTAGAGAGTTAGTTATGTCCGATACCATGCTGGCCGCTGTTGATAGCAGCGCTGCTGAAGTTCAGTCAAGTCCCGCCTTTGTGCATCTTAGAGCCCACTCCGAGTATTCAGTGGTGGACAGTACTATTCGCATTGGGGAGTTGGTTAAGCAGGCTAAGGCCTTCAATCAACCAGCCTTAGCCTTGTCGGACTTAGGTAATTTATTTGGCTATATCAAGTTTTATCGAGCAGCGCGCAGTGCCGGTATTAAGCCGATTGCTGCGTGTGACTTTTGGATTGATAACCCGGATGACGAGAAAAAACCGTTCCGTTGTTTATTAATTGCGCGCAATCATAACGGCTATTTGCAGTTGTGTGAGCTTATTTCTAAGTCATGGATTGAGAATCCGCAGATTGACCGTGGTCAGTTAAAGCCTGAATGGTTAGAACAACCTGAAGAAACTGATGGTTTGATTTTACTCTCCGGTGCTCGTCATGGCGATATTGGGCAGGCTTTAGAGAAAGGACTTTTTGAGCAGGCGGTAAGAGTGGCTGAGCGCTGGGGTCGTTTTTTCCCAAATCGTTTTTATATTGAGTTACAGCGAGCAGGCTTCGATGGTGATGAACGTTATGTTCAAGAGGCAGTTAAAGTCGCCCAACAAACCGGTTTGCCAGTCGTGGCCACGCATCCTGTGCAGTTCTTAACGGCGGATGATTTTGATATTCATGAGGTGCGTGTTTGTATTGCTCAGGGTGAGGTTCTCGCGAATCAAAATCGTCCTAAGCGTTTTAATCCGCAGCAATATTATCTTAGCTCTGAGGAAATGCTGGAGAAATTCAGCGATATCCCGTCGGCAACGATTAACGCGGTAGAAGTTGCTAAGCGCTGTAACTTAACCATTGAGTTGGGCACGCCGAACTTACCCGATTTTGATACACCCGAAGGCATGACTTTGGGTGAGTATCTCATTGACTTGTCTCATAAGGGGCTAGATGAGCGTTTGGAGTTTCTTTTTCCAGATGAGGAGGAGCGCGCCAAGCAAGATCCTATCTATCGCGCACGTTTGGATCTTGAGTGTAAAATTATTATTGATATGGGTTTCCCCGGTTACTTCTTGATTGTTCAGGATTTTATTAACTGGGGTAAATCGAATGGTGTGCCTATTGGTCCCGGTCGGGGTTCCGGTGCCGGCTCTTTAGTGGCCTACTCATTGAGTATTACCGATCTTGACCCGATTCGTTATGACTTACTATTTGAGCGTTTCTTAAACCCTGAGCGCGTTTCCATGCCTGACTTTGATATTGACTTCTGTCAGGATAAGCGTGAAAAAGTGATTGAATACGTTAAGGAAAAATATGGTCGTGCTGCGGTGAGTCAAATTGCTACCTTTGGTACCTTGGGTGCTAAGGCGGTAGTACGAGATGTGGGTCGAGTCTTGGAAATGCCTTACTCACTTTGCGATGGTCTCTCTAAGTTGATTCCTTTCAACCCTGCTAAGCCATGGAGTCTTAGCGATACGATGGAAGGGGAGCCGGAGTTTAAGCGTCGCTACGATGAGGATGAAGAGGTTAAGTCTATCGTCGACAGCTCATTACCACTTGAGGGGTTAGTCAGAAACGTTGGTATGCATGCTGGGGGCGTATTAATTGCACCGGGTAAGTTAACTGATTTTTGCCCTCTTTATTGCCAACCAGGTCATAGCGGTAGCGTGGTTTCGCAATATGATAAGGATGACGTTGAAGCCGCTGGCTTGGTCAAGTTTGACTTCTTGGGTCTACGTAACCTGACCATTTTGGATTGGGCTGTACGCTATGTGCAACGTTTCAATCAAGGGCAGGAAGCTTTTGATATCATGGCGCTGCCTTTAGATGATAAGGCTACCTACGATCTACTCTCAGAGGGTAATACCACCGCCGTTTTCCAATTAGAGTCGCGTGGTATGAAGGAGCTGTTACGTAAGCTGATTCCTTCCACCTTTGAAGACGTCATTGCGGTCTTAGCACTATTCCGTCCAGGACCTTTAGATTCGGGGATGGTTGATGACTTTGTTAATCGTAAGCATGGCCGTGCTGAGGTAGATTATTTCCACGAGGATTTGACCAGCACATTAGATAGCACCTACGGGGTCATTGTTTATCAAGAGCAGGTGATGCTGATTTCCCAAATTATTGGTGGCTATAGTTTGGGTGGTGCAGACTTATTACGACGTGCCATGGGTAAGAAAAAACCGGAGGAGATGGCTAAACACCGCAAGCTTTTTGAAGAAGGTGCGATTGAAAAGGGCTACGACGGTGAGATGGCCAAGAACCTGTTCGATTTGATGGAGAAGTTTGCGGGTTATGGTTTTAACAAATCACACTCGGCTGCTTATGCGTTAATTTCTTATCAAACAGCTTGGTTAAAAAAATACTATCCTGCTGAGTTTATGGCGGCTACCTTATCATCTGATATGGATGATACCGATAAGATTCAGATTTTCTGGCGTGACTCCTTAGATAATGGATTAGAGGTTCTACCGGTCAGTGTCAATGAGTCTCAGTATCGCTTTGAGCCAGTACCTGACACGCATTTAGAAAAGCATGGCAGTATCCGTACCATTCGCTTTGGTATGGGTGGTGTCAAAGGTGTTGGTGAGAGTGCCATTGAAAATATTTTAGCGGCACGTAGTAGCGGTGGGCCTTTTGAGGACCTTTATGACTTCTGCTCTCGTATCGACCGTCATACGGTTAATAAGCGGGCTATGGAAGCCTTAATTCGAGCAGGTGCTTTTGATGAAATTGAACCTAATCGCCGAGCTTTATTAGAAAGTCTGCCGATGGCGATTGATGGAGCTGAGCAACACGATCGAAATGCGAATCAAGTGTCACTATTTGGTGATGATTCCGGTGATATTGTTGCTCACGAAATTAAAAGTATTAAGCCTTGGTCTTTATATGAAACTCTTATTGAAGAGAAAAAGGCGTTGGGCTTTTATTTCAGTCATCACTTATTTGATGTATGGCGTGATGAGGTGAGACGTTTTGCACCGTCGCCATTAGCTAGCTTAG
This sequence comes from uncultured Oligella sp., assembly GCA_947632105.1. Classification (GTDB taxonomy): domain Bacteria; phylum Pseudomonadota; class Gammaproteobacteria; order Burkholderiales; family Burkholderiaceae_B; genus Oligella. Next base: position 556 of record CANROD010000025.1, on the reverse strand, counting down.
AAGAGTCACGTAGTACGCAATGGGTGGCTGGCGTGTTGATTGCGTCAAGAGCGTTTCAGCTAAAAGATAAAGACGATCGTCTGTATTTTTTATTAATTGATGATGGCAGTGCACAAATTGAGGTCACATGCGATTCTTATTTGTATGAGAGTTGCCGTCATTTAATGAATACGGATGATTTATTATTGGTTGAAGCGCGTGTTTCTCGAAGTAAGTTTAACAATATGATTCGGATCAATGCCAATGCACTATACAATTTACAGTCAGCACGTGAAGCAGTTGCGACGGATCTGAGTGTGGTGTTAAATAAAGCAATTCCAGTTAAACGATTATATGTATTGATGAATCCATACCGAGCCGAGCCTGAGAATGGCTTCCATGGCGTTACGGTGAAGTTTTTATATCAACCTAAAAAAGATATTTCTTGTGAAATTCAATTAGGAGAGGAGTGGCGAGTACGACTTAATCCAAAATTATTAGAGGGATTGGCTTCTCAAGCAGAAATTGCTAGCTTTGAAGTAAATTATTAGGTACCTTATAGTTTTTGAAAAGTAGT
>CANROD010000024.1 GCA_947632105.1 uncultured Oligella sp. | reverse complement strand
CGCAACGCCGCTTCATCAATCTGAATCACATGAACACCGGCCTTTTCTAAATCCAAAACCTCTTCACGAATCGCCAGTGCTAATTGCTGGCAAGAAACAGAGCGCGGCTGATCGTCACGCACAAAGGACCAGTTAAGAATAGTCACAGGACCTGTCAACATACCCTTCATCGGCCTCTCAGTTAAGGATTGCGCGTAACGAATCCATTCAACCGTCATTGCCTGAGGTCGGCTAATGTCACCAAATAATATCGGTGGTTTAACACAACGAGAACCATAGGATTGGACCCAAGCAAACTGAGTAAAGACATAACCATCAAGCTGCTCACCGAAGTACTCAACCATATCATTACGTTCGGCCTCACCGTGCACTAACACATCTAATCCCAAGTTCTCTTGCTCTTCTACACAGCGAGCAATCTCGGCACGCATCGCAGTTAAATAGGCAGCCTCATCTAAACGACCAGCTTTAAACTCGCTACGGGCGCGACGAATATCTGCAGTTTGCGGGAAAGAACCAATGGTAGTCGTAGGATATAAAGGCAGCTGTAATGTTGCTTTTTGCTTGGTAGCGCGCTCAGCATATGGGCTTTGACGCTTACCTAAGTCTGGCGTAATAGCAGCAACAGCCTCTTTAACGGCTAGGTTATTAACACGGGGAGAATTGCGACGTGCAGTTAATGCGGCTAAGTTTTCAGCAAGCTCAGCTTTGACAGCATCACGACCTTCGCGTAACGCCTGACCTAACAGTTGTAATTCCTCCAGTTTTTGCAAGGCAAAAGCAAGCCACGCTTTAACCTCACTATCGAGCTTTTCCTCACTCTCAAGATCAACCGGCACATGTAATAATGAGCAAGATGGAGCTATCCAAAGCCGATCACCAAGCTTTGCTGCAATTGGCTCAATCCAGTCTAATACCGCTGTTAAATCTGTCTTCCATATATTACGACCATTAATGACACCAATTGAAAATACCTTATCAGCATCTAGTGTCTCTACTAATGTCTCTACACTCTCACGATCATTTACCGCATCCACATGTAATCCCGCTACTGGTAAATTAGCCGCTAATGCTACATTATCTTGAAGCTCTCCAAAATAAGTCGTTAACAATAATTTAACTGCTGAGTCTTTAAGTGCATCATAAGCCGTCTTAAAAGCTGCTTGCCAATCAACACCTAACTCGGTGACCAAAATAGGCTCATCAATTTGCACCCATTCAACACCCTCTTTTGCTAACATATCTAAAAGCTCAGCATACACTGGCACAATACGCTCTAATAACACTAGTTTGTCTGAGCTATCCTTAGCCTTAGCAATAGCTAAGTAAGTAACCGGCCCAATTATAACGGGCTTAGCTTTAACGCCTTGTGCTTTGGCTTCTGTTAATTGCGCTAGTAAATTTGACGCATCTAACTGAAACTGAGTGTCTGCAGTCAGCTCCGGTACGATGTAATGGTAATTGGTATCAAACCATTTCGTCATTTCACCGGCTGCCACTCCCCCGCAACAAGCACTATGATCTTCATCGGTCTCCGCGGAACGACCACGCGCCACGCGGAAGTAATTGTCAAGCTTATCACCGTGGAATTCTTGAACACGCTCAGGTAAATTACCTAATAAAAAACTTGTATCAAGCACTTGGTCATAAAAAGAAAAATCACCCACGGGTACTAAGTCCAAACCTGCTTGACTGTCCCAATGTCGTTGACGCAATTGTGCGCCCAATGCGGTTAACTCATCACGGCTAGACTCACCTTTCCAGTAAGACTCTAAAGCAAATTTTAATTCGCGCTTTGCACCAATTCGCGGAAAACCTAGGTTGTGTACTTTACTCATTTACCACTCTCTATTTCTATTTATTAATCAGGGATAATTAGTATTGTAGGTAGAGTCAACCATGAAGTAAAATGGTCTTTTTTCAATAAACCATGAAACACACTCATAGATAATGTTAGAACGAATCCATCTTGCCATAGTGCAACAAGTTGAGCTGCAAGGCTCACTAACCGCAGCTGCTGATGTACTGCATGTCACCCAATCCGCTCTTAGTCATAGTATGAAAAAGCTAGAACAGCAATTAGGTACTGAGATTTGGCGCCGTGAAGGACGTAAATTAGAGCTGACGCAATCCGGACAGTACTTGTTAACGGTGGCAAATCGAGTGTTACCTCACTTAGAGTTAGCTGAAGAGCGATTACATCAATTTTCACTTGGTGAACGCGGTTCGCTACGTATTGGCATGGAATGTCATCCCTGCTACCAGTGGCTGCTCAAGGTAGTTTCCCCTTATTTAGGCGCTTGGCCGGATGTTGACGTCGATGTTAAGCAACGCTTTCAGTTCGGTGGGCTTGGTGCACTACTGGATTATGAGATTGATTTATTAGTGACTCCAGATCCAGTCTACAAACCTGGGCTAAACTTTGAAGCTGTCTTCGACTATGAACAGGTGCTCGTAGTTTCTGAAGACCACCCGTTGGCTGATAGTGACTATATTGAGCCAGAACAAATGAACAAAGAAGTGCTGATTAGCTATCCGGTGGATTTAGAACGTTTAGATATTTACAACCAGTTTTTACAGCCTGCTGGCATTACACCAAAGCGCCACAAAAACATTGAAACGACAGATATTATGCTACAGATGGTAGCCAGTAACCGTGGTGTCGCTGCCCTACCACGTTGGTTAGTCGAAGAATACGCTGAAAAACTGCCCATCGTACCAGTCAAACTAGGCCCTAATGGTATACCTAAGCAGATTTACCTAGGCTCTCGCTTAGCGGATGGTAAGGTAGATTATTTACAGGCCTTTGTGGCATTGGCTCGAGAGACATCGCATGAGGTTTAACCTATTTTGATGTTTTATCCCCTCATGTCATAATTGAGCTACTTAGTAACACTCTCTGATAGAACTAACTGGAGCCTACCATTGAATAAATTACCCTTTTCTTTCATTAGTTATGACCATGGTGCACATTTTATGAGTTGGCTCGGTGTGATTGATGCTCTACGGAAAGGACATAAAATGCCACGCCCTCAACTTGGTGATCTACTTTTAGGTCCTGCGCACGAAGCATTACTAACTCGTTCTGCTTATATTCAGGGACTTGGATATGCAATAAAAGCTGAAACGATCTATTCAAACAATACAGCAAAGGGTCTTCCTTCCGCTCACGGAACAGTTATTCTTCACGAGGCTGAGACTGGCTCTATTCGTGCCATCATTGAAAGCCAACTGATAACCGAATATAAAACAGCTGCAGACTCTGTTCTTGGTGCTCAACTTCTAGCGAGGGCAGACTCTCAGCACTTAGTTATTGCTGGAGCCGGTAAAGTTGCTCGTAACTTAATATACGCATACAGCACAGCCTTTCCTAAACTACAACGAATTTCTGTTTGGGCACGCAAATCCGAACGTTCAAAAGAACTAGTCGACTCAATACAAGATATTGAAATCGAACTTAAAGCTGTAAGCAATTTACAATCAATTATTGAAAGTGCTGATATTGTGTCAACTACTACTAGAGCTAGCGAGCCTATCCTCAAGGGAGATTGGGTACAACCTGGCACCCATATTGATTTAATTGGTGGCTATACTCCTGCAATGCGCGAAGCTGACGATTCATTAATTACCAAAGGCCGTGTGTTTGTAGATTGTCGTGAGACAACAATTGACTATGTAGGTGACCTGACGCAACCAATCGCCAGTGGTCTCATCACAACTGCTGATGTGCACGGTGATCTTTATGACCTTTTAAACTCTTCAGTACAAGGACGTGACACTCCATTAGAAATCACTATCTTCAAAAATGGAGGTGGCGCGCACCTTGACCTAATGGTTGCCGATTACGTTGCTAATGTAGCCAGCTAGGCTTAGAACGTACCTCATCACCCTATTTCAGTCTAACTGAATTCTGTTAATTAAAATATTCAATTGACTTACTTATATCAGGAAACTACTGCTGATATACCTAATTATAGAAAAATTTAAAAACCATATTTCTGCGTGTTTTATTTAAAAATGAAGAGCAAAATATACCTTACTAAGCACGCAGATTTACAATCAACAACACGGTATCAGTCTCCAGTGTATTTTTTATGACCCCTTCGTGCTTAGGATAGTAACAATGACTCAAACTCCAGATAATAGCTTCAATCCACATGACGATGTGTACTCATCGTTAGAACTTTCCACCTCTCTACCTAAAAACAAATTTCCTTCACAGGAACGCGGTCCAAAAAATGTTTTTGCCGCAGTTCGAGATGAGTTAATGCTTGATGGTAACTCCAGACAAAACCTAGCCACTTTTTGCCAAACTTGGGTTGATGAAGAAATCCGCGATCTCATGGATCTATCCATCGATAAAAACATAATCGACAAGGATGAATACCCCCAAACCGCCGAAATTGAAGCTCGTTGCGTTAGAATGATCGCTGATTTATGGAATTCTCCCGATGCAGAGAACACGCTAGGCTGCTCTACTACAGGCTCTTCTGAAGCAGCCATGCTTGGCGGCCTGGCACTAAAATGGAATTGGCGTAAAAAACGTCTAGCGCAAGGAAAATCAACAGACAAACCCAATCTTATTTGTGGTCCGGTTCAAATTTGTTGGCATAAATTTGCCCGTTATTTTGATGTTGAGTTGCGTGAAATTCCACTTGAAGGTGATCGCCTAATTATGAGCCCGGAAGAAGTGCTCAAACGCGTTGATGAAAATACCATCGGGGTGATACCTACCATGGGTGTTACCTTTACTTGTCAATACGAACCCGTTAAGGCTGTACACGATGCTCTCGATAAACTGCAGCAGGAAACAGGCCTAGATATCCCTATTCACGTAGACGGCGCCAGTGGAGGTTTTTTAGCTCCATTTTGCGCCCCAGATATTGAATGGGACTTTCGGCTCCCACGCGTCAAATCCATCAATACGTCCGGACACAAATTTGGCTTGGCACCCCTAGGTACTGGCTGGGTTGTCTGGCGTGAAGCTTCCGATCTACCTGAAGAACTGATTTTTAATGTCAATTACCTAGGTGGGAATATGCCTACCTTTGCCTTGAACTTCTCCCGTCCAGGTGGGCAGATAATCGCACAATACTATAACTTCCTGCGTTTAGGCCGCGAAGGCTATACCAAAATCCACAATGCATGCTATGCAACCTCGCAATACTTAGCTAAAGAAATTGGCGATCTAGGCCCATTCGAGATAATCTTCAATGGTGACAATCAAAAAGGCATTCCTGCCTTGGCTTGGAAACTAAAAGAAGGGCAAGCAATCGGCGGCTACACTCTGTATGACCTAGCGGATCGTTTACGTAGCCGTGGCTGGCAGGTTCCCGCGTATTCTATGCCAGCAAACCGCGAGGACATGGTCATCCAACGTATTCTTGTCCGCCATGGAGTAAGCTTAGATCTGGGAGTCCTACTGCTTGAAGACCTGAAACGGGCACTAGATTACTTCGAAAAGCACCCTGTTTCTCAGCCTCTAACGGAAAAAGAAGGTACGGGTTTCAATCACGGATAAAAATAAGCTTATGGGGTATTGAGGCTATTAGTACCCCATAAGCTGACGATATCAATGTTCTATGGTTGTTATACAATGTCTGCCTAGCAATGCTCAACACGAACAAATGAACATTAGTAATTAGACTAGCTTTTACGTAACCTAGAACCTGTTGACTTAACCTCAGCTGATTCATAAATGACATTAGCCCGACCAACAATTAGTGGGTCCATTTTGCCAATCGTTTCAATATCTTTGTCATCATATTTAAAACGGTGCAACACGTGTCGCATCGCATTTAAACGCGCACGCTTTTTACAATTAGACTTGACCACTGTCCACGGTACATCACTCGTATCTGTATGATAGAACATTGCTTCCTTAGCATGTGTATAATCATCCCATTTATCTAGTGACGCCATGTCAATAGGCGATAATTTCCATTGCTTCAAGGGATGACTTTCACGTTGCTTAAAGCGTCGTAGCTGCTCATCTTGCCCCACAGAGAACCAGAGCTTGACTAGATGGATACCACTTCTCACTAAATTGCGCTCAAACTCCGGCGCTTGGCGCATGAACTCATAATACTCAACATCAGTACAAAAGCCCATCACTCGTTCAACCCCTGCCCGGTTATACCAGGAACGGTCAAATAAAACTATCTCTCCCCTAGTTGGCAAATGCTCCACATAACGCTGAAAATACCATTGCCCCTGCTCACGCTCAGTTGGCATCTGAAGTGCTACCACGCGGGCATAACGCGGATTCAAATGCTCCATAAAACGCTTAATCGTACCACCTTTACCCGCCGCATCACGTCCTTCAAACACGATGACAATACGTTGTCCTGTCTCCTTGACCCAAGACTGTAACTTCAATAACTCTACTTGCAGATCATACTTCTGATACTCATAATTACGACGTGACATCAAGTATTTATAGGGATACACCCCTTCTTCTCGATAGTGGTCAACTAACACAGCATCGTACTCTGCATCTCTATTTGCCTCAAGACGTCGTCGATGTAACTTCATCGTCCGTAATAAATTACGACGCTCGTCTTCGGACAACTCCTCTAATAACTCATCATACAAAGCATTTAATATCTCTTGCTGGGACTCAACCGGCGACGCGAGGCTTTGAGCTATTAACTCAATCACTCGTTGAGTTTTAAAATCAAGCTTAGAGCTAACACGATCCTCAACGTGTAGTGAACGGGTTTCGTCTGGACTCTCACCATATAAAGTATCACCGCGTATCGCTTCAATAAATTTATCTACCTCATCAAGCGTAAATTTGAATTCATTATTTTTAGCAACCAATAACTCCTCTAGCTTTTCAGGTGTTACCTCGACCTCTCCCTGCTTAACCTGCTCTAGTATGCGATTAAGAAGAGTGAGTTTATCGGCAATGGCTTCAGTCTCTTCTTCTAGTTTCTCTACTACGTCTATAGATTTATTATTGGATTTTTGTTTAGCCATTACCACACCCATTTCTATGCTATTAAATTTAGATTTATCTTATTATTTTATCTTAAACTCAAGATACGATTAAACTAATTATTACATCAATTAAATTAGCTATTTGCTTCTGATGAGTCTTGTCGCCTGCCTGATAGCAAGAAGAAGACTAAAACAGACAAAATACCAATCAAGACTGCCGCTGTCATAAGCAATACTGAATGAGTAATCGAAAAAGCCGTCTTGCCTGCACTAATCAATGTCACTGCCTGCTCATCGCTAAGTTGCTGTGCTACCAAATATGTATCACCCATCGAAATAGCAGCCTGCTCAATGAGATCTACCGATAGCTCTTCAGGCACGGTGAGGTTATACCCAAATAAAAATGACATAAACACACCAAAAAGAGTAATTCCAAGACCTGTACCTAGTTCATAGCCTGTCGCCTCCAAGGAACCAGCTGCACCGCCTTTACTCGCATCCACTGAACCCATGATAGCGATGGAAGATACGGTAAAGCCTATACTAAGTGCGAATCCAAGGACTGCCAACAATATCGGCACAGTCAACCCCAACGAATCAAAATCCTCAATAGCTAGCCAAACCAATGTCAATGCTGACATTAACATTGATAGACTAGCCACTGTTCTTAAACCAAAATGAGCTAAAAACCAACTTGCAGTCGGTCCACCTACAGCGGCAGCCACCATAATCGGAAGCATAAAAACCCCCGCCTCAAGTGGCGTTTTATCTAGCACATATTGCAATTCTTGCGCTAAGGTCAACTCAACTCCAGCTAATGCACCACTAGAAAGCACTGCAATAATCATACCCGCAGTGATAGCTGGATAAGAAAATAGAGAAAGGTCCAGCATTGGTGTGGTACCGCGTAACTGCTTATAGGCAAATAGAGTCAATATAACTACCCCAAAGACCAACATCATTAACACCACGGCAATCGGTTGTTTACCGGAAAAACCCGCTTTGATCGCATACACTACTGAAATCATGCCTATTACCAACATCAAAGCCTCACCGATAGCCCAATGACCCGGCGTTGTTTTCTCCTTGCGTGGCAGTAATATCCAACAGATCGGAACTACCACAAGCATCACAGGTACATTAATCAAAAATACAGCGCCCCACCAGAAATGTTCCAATAACACACCTCCTAGTAAAGGTCCAAGCGCCGCGCCACCCGCTCCCACTGTTCCCCATAGTCCTAACGCAAAGGCACGCTCCTTTTCATCCTCAAAAGCACGACGAATAAGACCCAACACGCAAGGCATGATCATTGATCCACCCACTGCCAACAGAAGACGAGCTCCGATCAACATCCATGCAGTGGTTGAAAAAGCAGCAAGTGCTGAAGCGAGCCCAAAGACTACTAAACCAATTAACATAATGTATCGATTACCAACCCTATCGGCCAAAGTACCCATGGGTACAAGTAAACCAGCCATCAACAGCGGGTAGATATCGATAACCCATAGCACTTCGTTATTGGATGCTTTTAAGGCTTGGGTAAGTGAAGGGACTGCGACATGAAGAATGGTCATGTCAAAGACGACAGGCAAAAATGCCAACATAACAGCTAACAGAATCAGCCAGCGCTTGGGGTTTGAATGGCCGGACGCCATGATCTCACCTATGAACTTTTTTGTGATTTAAATTAATGTAAATATATAAAAACCCGTATTGCTACGGGTTTTATTGGAAGGAAAATGAATGAATAGAAAAACCTTTTAGGCAATCAGCTTATTATAGATAGTCTCGTGATCTAACACTTGACCTTCTTTGTCCATAACTCGCATCGCATCAGCTGAAATCTCATCAATAACAACTACTTCACCATCAACCAAACCGATTTCGATCTTCATATCAACCAAGAACAGATCCTTGCTCTTTAGATCCTCTTCAACCAGACGGCAAACACGACGGGTAATATCCTTAGCTAGTGCAAGATTTGCTGAACTAACAAGACCAAGAGCGACAATTGTGTCGTCATTGATCAGCGGATCACCGCGTTCATCATCCTTGACCGTTATTTCAACCAAGTAGTCAAGATTGCATTGAGTATCCTGGATATATTGTAGATAACGGCGTATGAAGCTGCCCCAAGGACGGGTACGACACACAAACTCAAGCCCACCGGTACCATTAATATCCTTACCTAATGGTTCAGCGCGATGAACCTCCATCGTGCCCTCCTCAAGGTCTAGCGCTACTAGATGGGTCGGAATATCAGCAGCATGAAGACGCTGAAAGAAATAGTCCGTCATCGCAAGAGACCGACGTCCCTTGCCGTCGACCTGACCAATCACCGTGTTAGCACCCGGATCAATCACTCCATCAGCACCGGTGACGTCGTCCTTAAAGACAAGCAACACATTACCGCTTGGCAAAGCGTACAAATCCTTAGTTTTACCAGAATAGATTTTTTCTTTAGTATTCATCATTTAACTCGTTGATGATATCAACATATCGTTTTATAAAAAGACAGAGCATGTACTAAATGCCCTATCCCACACAAATTATTCCCACTCAATTATAAACATAAAAGAAAACACACTTAAAATTAACCATATACAAATAAAAAATCAAAGATATCATGAAAAATAGCATGCTCTCTTGATTTGACTAACATTGCTTGCTCTGTCGACATTCACGCTCCTAGTCAGCAATCTCACCTGACTGCCATGTAAACTCTGCACCAGTCATGCCCTTTCCGCATCGCTTCCTTTTTCATCAGCCTGCCGAGCAATCACATGAGTGGGGTACTCGACGGCTTTTCCACTCGAGTATCTGGACAAATAACTCTGATTGTAATTTTTCTTCGAGTATTAAATATACCTAATCCTGCATTATGAATCGCTTTTCATCGCTCACCACTGATTCTATCTAATATTAAGGCAAACTTCCTCATCAAATTATGCCTAAACGAGAACCCATTGACCCACGTCACTTTAAGCATATATTGCTATCAGTTGATGATTCTCTACCAAAACTCTGACTTGACTCAGTCATCGATAAGTTTAAACCTGTCTCTTCATCTTGAAATCTGGGTTCTTGCAGAAAGCTACGTCTGTAGGGCTAGTCGACAAAACGCCGTAAGAAATGTCTTCCAATAGTAGTGATCGCTTGAGGATAGAGTAAATGCTACCTACGCGCGAGTGCGAATAAAACTCAACCGATACGAGTAGTCGCTCATAAGAATTCTTGGCAATTTCTGGACCATACGTCCTTGTTGATATCTATATGAGTAACCATGCCATCTAGGTAAAGCATAACATGCCCAAATCGTCCTTTAGTCGCTTTAGCAATACCAGTTCCGACAACCTTCCTTCGGGTGAATAGTACATCCCCGTTTTGCAGAACGGCCCAGTCAAACATCCATTTCTTCTTATCAATAGGCGCAATCACTTCTGATACTTTGGCACTACTCTATTGGCAATATCAAAAAACAGAAAAACTAACGAAAACCTTAGCCTCTTTAGATTCTCAGGGATAGGACAATCGGTCACCTTTCAGAGTGTTCAGAAAATCGCCCATTTCCAAATACAGATACCATGTAGGGTAACATTGGATCAAGATCATTTTAAAAATTGCAGTAATACCACAAAAAACACTATATTCAGATTAACTGACTGAAGCACGTAGCGGCATTTTTTCTCATTTTGCATCAGCGACAGATACGTCACATCGATGTGTACGCAGCTTAGTTCATAGTTTTAAAAGCGCTTACTCGAAGCTTCACTCTTGACTGCACTGGCAGCGACAAACTAGGACATTCTCTTGTCCAGTCAAATTGATAACAAACCACGTGCTTTAAGTGCAGTGTTATACTGCTTTCAGTTAAGAATGCGGTAAAGGAGCTTGTGGGACTTGCTTATCTAACAAGCCCATTGTTTGCGGTATTTAGATTTTTGCGATATGGGCCTATCACCGGTTTAGGCTGATGAACCAAGCTTTGGTTTCCTATCCTGCAGCTATGCACAGTGGCGATTGGAAATTACGGGTGGCATTTGCAAATTTCTTAATATAGCCGCACAACCGAATTAAGTTCAGGACCATATTGCATATGATATTTTCCCTTAAGAAACTCGGTCAACATTTACTGCTACCAGACCCCGGCTTTGTACGACTTCGGATGGGCTGTCGAGCATTGTTGACGATAATACTTGTTTGCCTGGCATTGGTTTCAATACATCACTGGTTTCCAATGCCTGCTGCTGCCTACGCTATCGCAATGATCACAGCGTTACAAGGTATTGCTGCTATCAAGGATAGCACTCCCAAAGCACGAGCTATCACACGGATTTATGCTGCTATTTCCGGCTTCTGCGTTCTCGCCACACTGACACTGATTGAGCATTCACTACTACAAGTCAGTATGCTTTTGTTAGTGGTCATTTTTCTTGCGGTTTATGCAAGACGCTTCAGCACACGTTGGCAAGCAGTCGGCATGTTCGCATTCATGTGTGTCGTCGTTGGAGCGTTTTTAAAGCCAAAGGAAATTGATCTCGACGCGATCGCGCTATCGCTTTGTTTGTCAGGATTTATCGCCCATTTAGTTCGTAATTTCATGCTACCAGAAAGGGCTGATGTCGATTGTAAACGAGCCATGCATGCGACCTCAGCTCTGATCGACAAGCTATCGAGCCAAATTGTTGCTAAAGCACGCTCAGGATGGAGCAAGACCGACCAAAAAGAAGCGATACGGCTTGAGAGACGCGCTAGAGACGCACTCCTACTCTGCGAAAGTTATCTACCCGTCTCGTCAGCAGGCAACTTCGCAGATGGGGCTGCAGCAGTCCTTGCTGTACGTTTATTTGATCTACATCTTGCAATGGAAAGCGCACTCAGCAAAGCACTTGCACCAACCGAACTCAAATCAGGTCTGACGGCAGGGCTAGAGGAGAAGCTAAACATCTTAAAAGAAGCTCAGAAAAATGCCAATGCTGTGATCGCCACTACCCCTGCCATATCCTTCTCAGCAGCGATCCGCAGTAACAGGCAAGTCACTCTGTTCCCTAACTCGGGCGAATGGTTTTCTGATAAGATAGTGCGTCAAGCATTTCAGGTCACCATTGCATCAGGCATAGCCATGCTTGCGGGTGTGACGTTGTCACAGGAGCGGTGGTTCTGGGCGGTGCTGACGGCATTTCTCATTTTCTCAAATACACAATCGCGTGGCGACCTTGCCGTTAGGGCTCTTAACCGAGCTTTTGGCACAGCCATTGGTATCCTTGCCGGTATTGGTCTTGCAACACTTGTACATGGTGAATTGTATCTAACCATCGTTCTGGTTGCTGTCTGCATCTTTACAGCGTTCTATTTTGCCTCACTTTATTACAGCGTAATGACATTCCTTATAACGATCGCCATCGCTCTGGTTTACGGTCTTATCGGTGTATTTACCCCTGCGTTGTTGGTTCTACGGCTTGAGGAAACGATGATTGGTGTCGCCGCTGGCATCTTTGTGTCACTTTTCATCCTGCCAATCAGCACTCGTAAGCAAGCACATCAAGCGATGAATAACGTCCTCAAGGCGCTTGATCAATTTCTGGAAGAAACGCTGAAAGGGAACAAAAGTGCGGCCCTGGTTGCCTCAGTACGCCGGCTGGATACAGCACAGACTGAGATGCGTGCCACCATTGGACCGATGCTCAGCTCTTGGACATTCGGTCTGGCACAGGAAAAACCTCGGCGCGCTCTGATCCGCGTTTCGATGCTCGTGCATGCCGCGCATATCTTGGCGCGTGAATATGGTGATAAAGACATAAGTGCCCGCGAGGAAGAGCAGCTGCGATCTGTCCGAGTACTTGTAGCTAACCTCATGCAAGGGCATTTCAATATGTCCGGACGAAGCCGCATTACCGACATAGCTCGATTACCTGATCTGAATAAAAATTCAAACTTCACTAAACCTGTTGATTATGCGCTTGGTGTCATGACGCATGTGTTGCGACAAGCAGATACCCGCAATCAGGAATGATGCTCTCTGGACTCATTCCTGATCGAACCAGAAGTTCACTGTCACTGCGAGATTTATAGCTACTCGGAACATGACCGAGCAGCGTTCATAGCGGAGGAGCTTTGCGATTTACTCGTGACAATCCCTTTCTAGCTGCTCATGCTGGAATCTTCACTTACATGAACCGGTCAGCATTTATTTCATAAAATTTAGCCAACTTAATCGACATTCTTAGGGGTGAGAATATTTTTCGTTCTACATTCATACCCAGCATGAATAAAGTGGCGCAAAATGCTCAAATGAAATGGACAACAGCAAAAAATGATGATGATTTATTTATACATGACGCTCGCAGCTCTTGGTAACACCATAGCAGATGAAACTTCTACTGAAATAGAATAAAATCCATGAAACCTTAATGAAATTTCAGTCATACCTCTACTAGATTATCTTTTTCTCATCTTAAGGCTATGCTACACACCTAGCGGGTGAGTTGGTAGCCACCAGAAAACTGAAAAAAAGCTCAAAGACTTTATACTATACTACCCAAAAAAGCCCGCAGTTACGCGGGCTTAGTGGCTTTCCATGTCATTAAGTGCCTGGTTATGCCAGACGCGAGATCATTCCTACTCTATTATCAACCAAAAAATAAAGGGTATTCGGAATATCTGGTTGATCCTTCCTTTGTCATTAATTCGAAGATTTTACTTTCTCAACGGAAGTTCTGGTTTATTTTCAGCTAGGACCATCTATAACTGCTGTCTCTGTGCATGGGATGAATGTTTAGAGACTTTCATCTGAGCAATACAACTTACTTCCTTTGAAAATGCGTAATTAAGAAATCGATGAATACTCGAACTTTCGTTGGAAGCAACTTTGTTTCCGTTATTGCGTAGACGGATACAGGATTGGCAGACCATTGAGGAAGTATGGGTACCAGTTCATTTTTTCGCAGTTCATCTTCGATAGCAGATTTGGGAATGAGAATGATGCCTTGCCCTAAGACAGCTAGTCTTTTCATCATACCAATATTGTTTAAAAAGAATCGTCCGTTAATCTTTACCGAAATCTGTTCTTTCTCGTTCGTAAGAGCCCATTGATCGGTTTTCGGAAAGCCAATACATTGATGGTGTTGCAATATCGATGGATGTTCAGGCATACCTGTTCTTTTCAAGTAATTGGGGGACGCATATAACTGAGCAGTGAATTGAGTTAATTTTCTTGCTATCAATGTCGAATCAGCCGACTCGCCGATTCGAATGGCTACATCGACATTTTCTGTCACAAGATCTGCTCGTCTTGGGCTCATATCAAGTTCGAAGTTGATATTTGGGTATATCTTTACAAACTCAGCCAGTGCCGGAGCCAGATAGATGGTTGCAAAATCAACAGGAACCGAGGCTCTTAATAACCCACTAGCCAATGTAGCCATATCACCGAGCTGCTCATGAGCAAGGTTCGCTTCCTGAACGATACGTTTGCAACGTTCATAGTAAAGCAAACCTGCTTCGGTAAACTCCACCTTCCTCGTTGTTCTGTGTAGTAGGCGTAAGCCTATTTCGCGCTCTAAATGACTGATCCTTCGGGAAACAGTAGAGCTAGGCATATCTAAAGCCTCAGCTGCCCGTCGAAAACTCATGTATTTCCCGACTTCAACGAATAGCGCCATATCTCTCAAAATATTCATACGATTGCTCCATTAATGCATCAATTATTCTCATTTTGGCATATTTATCATTTTGTTTCATCAGTTATACTTGTCTCACTACCCAAGTACGAGTGATGAGGAATCAATCAATGAAGAAAGATCGTAGCTTCCCCGAATTAACACTGGCTCCAAATCAGGACCTGACCAATAAGAATATCGTTGTGATCGGTGGCACCGGAGGCTTAGGTCAGGCTCTTAGCCAGAAAATGGCGTCTCAGGGAGCCAATGTCCTTGTTGTTGGACAGACGTTCCGAGATCAGCAAACATCTGGTATTCAGTTTTTTCAAGCTAACCTCAGTCTTATGAGTGAAGCAAAGAGAATTGCTGATGAAATACCGGCGGAATCCATTGATATATTGATTTTTACAACCGGTGTTTTTGCCGCACCAGAACGACAAGAAACTTCAGAAGGCATTGAACGAGATGTTGCAGTCAGCTACCTAAACCGTTTTGTCATTTTGAACCATCTGGCTCATCGTTTAGGTCAACGTAAAGCCCATAAAATCCGTGTCTTTGTGATGGCCTACCCTGGCTCAGGCGAAATCGGACAAACCGAAGATTTGAACTGAGAGCGCTCCTATAAAGCTATGGCTGCTCATATGAATACCGTAGCCGGAAATGAAATTCTTGTTCACTACGCAGCTAAACGTTTCCCCATTTTAATACTTTCGGTATTAATCCCGGTGTGGTTAAAACCAACATTCGTTCTAACTGGATTGGTGATAAGAAACTGTTATCAGGACTGTTAGAGGGATTAATCGGAATTTTCAATCCAACACCTACACAGTTTGCGGAGAAGTTAGTACCAATTTTGTTTTCCCCTGAACTTGAACAACACAATGGGGCATTGCTGACGCGTGAAGGTAAAGCCCTTTATCCATCTAAAGGTATTCAAGATACAAATCATGTAAATGCCTTTATGCAAAGCTCCTACAAGCTTCTGGAAAAAACAGACGCAACCATCCAACAACCCAAAGAATATTAATGAGGATATGAGAATGACTACTACCTTTGCTCCTTTTAAAATGTCTAATCTGAATTTAGACAATCGCTTGGTTATGGCGCCAATGACTCGTTCAAGAGCCCTACCTGATGGCACACCTGGAGCGACGGCACCAGAGTATTATTCACAAAGAGCCAGTATTGGATTAATCATTACAGAAGGCACCCAACCCTCTGATGATGGTCAAGGTTATATGGCGACACCTGGCATTTATACCGATGCCAATGTCGAAGGATGGAAAAAGATAACAACTGCTGTTCACCAGAAAAACGGAAAGATCTTCATTCAGTTAATGCATGCAGGACGTATGTCTCATCCGGACAATACCCTGCACCATAGACAGGGAGTGGCACCTTCTGCCATTGCCCCGAATGCAGATATGTTTACACCAACGGGCATGCAGAAAGCACCAACACCAAGAGTATTAACCACAGAAGAAATAAAGCAAACTATCAAAGATTTTGCCTATGCCGCCAAACGTGCCGTTGAAGCTGGTGCAGATGGCGTTGAAATACATGGTGCGAATGCTTACCTCATCCAGCAGTTCTTTGCTCCGAGCTCCAATGTGCGTCGAGATGAGTACGGTGGCTCAGTTGAAAACCGAGCAAAATTTGCCATTGAAGTTGCAAAAGCGATTATCGAAGAAATCGGTGCAGATAAAACTGCTATTCGACTATCACCAGGAACTATGATGTGGGGCATTGATGAAGGTGAAGATGGTCCAGAATTATACCGCTATCTGGTCACTGAGCTTAATAAACTAGGACTGGCTTATCTTCATATCATGCACCTTGGTAATGAAGAGTTACTTAATGACATTCGGAAATTATGGAAGGGTACACTCATTGTTAACCGTCCAAGTCGCTCAAGAGAGCAAATTGGTAAGGACATTGCCACAGGATTAGCAGACCTGGAATCTTATGGACAAATGGTCCTGGCAAATCCTGATTTAGTTGCTCGTCTCAAGGCAGATTCAAAGCTTAATGAACCAGACAGAAACACCTATTTTGGTGGTAATGATGCGGGATATATAGGTTATCCTGCATTAAAACAATGAGTATCTACGCTGTGATCTCAAGTAGAAGCCAACAATATCGGCTTCTACTTTACGTGGATTTCAGGTAATCAGATTTATATCTAAATAAAAATAGATTTTTCGTTTTAGAAATGATTGATGCACATCATTAACTGCCATTTAGTACTTTCTGTAGCTTGGAATAAAACGTTCTTAGCCCCTCACAGTTACTACGCACTACAGACATCATTTTTAGGATGTTGAATGAATTATTCACAAGAGACTAACGGCATACATATGCCAGAATATGAGGTTCTCGGTTGTAAAACTACTGATGACGAGATGCACTTTCAGGTCGAGGCTCCTAAACCTATCACCTGTGAAAGTTGTGGGGTGACAGGTGGATTTGTGCGGTTCGGCAAGCGTGATGTTCCCTACCGTGATCTTCCCATACACGGCAAGCGTGTCACCCTCTGGGTAGTACGCCGCCGCTATACCTGCCGGGCTTGCAAAACTACCTTCAGGCCTCAGCTACTGGAAATGGTAGACGGCTTCCGCATGACGCTAAGACTACATAAATACGTGGAGAAGGAATCCTTCACCCCCCCTATACCTTTGTGGCGGCACAGACTGGCCTAGACGAGAAGACGGTACACGACATTTTCAACGCCCGCGCCGAGTTTCTGGGGCGCTGGCACCGCTTCGAGACGCCCCGCGTTCTGGGCATCGACGAGCTGTACCTTAACAAGCGCTACAGCTGCATCCTAACCAACATCGAGGAGCGAACCCTGCTCGACTTATTAGCTACCCGCCGTCAGGACGTGGTGACCAACTACCTGATGAAACTTAAAGACCGGCAGAAGATCGAGATCGTCAGCATGGATATATGGAATCCTTACCGAGCAGCGGTCAAAGCGGTGCTGCCACAGGCCCGCATCGTGGTCAATAAGTTCCATGTAGTGCGCATGGCCAACGATGCTCTGGATAAAGTACGCAAGAGCCTCAGGAAGGACATGAAACCCTCCCAAAGCAGAACCCCCTAAAGGGAGATCGGAAAATTCTGCTGAAACGCGCTCAGGATGTCTCAGACCGGGAACGGCTCATTATGGAGACCTGGACAGGGGCATTTCCACAACTGCTGGCCGCCTACGAGCATAAGGAACGCTTCTACGGCATCTGCGATGCCGCCACACGGACCCAAGCAGAAGCCGCCTTGGATGAATGGATAGCCACCATTCCGAAGAGCCAGAAGGAGGTCTGGAGCGATCTGGTCAGGTCGGTAGGCAACTGACGCGAAGAAATTGTAACCTACTTCGAGACGGACATGCCCGTCACCAACGCTTACACGGAGTCCATCAACCGACTGGCCAAGGACAAGAACCGTGAAGGGCGTGGTTACTCCTTCGAGGTGATGCGGGCACGAATGCTCTACACCACGAAGCACAAGAAGAAGGCCCCGACTGCGAAAGTCTCTCCGTTCTACAAGAAAACCATCGGTTACGGACTGCCGGACTTCGCAGAGGAACTCAATTACGGGGTTGACCTATCAACCATCTGAGGGTGGTATTAGGTCGGTGGGGTAAAGGTGCCCCATCAACCATTAAATCCGCTTACCCCTCATATAATGAGGTCCTTCAACCTATGTTAAAAACATGTGTTCGATGGTATTGCAGAAATACTTTTTGTTCATCCGTAAAAGGTCGATCACTTGGCTCACGGTCCAGTTCCCAAGCGCTTAGAACACTAGCCACACTTGGAGCAACAAGTAACTTACCGTCATCTTCAAACGAGATATAGCCCTTATCAAATAAAAGGTCTACATGCGGTGAAAGTAAGAGACCGTTATAACCACTTAACCGTTCTTCATTGTTAGAGACTCGCCAAGGTTTAATATGACTAGCAACTAGAAATCTTAAGTCTGAAACTCCGGTTAATCTACAACTAGACTCAACCTGAGCAAGCCTTTTTTTAAAAAGACCTTGACCTACCCTAGCTTTCACTATTTGCTCTTTATCTGTTTGAGAAATATTAGACTCCCAAACTAATCGTACTTGTTCACTTTCTTGATCTTCGGCCTCAGCATCAAATTGCCCTACTAGCCTCAAAAGCAAGTTGCCCAGATCGTGCGAAATAGCCGCAAGATAGCAGCTCTGTACCCCATCCCCATTCACAGGTCTTATAGGAAAGTGTTTATGTGGTAGCAAAGGTGCTATGGCCGCTAAATGAGACTTAGGACGTAAAGGCACCTCCAACATTTTCCAATCTATGGGCACACGCCATCCTGAAGCATCCCAAACATCACCGGCGGCACCAAACTCACTAGGTTTAGGTGCGTCCTCATATCCAGATATTGCTATACCTATTGCTTTGATTAAACCGTCTGCATAAGAAAAGACTATATCTCCCGCCTTCACGAGCTTTAAATTCTCGTAGGTCTGATTATAAGCACCGTTTTTTTTAGAAGTTGGACTCCAAATATAACCACCTTCAACTTCCTGACGATGCGTTTGTTTATGGTTAACCCACCAAAAAGAACGTTGTTGAGCAATCTCTAATTTTTTTTAAATTCATGATTACAATATCCCCCTATACCCCATACCCGATTAAAGGCTAAACGCTCTTCCTGAATTAACTTAAATACGACATCCTGATACCGCTTGATAATTTTCTATCAAGCACAAGTGTAACATTTTAATACTGAAAAATATGCAGGCGATACCCTCGCTGTGCAGGTATGGGGTTTAAGGCGCTCAACGCTAACGGTATCTTAGTGCTCACAAAGAATGAGATTAAAGTGCAGGTTAAAGTAGATCTGTCTCATCACAAAATGTCTTTACTTACCCATCAATCATATCCGCCCTATCCTGCAACATCTCCGTTCACGGCTCTCTATACTCAGCCTTGTTATAAACCGCCCTCACGCCCCGTTGTTCGTGCGCTAAGCACTTTTCAATCCAGTCTGTCTTGTATCCTGCCTCATGCAGCAAGATGCTCGCAGTGCGCCTTAAATCATGCGGCCCGAACTTCGCTAGCGGCTGTCCCTCCTTTTGAGTCAGCTTATAGGTCAAGGTCAACACCTGATTCAGTGTTGCGCTGCTCATGGATTTATCGGTGTCATAGCGGGATGGCAGGACGTATTCCGACCCACCTGCAAAGGTTTTTTAACGCGATAAAGATATCCAACACTTGACGGGATAAGAACACCAAATGGGGATTACGGCGTTTCATGCACTCTTTGGGAATGGTCCAGAGCGCCTCGGTGAAGTTAATCTCATTCCAGGTCGCACTGGTCAACTCACTCTTGCGCACCATCGTTAGCAGCAAGAGTTTGGCAGCGGCTCGTATAGAGGGGGATGTACCGATCCTTTCTATGTATTGATACATCAAGCCGATCTCATCTGGTGTTAAGGCCCTATCACGCGGCTCAAATCGGGCAATACTGGCTGGGCGTACCAATTCAGCAGGGTTATCCACTTTTTGGCCGCGTTCAATCGCCCAGCAAAAGATTTGCAGCACCAACTCACGCGCATGCACGGCGGTTGCTGGTGCACCTCGCTCTACGATGCTGTCCGTCAATGCGCGTAGATCCTCGTGATCAATTTTTTGTAGCTTCATTTTGCCGAATCTAGGCAGTAGCGCACGCTCATAGACTCAACGGCGCATATCTCGTGTGGAGTCGGCCATTTGATAGCCGTGCAGCCACTTCTGCGGCCAGGCATCGAAGGTATCGGCATCTTTGATCCAGGCCTTAGCGCGGGCTTTTTCTTTGGCTGGGGATTTGCCATCGGCAATCATCTTTTTGGCTTCGCCTAGTTGCTCACGCGCCTCAGCCAGAGTGATACCGCCTAGGCCGTAGCGACCAAAGGTAATGGTCTCTTGCCTGCCATGGATAACTGTAGTTGTAGCGAAATGAAATGGTACCCGCAGGCGTGACGGCAGCATAAAAACCATCACGATCATTTACTTTATATAGTTTCTCTTGTGGCTTCAGATTTCTTAGCTTGGTATCGGTCAGCATTAAGGGTAGCTCCACATCCACTCTGATACCATTATTTAAAACCACATGAAAAATCAGAAAAGAATGAATAAAAACAATAGACTATGAGTTCTCAATACCATGAGCAAACTAATACACCTCACATAGTATTAGCCTATACCATGGCATTAATGATTCATAATACCAAGTTTCATACCACAAATAAATCGTGCTTGAGGCTGCCAAATAGTGCCAGACCCTACTACACCAAAAAACAAAAAAGCCCGCAATTACACGGGCTTAGCAGCTTTTTATGCCTTGTACTGCCGGATTCTTCCAGACGTGGAATTATTCCCACTCTATTGTAAACAAGACATTTTTATCTTTTATATTCAATGGCTTATTTTCCTGCTAATTGGTAATACCA
>CANROD010000023.1 GCA_947632105.1 uncultured Oligella sp. | reverse complement strand
TAAATTTCATCTTGAACATAAATTCGATTAGCGCAAACACATGTCTGACCTGCATTTCGATACTTAGAAATCATCGCCCCCTCAACAGCGGCATCAATATCTGAATCATTAAACACAATAAATGGTGCATTGCCACCAAGCTCTAAAGATATTTTTTTAACTTGAGCAGAACATTGTGACATCAATAATCGACCGATTTCAGTAGAACCAGTAAAACTAAACTTACGAACAATTGGATTAGAAGTCATTTCCTTACCAATTTCCGAAGCAGATCCCGTCACAATCGAAACTAAACCTGCTGGCACACCAGCCTCTTCTGCTAGTACACATAAGGCAAATGCTGAATAAGGAGTTTGGGCTGCTGGCTTAACGACAATTGAACAACCGGCCCCTAACGCTGCTCCTACCTTGCGAGTAATCATCGAAGATGGGAAGTTCCAAGGTGTGATAGCAGCACATACACCCACGGGCTCTTTAGTCACTACGATTCGACGGTCAGAAGCAGGGCCTGGAATAACATCACCATAGGCTCGTTTTCCCTCCTCGCCATACCACTCAAGATAAGCTGCACCGTAGGCGATCTCACCTTTAGCCTCTGCTAATGGCTTACCTTGCTCTAGAGTCATAATAAGCGCTAAGTCATCTTGATGTAATATCACCAAATCGAACCATTTACGCAAAATAATAGCTCGTTCCTTAGCGCTTTTAGTACGCCATAGTTTCTGCGCTTGCTCTGCTGCCTCAATCGCCGCGCGTGTCTCAGTCTGACCCATATCAGGTACAGTACCAAGCACCTCACCAGTAGCAGGATTAGTCACCTCTAGCGTTTTACCGCTATCAGCACCAAGCCACTGACCATTAACGTATGCCTGTTGTCTAAATAAATCCTTACGAGATAATCCTTGCATAGTTCCTCCTGAGTAAATAGTCTTATATTTTTTTAATATAACATCACTTATGTATACTTCTATCTTTATAGAGCTAGATTATATGTACAAGAGGAGCAACACGTTGAGTTGGGCCCCCTTCTTGATACGACTCTTACACCATACGTCACACTAGCACCTAAAATAAAGCTCCTCTATCCGTGGCGATTTAAAGAAATACAATAGCCACGCCACACAAAGCAACAGGTAAAGCACTGTTGCCGGTCCTGAAGAAAATACGGCAAAAAGGGTTAAAATAATTTTTAACCCTTCAAAGGCTCTGGCCAAATAAATCGTCTTAGGATTCTTAGAGCCCATCAATCGATAAACGATAAAAAAGTTAAGTAAAGCTGTTAAGAAAAATAAAAATACAATTGACCCAAGTCCATCAGGTGCGTCAGCTAAGTTTTTCAAGCCGACTAGGGCGAACATGAACAACCCAAACCCAGAGATTATCGACAGTGCACAATATACACTAAGCCATAACCCTAAACCTGAAGAGTGCTGCTCCATAAAAACTCCAAAACCTTTATCTTAATCCCTGAGAGCTGCTAACAACTCAGTAAAAGAGGGATCATGCGGATCTTTATACAAATCTCTTCTAATTTCTGCAGGTTCTTGATAACGATTCTCAGGGTTCGGGTGCAGAGCCTTAGCAATAATATATTGAGTTGACTCATACAGTTCCTCATAAAACTCAACCCCCATCTTCTTCTTTTGACGAATCGCCTCAGAAAATGCAATATCAGTTTGAAGTTCGTTAGAAAATGGTGGAAAGCCATGCAACAGATAATAGTAAATAGCCCCTGCTGCATATAAATCACTACTTGGTAACACATCACCTGTAAAAGCCTCAGCACCAACAAAATACAGCTCATCATCTAAGTAATGAATATTTTTACCACTACTAAAGCTATAGTTAGCTATCACTGGCGCAGAGGTATTACTAGCTAGATTTAAAAGAACATACTTTGGCAATAAACGATTGTGCTGAACAGGAGGATGCAGCCGGCGCAAATAAATTAAGCCATTAATAATGCCATAAAAAATATTTCTAGCACCAATAAAGGACAAGGGTTCATCTCGCTGGACCCTTTCACTCAAACTTTCACCATTAACAAAATCAAGAATAGCGTAACGGTAACTCTGACCATTGACAGCCACATCACCAACACGGTCAAGCTTTACAACATTTGGATTATCTAAGCGTGCTAAAACATCCAATTCATCAGTCGCGTCTTGTAAAAAAAGCTTTAAGACCTTGGCTTCAAAAGCCTGGCTTCTAACCCTATATGTTTGTGCATAATCATTGATTGCAAAAAATGACTTCACCTTATACTCACCATCAATTACTTCATCATTTTCGAAAAAATAGTTAGTTGCTGACATAAGCGCTCCCTTATTAGCGTTATTGGCTATAAACTCTACTTTAGCAAAGAGTAAACCTTTACTCACTACAATATTGACGATATAAGTAATAGCCATAGGTTTTGTAAAGCCTCTTACAATTACGGTGAGATTAAGACAAACTCCTGTAAAAATCCCCTTGCTACAATGAGTAGTTAACTACCTACAAACAGGCCACAATAAATATGACTAAACCCTCTCATCCATCTCTATCCACTGCCCTAGAAAAAATCAACCGTATTCTTCCGAGTATCAAGCAGGTTTTCTCTCGCATCACAGAGGAAAGCACTGTAGATACAGCAATAAACACAACGACAAGCCCTGCTAACAAATGTACTGATGATGACTTAGTTCTCGGCAACTTTAAAAAGCATGTTTTTATTGCACCTGCATTTAATAATGACAAGAAATTAGTTCCAAAACTTGACTACTACATTTATGAGCCAGCTAGTACACCCGAGCATCCAAGCACCAAAAATATGCCTCTCGTCGTGATGTTACATGGCTGTACACAAAACGCTCATGCCTTTGCTGAAGGTACGCAGATGAACTGCTTGGCCCAACAAGAAGGCTTTGTCATCCTCTATCCACAGCAAAGAATTTCTTACAATATTGGCAAGTGCTGGCGTTGGTATAATTTAGATGAGTCACAGGGCTTAGCAGAAGCGCACACCATCATGGAGCTCATTCAAACTACCATCAGCATGTATGAGCTCGATCCAAACAAGGTATTTATCGCGGGTATGTCAGCTGGCGCAGGTATGGCCTCTCTCATCGCCGCTGCTTATCCAAACGAAATTCGGGCGATCGGTATCCACAGTGGGCCAGCTTTAGCAATTGCTCAAGACATGAAAAGCGGTGCCAGTTTATTAAAGAATGGCTTTGATGATAGTGATCAAAAATCAATTTCTAACTTAGAAAAGTTTATTCAGAAAAAAACGCATGAAACGCCAGCCATCATAATCCAAGGTGCCGAGGACGATGTAGTCCATTTTAATAACTTAGATACCTTAACGAAACAGTTTTTATATTTAAATAACTTAGATATAAAAACTAAAGGCTCTGTCACTCAATATCACGTAGGCACCGACAAAGAATACAATCAAACTGAGTATAAAAACAAAGAAAAAACCATCGTTGAAGTAATAAAAGTAAAACACCTTGGTCATGCTTGGTCAGGTGGCGATGCGCAATACCCCTTCCATTCGGAAAAGGGACCACAAGCTAGCCGTATTTTTTGGGGCTTTTTCCAAAAAATCATACAGTAATTAAAGCTTTCGCCTAAGAGTCGCGAGATAGATTTTTTGTTCATCAGTAATGCGCAAACTCTCACGCCCTTTTTGTATCGTTTTATTATGTACCCAAAGTGGCAGGCGTTGCTCCTGCAAATAAGGAATAGTCGTCTCCCATTGCTTACTAAGCGCCGTCGCATAATACCAAGCAATTCCCATATTAATATAGTATTCGTCAGACCGTATCGTCGAAGGAATCTCTAGATACTCTTCCTTAAAGTCATCATCCAAATAATGACTCATCAGCATCACGAGGGCAAAGCGACAACTATAAACATGCTCTGAATTAACGTAATGACGAACCCTATCAATAAGCAACGGTCGATTCTTCTTAAAGACTTTAGGCGTCAAAATATCACATACCGCCCAATTATCAATATGGGGTAAAAATTTTTCTACCCCCTCTAAACACTCCTCATACACCTTTTTTTCTGAAAGTAAAATAGCATGTAAGATATTTTCATCATAATAATGATGAGGCAGAGTATTTAAAAACGTTTCAGACTCGCCCTCAGTCGCGTATTGCTTAGCTAATTTGCGCAAGACTGGTATCCGCACACCAATAAAAAGCTCTTTAGATAGACTCGGCACTAGGTTGCTTTGAAACGCAGCATAGCCTTTATCTTGCAGCTCAAAAAGTCGCTGTTGAATAGTTAACAATAGTAGCTCCAAAGTTTTATAAGATTGAGTAAGAATAAACTGCAGCAATGATCAGGTAACGCCCTGCTTTGGCGATAGTTACCAATATCAAAAAACGATAAATATTTTCTTTTAAGACGCCAGCAACTAAAGTGATTGGATCACCAATGACTGGTACCCAAGAAAACAGCAAGACCCACGAACCATAGCGCTTATAATGCCCTTGCATCTGTTTTAAACGTTTGCCGTTAACAGGGAACCACGAACGCTCTTTGTAGCGTTGTAGTTGCGTCCCCAGCCACCAGTTTACCGTTGACCCCAAGACATTACCTAAGGTCGCAAAAAACACGAGTATAAAAACTGACTGTTGAGACAAATGCAACATTCCTAGCAACACTGCCTCTGATTGTGCCGGTATTAAAGTCGCAGCAACAAACGCACTAGAGAATAAAACTAAGTAATTAAGCATGAAAGTATCAATGTGTTATTGCTTTACTAGAAATGGAAATAAAGAGTCACATAAAACTACCACACAACTCAATTAGCCTGCTACAATCTGCCTTCTATTTTATTAACATCAGATAGTTTTTTAGGATAAATCAATGCGTCTACTTATCGCCCTAATATTACCTTGGTTAACTTTTTTCACTATCGGCAGACCCATTGCCGGTATTATTTGCCTAATCCTACAATTAACCTTGATTGGGTGGATACCTGCCACTATTTGGGCTGTTTATGCTCTGAGCCAGTACAAAACTGATAAAAAAATTGAAAAAGCCTTATCGAATCAATTCTAAGCTTTCTCTCTTTAATTAAAATTTAATAGATGCCCTTATGAAAAAATACCATAAGTGCATCTTAGTCCATACTTTTGATTTACCTAATAAGCCACAAAATCACTATTATTTTTTTAATTTATTTCAGTTGATTACTAAATAATACTGCCTAGTCAATATATAATTAACTTTAAAATCAATGAGTTAAATAAACCAACTCACGATTTATCACTTAAGCTTTACTTACAAAGCTAACAGATTAATTTATCAAAAATCTCTATGATTATTTCACGTAAATATATTATGGAGGCTACTCATGAGAGTACTAATTTTAATTGCAAGCCTGTCAGTTCTGATACTAACAGGCTGTGTACATACACACAGCAGTCATTCGCGTTACGATAACAAACCTGGTTATTCAAAAAAATATAGTCATAACAAAAGCTATAACCGCTACAAGCGTCCTCAAGCAAAGCAACACCACCAAGCCAGAAAACGCCATGAACGAGCGAGAAAAGAACACCATAGACGTATGCGAAGAGGCCGCGATTAACGCCACCAAGCTCAGAGATAAGGGTAGGTATTTATTGATAATGCCCACCCTTTATTGTGAACTAATGATAATCTCAGACTTCTAGAAGTTTTACGCCTAGATTTTACTATCATAATCATATATATTATATATATCTTATAATAAGATTTTTGTCACTACCATTGAAACTCAATAGGAGAACTTAAGATGTCTGAACAATGGCTTACTTCCCTTATCACTGAAACACCACAAGAAGGCTTTGAGCTAGCGATTACACTAAGCCGCCGCGGTGTTAAAGCAACGCAATCAGATCCAGAGGTACTACACAGATTACGCGCTGACTATGCTAATAATGCCGATTCACTCACTGCGGCATCACATGTCATTGCCCTTAACTTCCAAACCGTTGCCGCAGCAAATAACTACTGGAGAAATTAATGACTGCCTTCGATTTATCACTCACCTGTAGATAGCTATTCCTAATAAAAAGGCTGCTCACTTTTACTCATGTGAAAAGCCTTTTTAATCTTGATAGTTAAAGCATAACACTTACTCTTCAACAAAAACACCTCCATAGCCGGTGCTAGCTACCGCTTCTAACAAACTCTCTTTACTGACATTCTCATCTGCTTGTACTCGGGCCTTTTTATCTCTGAGACTAGCTTTAACACTATTAACCCCATCAACTTTTAACAACGCCTTGCGAACCATCGCAGTGCAGAGTGGGCAGTGCATTCCGTCGACTTGAATCACATAACTCTGTTCTGCCCCATTAATGCTCACTGCTACCAAGAGTGTCATTAAAAAACTATTCATAGATAAAATACTCCGACTATTTCCGGATAAAGCAAGAGTAAAAGTAATCCTAAAAAAGCTCCTACAACCCAAACTAAGTGACGCCCTCTAAATCTCTGCCTTAACTCACAGTTTTTTCTAAAAAATTTTGTCCAAATAAAAAAAGTAAAAAATAGAAAAGCCAATATACTGAAAACAACTCGATATTTTTCAAGCGGCTCAAGAATAACCAACAAACCAAATGATGAACCAAACAGCAAAAACAGTAGCGCAGGTAAGCAACAAAATGTCGCTACTACTGCACTACTAAAGGCCCCAAGCAACCAATAATTAGATAATTTTCTTGGACTCTTTTGTCCATTATTAATCGATGTAATAATATGGCTATCCTAATCAGATTTCTACAGACGTGTATTCATAAGCAAACTCCTTAGGTGAATAGTAGTCTTGTACATTATCATCTACCTCTGCATAAGGATAACCAAAATTATTTAATGGATGCTCATAAGACTTTGGTTTTAAGGCAAAGTCACGCCCCCAGTTATAACCAACCCAACACATTTCCCAGTTACCAAATAAATAGTCACGGAGTTGAATTATTTTATTGTCGTCATTTGTAAGTTTCTCCGCTAAGCGAACCTTAGTCACATCACCCGGATCGCATGGAATCCAACCATACCCTTTAATGTAAAATTCAGCACGACAGTGTTGAGCACCGGTAATATTTGCCACACCATCCCTACCACTACCCATGGCTGAGCTAAAGCGACTTTCACCGATACGAATACCAAAGACCTCACGGCTCGGGATACCGACACTACGACATAAAGCAACAAATACTGAACTAATATCAGTGCACTTACCGTAAAGTTCGCCTGATTCGAGCAATGCTTTGGCATCGCCGACACCACAGCCAATAACACTCTCATCACGCGTCATGTTATTACAGACCCATGTGTAAATAGCTTTGGCGCGTTCTAAATCACCGTTAATACCTTTAGTTATTTCCTCAGCTTTTTCTTTGACAACACCATCAACTTGAATATGACGTGTCGGCTGTAAATACTCTTTTAACTCTGGTGTAAGCTCCTCGTTTTCAGCAAAGTTTACCTTTGAAAAATCAGTATAGCGCTCTTCTGTGCTAATAGTGAAAGAGGTGGTAATACTCGCAGGGTTTTCGCTAAACGCCGCATAAAGTGTTGGAATTTCAAAGTCACTTTGGTAAATCTCGTCATAATTACCCGTATTAGTAATTAGAGATTTAAACTGTTGATAGTCACTATTTAAAGGCAAGGGTACCCACAATCTAGATTTCTTACCAACTTCTTGTAGATTATGGTGCAAAGTAATTTCAAACGTACGCTCTTTTTCATTAATTTTTCTTGCATTCCGCTCTGAGCTTTTATTAACTGCCGAAAAACCTAAATTAGGAAGTAAAAGTACACTACTGCCAACGCCGACTTTGAAAAAGTCGCGTCTTTTTAAATTGGAGGTCATGATAGATCCTTGTGTATATTAACCAATACTTGGTATAAATCGGCTAGGATTTTGATGATATCCCAGCCGCACATACTGTAAGCCTCTCTAGATTGAGGAAAGGCCGAGATGAAGTCATAATAACAAAACTGTCGTAAATAAGAAATATATGAAAATTATTTTTGTCGACTAATTCTTATGTGGCACGAGCTATTTTTAAAATAGAGCGTAACGCAAAATCCAATAACCAGCCAATCAAGCTAATCACAACAATCGCTGCTGTTAACTCACTATAGGCTGACCGTGATTTTGCGTCAATAATAAAATAGCCTAAACCATTGTCAACACCAAGCATTTCAGCGGGTACTAGCACAACCCACAATACAGCCAAGGTTAAGCGTAGACCGGTCAATGTAAAAACAAAAACAGACGGTAAAACAATGGTTCTAAAGATTTCCCAACGTGTAGCAGCTAATGACTTAGCAAGCTCCATGAGGGTTGGTGATATTTGCTTAACCCCAACGCTAGTATTAAGCAAAACAGGCCAAACCCCTGCAACAGCTAATAAAAACAGAATAGGTGCATTACCCATACCAAAAATCATCACGGCAATAGGCATCCACGCCAAAGGAGATACCATTCTAATCAGCTGAAAAGTCATCACGCTCATCTTTTCAAAGCGCTTTGAAAAACCCAGCATAAGACCTGCAGGTACACCAACTAACAAAGCAAACATCAGACCGAAAAACACTCTACCTAGACTCGCCATACTGTGTGAGTAAATCTCTGCACTTTGGATTAATTCACATAGTTTAAACGCGGTGGCAATAGGAGATAATGCGGCAGCCTCAGGCTGTGTTGATTGAAGCCAAAGTACGGTTAATTGCCAAATAACAAGTAAGGTAATTACGCCAACCGCTGGGTAATACGATGTTTGTAATTTCTTTAACATATTAAATAGTACCGGATGATTCATTAGCTGGTTTACGTTTTATTTCCATAGTTTCTACAGGAGCCACAGGTAAACAGGCCTCTTGCAACGCAACAAAGATCGCGTGACGCAACTCTTTTTGTCTGGTAATATCAGCTCGCAAAGCCTTATCCAATTGCCACTCAGCGGCTATGCTCGCAGGATGACCTCCTAATAAGATAATGCGGTCGCCAACCGCAATCGCCTCATCAATATTATGAGTGACCATCAAAGCCGCTGCTTGATGACGTTTAATCGTTCTGCGTAAAAGCTTTTGCATCTCCTGACGTGTATTAAGGTCAAGTGCACCCAAAGGCTCATCCAATAATAATAGCTCCGGTTCACGAGCCAAGGCGCGAGCTAAAGCGACACGCTGCGCCATCCCCCCCGAAAGAGTTGATGTTTTTTTCTTGGCTACGTGAGTAAGACCAACTTCAAATAGCGCTTTGTTAATACGATCGCTAATTTCAGTCTTAGTAATAGTTGGTTGATGCTTAAAATCTAAACCATAGGCAACGTTGTGTTCAACATTCAACCAAGGCAACAAAGCCGCTTGTTGAAATACAAAAGCAGCCTTAGGATGCGGTTTATTTAATTTTTCACCAAAAATTTGAATCTGACCAGCTTGCTTTGCCTCTAAACCGGCTAAAACCTTTAAAAAAGATGACTTCCCCACACCACTGGGTCCAATTAAAATAACAATTTCATCTTTTTTAAGGGTTAAATTTAAATTTTCTAAAAGCAACCTACCACCAAAACTCAAGCCTACGCCACGCGCCTGCAAGATTTCTGGTTGTTGAACATCAGTCATTTCTCTACTACTTCCCACTACGCTATATAAACTTTAAAAATATATTTAATATGTATAATTTTCTCAAAAAAAAACTTAAATATCAAGAAACACCATGTTGCTAGATTGAGTATCGATTTAGCTCAGTCCACCAGTGAAAATAAAAGCTGAACATTATTATATTCAGCTTTTATAATTAACTTCATTTAAGTTTTAATATTTGCGAGCTAATTTTAAGACACTACGAGCTGCATAATCTAAAGACCAACCCAACAAACTAATGACAATAATCGCTGCCATTAACTCGCTATAAGCCAAGCGATCACGCGTATCCAAAATAAAGTAACCCAAACCATCATTAACGCCTAGCATTTCTGCTGGTACTAAAACAATCCAAAGCACGCCCACCGCCAAACGCACGCCGGTCAAAATAGACACGAGAATGGCCGGTAGTATAATATTCTTCAACATCTCCCAACGCGTAGCCGCTAAGGAATTACCTAACTCAATAAATGCCGGAGCGATTTGCTTTACCCCAACAGTCGTACTTAACATCACAGGCCAAACAGCGGCGACAGACAATAGAAAGAAGACTGGCGCGTTACCAACTCCAAAAACCATCACCGCAATGGGCATCCACGCTAAAGGCGACACCATTCTGATTAACTGAAAGCTAAAACCGCTAAGCATCTCAAAATGTCTTGACAGCCCGGCGTACAGTCCTAAGGGAACACCTATAAATAAGGCAAATGCTAAACCAACGCCAACTCGTAGAAGACTAGCAGCAATATCTGGAAAAATCTCTCCGCTAATTACTATGTCCCACAAACTAAAAGCTGTCGGCAATGGTGCTAACTTAGCTGCAATGGGTACTGAGCTTTTCAGCAACACCACAGAGATCTGCCAAAAAACAATTAATACCACTACACCAATAACTGAATAATAAAAAGGCTGTAGTCTTTTATTCATATTAAACAGCAATTTGCTCCTCACGCTTAAAATCTAACGGAATATTAAAACGAGCTTGTAACTCCGGAGACTCTAATGCCTTGCGTACAAAACTACTATCAACTAAATCATGCCCTGCTTTTAATGGATCTAATTTATCCAAAAACTCATGCTCACCGGCGATATAGGTAGACTGCAGCATTTTAATAAGTTCAACATAATAAGACTCATAAGGATAAGGCTGGAAATCAATACGATGTTGATTCCACTCAGGGTGCTGGATGGCACCACTAGCGATATACTTCTGTTCATCTTCTGGCTCTGGTGCTAAGACTTTAAGAAGAGCTTCTTCATCATGAGGGGTATAACGATTTTTTGCTCGACGTGACATTAACGATGCAGTTTCTTCACGATTATCCAAGGACCAAGCCTGTGCCTTAACCAAGGCATTTACCGTATTTTGAACCCACTCTGGACGATGCAAAATATCCTCATCACGCATTAGGGTCACACAGCATGCATGATCACGCCATACATCACTACTAAAACGTAAAATACGGCCTACACCATTGATCTCAGCTGCAGCATTAAAAGGCTCTGCCACAATATAGCCTGAAATATTTCTAGTCGCTAAAGCAGCTACCATATCTGCTGGTGCCATCACAACCAATTTAACCTCATCTGGTCCGGGCGTACCTTCAGTCACTTTTAGACCATGTTCGCGTAAAATATGTTGCAGCAACACATTATGAATTGAGTACCAGAAAGGGATAGCCACTGTTTGACCACCCAAGTCTTCAGGCTTTTCAATATCTAGGCCAACAGTAAGAGCTGAGCCTGATAAGTGATTCCACATCACGTTTTTAACAGGAGCACCGCCCCCAAAACGCGCCCATACAGTCATCGGCGATAGCAAATGAATAATATTTACCTGACCTGCTAAAAACGCCTCAACTAATTGCGCCCAGCTACGGAACATTATCGGTTTTTCAGCAGTGACTCCAGCCTCTTCAAAAAAACCATTCGCATGTGCAACTAATAATGGGGTCGCATCCGTAATAGGCAAATAACCAATACGTAATGGCGTATTTGGATCAGCATTGGCAAACGCTGCTTTCTGTAACAAAGGCATAGTACCTGCTGCTGTAAATAAAGAGCATAATTTTAAAAATTCGCGACGAGAAGACATAAGAAGTCCTTCCTTTAAAATTTAAAGGCTAAAAATCAGTATTTTTAATTAGAAAATGGCTAGGTGTTTTTAAACAGCAAAGGCTAGTTCTTCGTTTAATTTTAGTTTATCTTCGGAGCCTTTAGCCTGATCTGCTGGTGCAGCATATTGCATCGCGACAAGGATTTCCTTGCGTAAAGACTCTTGATTTGCACGTTCAGCTGCATAGCAGTCTACTAACTGCCACTCAGAGACAATATTTGCAGGTCTCCCACCTAATAAGACAATACGATCACCAATGGCAATCGCCTCATCAATATCATGAGTTACCATCACTGCCGCCGCTTTGTGCGACTTAAGTGTATTACGCAAAAGCTGCTGCATTTCTTGACGTGTATTTGGATCTAATGCACCAAGTGGCTCATCTAACATTAAAACCTCAGGCTCACGTGCTAATGCTCTAGCCAACGCGGCGCGTTGAGCCATACCACCAGATAAAGCAGATGGGTACTGCTTAGCCGCATGGCTTAAACCAACTTCAGCTAACGCCTTACTAACCCGCTGACTAAGCTCTTGCTTCGTAATATGAGGCTGATGCTTAAAGTCCAGCCCAAACGCTACGTTTCGCTCTAGACTCAACCAAGGCAATAAAGCAGCTTGCTGAAACACAAACGCTGCCTTAGGGTGAGGCTTATTTAAGGTTTCACCAAATAGCTCAACCTCACCACCCTGCCTTGCTTGTAGACCAGCCAAAGCTCTTAAGAGTGATGACTTGCCAACACCACTGGGACCTAACAAAATAACAATCTCATTTTGGTGAATTGTTAAATTCAGGTTTTTTAATAAGGTGATATTGTCATAACTTAAACGCAGATCATGCGCTTGCAAGACCCCTACGCCTTGGGACTGAGCCATTACGCTACCTCTTCCTCTACAGCCTTAGATTGTGCTTCTTCTAAAAGTGTAATTTCACGACGCAAATGTCTTAGAGATGGTGTCACGATCGCTACAAACATTGCCTCACGCTGACGACGGAAGGCTGCATGCTGTCTTAAATAACCACGAGCACCAGAGTATAAGGCCGCCAACTGAGCTAAGGCCAAAGCCAATTCAGAAGCCTCTGCACGAGCATACAATACAGGAAGAATAGCTTGCTGATTAGCATCTGCAGCTGCCGCTAAGCTAGGAATTGCTTTCTCTAACTTCTCAACACGCTCTAGTAACGGTGCGACATCATCTAAATAAGGATTGGCTATATTGTTAGCACGGCCAATGATTTGAATACAACCATCGATGATGCCGAGCCCCATACCAATTTGCAACAAGATAAAACCAGGCTTAACACGTTTAATGTAGGCCTTGAACTCATCAGGATGTGCTAAGACACTCTCATCGCTAATCTGTACATCATTAAATGACACACTAACAGTACGAGTCCCTTCTAAAGCGCAAAACTCAGGACAATCCTTCATTCTGATACCTTCATCTGCACAAGAAGCAACAAACATAACATAACCGCCATCTTCAGTTTGAGCCGTTACTGCAATCAGATGGTCCTCACCTAAGTTAGAAACCCAAGGCAAACCGCCGTAGATTTCATATCCATTTTCAGTGCGGCGCGCCTTAAGATTATTTTTCTCAATGTCAGATAAGTGCTTCATGGTATTAGACATACCAGTGCCTGCCAATACACGTGCATTTAGCACATCAGAAAAATATTTTTCTTTAACCAGTGGGTTACTACTTTGCTTTAAATACCATGCAACAGCGGCTTGGCACCATGCAGTAAACGCAGTGGAACCACAGACCTGACCAACCGCACGTAATGAGTTAATTTGTCCTAATAGACCTAAGCCATTACCGCCTTCTTCCAACGAACCCACTGCACTAAAACCACCAAGTTCGCCTAGACCTCTCAAATACGTTTCTGGATAAAAACCATCCTCATCAATTTGACGGACTAACGGTGCCAACTCTTTTTGAGCATGCTCACGAATAGCATCTAAGCTTTCGAAACTCATGCGTACGGCTCCAATTCAGGATTGATAGGTGTTTTAGACAAGTTGTTAGCATAATTACATAGTGTAGCTAAAGCGACACCAAGCACAGTTTCTAAAGCTTGCTGTTCCGTATAGCCAGCATCAAAGAATACTTTTAACTCTTCATCGCTTACCGCACCTTTGTTAGCCATCACCGCTTGAGTAAATACAGCCAACGCATTAAATTTTTCATCAGCTAAAGGTGTTGTTTCACGCAATGCTTTGATATCGCCTTCTTCGAGTAATTTTTTCTTAATACTAAGTGCTGTATGTCCTGCCACACAAAAACCACATTGATTTAAGGTAGCTGCAGTAATTTGAATAACTTCACGCTCAGCAGCAGACAAAGAAGTACGACCATTAATAGCGCCAACTTCTTGATACATCTCCAAAGCACCTGGTGCACCAGCTAACACACCGATTAAATTTGGCAAGAAACCATTAAGTTGCTGTGCTTTTTCAACACGTACTTTAGCTTCAGCAGGAGCAGATTCGACAGTATGAATAGTTAAACGACTCATTGTATATTCCAAAAAATTGATAGTTAATAACGTTATGCTATGTTAATCAATTTTTTATATTTTGAAAAACAAAAAATTTCTCTTTGCTTATAACCAAAATGAATATAGAGTGTGTTTATTTTTAAACTTTAGGAGAAACACCGTCGAAGTTAACACTGAGAGGAAATAGATAATAGGATTAATCTCTAGAAAAAAACTGACCTTCAAAATCCACAGTGATAAGATTACCATCCATCTCACCCATGCCTGGTGAATTGGCTGGCATACCAGGTGCGGCTACACCTTTAACAGAACTATCAGCAATCATCTTATGGACGACATTAGCGGGTACATGACCTTCTACCAGCTGACCCGTTTCTTCAATAATAGCTGTATGACAGGAAGCAAGCGCCATCGGCACACCTAGCTTATACTTAATCATGGCCATTGACGTCGACTTAATGGCATTAACATCAAATCCGGCCTCACGCATATGCTCAACCCAACCGGTACAGCAACCGCAATTAGGATCTTGATAGACGGTAATAGAATGCGTTGTCGCTTGGGTAGTCAAAGACACCGCAGCAAGACTTGCTATAAGCAACCATTTTTTCATATTCAAACTCCAAGAAACTTTTCTTTTAACTAAGCTAGTTTAGCCCATGCCCTCTTCCAACACTTTAACCTTAGTCAATGGTTTACTTGAACATGAGTTTTAAATGTACATTTTAAGAGCAAAAAAAATCCGTTCATTAATATTAATATGAACGGATTTGATTACTTTTTTGCTTAAATAACTTAGCGAGTTTGGTCTAAATATAAACCCACGCCAGTGGCTTGCTCCATACGCGTCATGTATTTTTTAACATTACTTGGATACTGGATACCCTCCACAATGCTTAACATGCGTAACAATGGGAAAAGATAGAAGTCACCTTCAGTCACATCATCATAACTAGCAACTACTGAGTCAAGCTTTTCTAATTGCACTTGGACTTCATTAACCAACTCCGTTGAATTCGCTAATAACTCCTCAAAGCTACCAAAGTTTTTAGTCTGGCGGGTATAAAACGCTTCACGCGCTTCTGCTGTTGCAAACTCAGGTAAATCAGCTTGAGCTAAACGCGGAATAGTCAATTTAAAGACTGTCATACCAGCCGTATCCCACCATGCCTTAAATGGGTCATCCTCTTGTAACGGCTTAACAATCTTGTCACCATACTGCTCATCAAGATAATGCACTACATCCATGCTCTCAGCCATGTGACTACCATCCGTCTTTTCAAGAATAGGTGTGGTCTTCTTACCAACTAATTTAGTTGGGCCCTCAACATCATTTTCCAAGAAAAACTGTAGATCTAAAGGAATATTTTTCAAACCAAAAATCATGCGTGCCCTTGTACAAAAGGGACAATGATCATAAATATATAATTTCATCAATTTATCTCCTTCAAAATAAAAGTAATTAAGCAATACTTTCTACAATACCGCCTTCAACGCGTAATGCTGTACCTGTAGTTGCGCTTGCTTGTGGAGAAGCAACATAAACACACATGTTAGCAACTTCTTCTGGGCTAGCAAAACGGAACAGTAGAGTAGAAGGACGATTTTCTTTAAGGAAAATAGATTCCATCTCTTCAGCGGTCACACCTCGCTCAGCCGCTAAATCAGCCATCATCTGAATCGCACCTTCAGTACGGGTTGGGCCAGGAAGTACCGTATTCACAGTCACACCAGTACCAGCTAATACTTTAGCTAAACCACGTGATAGACCTTGTACAGCACTCTTAGTTACGCCGTAATGAACCATCTCAGTAGGGATATTTAAAGCAGATTCACTTGAGATGAACTGAATACGACCCCAACCACGCTCTTTCATACCTTTAGCGTAGTGGCGAGATAAGCGTACACCGCTCATCACGTTAACTTCAAAGTACTCATCCCATAACTCGTCATCAATATCAAAGTACTCACGGGCACCGTAGATACCAAGACCGTTAATTAAAATATCAGTATCTGGTCGAGCAGCAATAAGGGTTGCAGTACCTTCAGCAGTACCCAGGTCAGTAACCACACCACTGGCGTCAGTACGTCCTGCGTCAATATTTACCTTAGCCACCGCTTCATCGACACGCGCTTGGTTACGACCAACAACCGTCACTTGCGCACCCGCTTTTGCTAAACCAATCGCAATCGCTAAACCAATGCCACCCGTAGAGCCTGTAACAATCGCTGTTTTATTTGAAAGATCAATAATCATTTTTGTATATCCTTTTAAGTAATTCGTTTGTTATTCAAAGCTAAAAGCGGAAATCGTCGTTTCCATCACACGCTCTGAATAAATCTTCTTGCCCTCTGACTCATGCCCAGCACCTGCAGCGACTAATAGAGGAATTAAATGCTCTTCCCCCCCTTTCGGGTGACATTGATGTGCATAAGGCGCACTAGTCCAATTAGCTAATAACTCTTCACGCTTTGCTGCTGGACTTTCTACTGCAGAGCTTAACCATTTATCAAACTCATCCGATAACTCTGAGAAACGAGTATCACCATAAGCTCGCATATTATGGAAACTCATACCACTACCAACAATTAAAACATTATCATCGCGTAGTTTAGCTAAGGCTTTGCCCATCTCGATGTGAGCAGTGGGGTCTAAATCCTGACGTAATGACAACTGAACAACGGGAATATCCGCTTTAGGAAAAACCATTTTTAATGGAATAAATACACCATGGTCATAGCCGCGCTTTGGGTTAACCTTGCTTGCTAAACCGTGCTCGCTAATTAAGTCAGTCAACTCGCTTGCCAACTCAGGTTGACCTGGCGCAGGATATGTTAATTCATATGTATGTGCCGGAAATCCGTAATAGTCATAAATCAACTCCGGACGGACGCTACCAGTCACGC
Source organism: uncultured Oligella sp. (assembly GCA_947632105.1). Taxonomy (GTDB): domain Bacteria; phylum Pseudomonadota; class Gammaproteobacteria; order Burkholderiales; family Burkholderiaceae_B; genus Oligella. The sequence goes on along the minus strand of CANROD010000023.1, from coordinate 5,513 downwards.
TAAACTCTGGTTCTAACCAATGCGCAGAAACCAACACTATCGCACGCGGTTGTTGTGGCAAAGTAGCTGCAATATTTTTTAAAAAATTGCCCATACCTACCCAAGTATCTGCTGGATTCCAATCCATAAAAAAACACGGACCACCACCATGAGGGATGAACCACACCGGTTGCCGTTTGTTTTGTTCTATATTCATCGTATGACCTCCTGTCTTTGATTGTTATTAGTATAGTTCCCATTTATACTGACAACAATGAGTTAAAAAACAATAAGACATCCTACTATTAGTAGGAGGTTAGTATGGAGTTTAGAAATGGACCGCATCACCAGTATGAGAGTCTTTGTGCGTGCTGCCAGTGCAGGCAGCATATCTGCAGCAGCAAGGCATATTGGCATGTCACCTGCGATGGCTACTAAACACATCGACACCTTGGAATTACGTTTAGGTGTAAAGCTATTTCACCGCACCACTAAGCGTCAGAGTCTAACCTTAACTGAGGCAGGTAATGATTATTTAGAGGCATGCCAACGCATACTTACTGATCTTGATGAAGCAGAGGCAGCAGTCAGTTCACAACGTATCAAAGCTAGTGGCCTTTTACGTATGAACGTGCCGGTATCATTTGCTACTCGCTTTATCGCCCCTCTATTACCGGAATTTAGTCACCTGCACCCAGAGGTTAAAGTTGAGTTAGGCTTAAGTGATGCTCAATTAGACATCATCGCCGGTAACTGGGATCTAGCTATCCGCATCGGTCGTCTAGAAGATAGCCTGCTAAAAACAAGGCGCTTAGGAGATAGCTGCATGCATGTCTGCGCCTCACCAGATTATTTAGACCAACGAGGTATACCTCGCAGCGTCAATGATCTAGCACAGCATAACTGCCTAAGCTATACTCTCTCAGGCATGCAAGACAGTAAGCATTGGGCCTTTGGTGCTAAAGGTGAATTCAAAATACCTATCAATGGCGACCTAGTCTCAAATAGCGGTGACGCTCTACTCGCTGCCGCAATAGCTGGTCAAGGAGTAATTTACCAACCTCACTTTATTGTCTGCGAAGCTCTGGAACAAGGAAAGCTGATGGATTTAAAGTTAGATAAACCGGTAATGGATATTGGTGGCATCCACGTACTCTACCCGCCTGACCGCCACCCACCAGCTAAGGTACGAGTCATGATTGATTATTTGGTGGAGGCGTTTGGGAAGGATTCCTCTTGAAAAATAAATTTAACGAGACAATGCCGTACTAGGATTAACCCCTATATAGCATTACTAAGCAATAATGCTTAAAAAATGAGTTCATTAACTTATACTCACTCTCCGGCCAAGAGCTGAGTGGCTCTACCTAAAATAACTACTCAGCCTCCTATCTTTAAAGCTTTCACTTCCATAGCACGATCGTATCAGCAATAACATGAAATTCCTATCTTCGCTTCATTGACCGTTAATTGTTCAATATTGATAATAAATCTAACAATTAATTCACAAACACATAAAACCCAAATAACGATATAGGAGACATAACTATGTGGAGAGTAGGTGTAGACGTAGGCGGCACTTTTACAGACTTGTTCGCTTGGCACGAAAAAACTGGACAACAAACTAGTGCTAAAGTTTTAACAACAAAACAAGACCGTTCAATTGCTGTTTTACAAGCGATTGAAAAGGCCGAGATTGATATTTCAAACATTTCTTTTTTAATGCATGGTACAACCACTGCGACAAATGCTCTAATCGAAAGGAGCTACCCAGACGCTGCTTTTATTACAACCGACGGCTTCCGCGACACGATAGAAATCGGTCGCCAGCATCGTGAACATTTGTATGACCCATATCAGACAAAACCCAAAGCTATTATTAAACGTCGTTTTAGATTCACTGTACCTGAACGAACAAACGTCCATGGAGAAACTGAACGTCCTCTTGATGTAGCTACCGCACATGAAGTTGCTAAAAAAGTCAAAACATCAGGAGTCCAAGCGGTAGGAATTGGTTTTATCAACTCTTATATCAATGGTCTTCATGAAGAGCAAATGCGTGACATTTTATTAGAGCACTGCCCTAATATTCACGTGGTCTTATCTTCAGAAATCCCTGTATTCCGTGAGCACGGACGTTTTATCACAACAGCAATTCGCGCTGCCCTTATGCCTGTAATGGCTAAGTACATGGATGATTTAGAGGCCCGTCTCGAAAAGCATAATTTTAGCGGTAAATTATTAATCCTTAAAAGTAGTGGTGGCGTTATGGCTTCCAATGTTGCTCGCCTACATCCAGAAGAAATGTTGGAGTCAGGTCCGGCTGGCGGTGTTGCCTATGCCAGCTACCTCACCAAACTAAGTGGCTTCGAGAGAATTGTACACACTGACGTTGGTGGCACTAGCTTTGACGTTTCTATTGTAGAAAATGGTCGGGGTACGATTACACGCAATCACGAACTAGAATGGGAAGTTCCTATTGTTGTTCCGATGCTAGACATTCATAGCGTTGGTGCAGGCGGCGGCTCAATCGGCTGGATTGACCAAGGCGGCTCATTACGGGTTGGCCCTATCAGTGCTGGTTCAGAGCCTGGTCCAGTCAGTTACGGTCGAGGCGGTACCCAACCAACACTAACAGATGCCAACTTATTATTAGGAAGATTGGACCCCACACTCAGCGGAAAAATGACGCTAGACCTGGAAGCCACTAATAAAGCATTTAGTGTATTAGCTGAAAAAATTGGGTTATCAACTTTAGCAACTGCCGAAGGTATGATTAGAATTGGTTGCGAGTACATGGCACAAGCCGTTAAAAAAATTCTCGTTTCTCGAGGTCGAGACCCTAGAGACTTTGTGTATGTGAGTTTTGGTGGAGCAGGCGCTTTACATGCCTGCCAAGTAGCTAGATCAATGAACATCCCTAAAGTTATTGTACCGCCGCATGCGGGTGTTGCTTCTGCATTCGGTGCGACAGTAATGGATTTGCGACATGACGTTGAACACTTCTATTACACACCAGTAAAAACAGCTAATATCACACACATCAATAACATTTTAGAAGAACTTGAAAACAAAGCAAAAGAAGCTCTTGAAGCTCAAGGTTTTCCAAGAATGGATCAGGTTAAATTAATCCGTACAGCTCAGATGCGTTATGTAGGTCAGTCTTATGAGGTTGAAACACCTATTCCAAATGGTACTCTAACAAACGAGCAACTTCCTCTAATTGAAAATGAATTCCACTCTTGTCACCTTAAAGAGTTTGGCGTGAGCTCCGATGATTTTGATCCTGCCTTTGTATCATTTAGTGTTGCTGCAATTGGCCCAATGGATGAACCGCCAACCTTTGACTTTTCAGTTAAGAGCAATCGAGAGCTAATCAAAGGTGAACGAGAAGTGTATTTTGGTGGTCAATGGATTAAGTGTCCTATATACGTAGGTGAAGATTTGAATACATCCCATCACATTGAGGGTCCTGCGATTGTTGAGTATGAGCATGCTTGTACAGTATTACCCCCTCAAACAAGTGCACGTATAAACGCCATGGGCGCTCTAGTCATTGACATAAAATAAAGATACAAAGGAGACAGCAATGAATAATCAAACTACCAAAGTTGATGCCGTAGATGACATCGATCCTATTACATTTGAAGTGATGCGTAGCATCTTTGAATTTGCCAGCGACCGTATGGCAACCGTTGTACAACGCTCTTCTTTTTCCCCAATCCTAGCGGATATGCTGGACTTTTCTAACGCTATTTATGATGCAAACTTACAGCTACTTAGCCAAGCAGCTAACTGCCCTGTACATTTAGCTGCGATGAAATTCAGTGCAGAAGAAGCAGTTAAGACCATTGGCAAAGACAATGTTCATGAGGGTGACGTTCTTGTAGTGAATGACCCCTATCGCGGTGGCACACATATCAATGATATTTCATTTATTAAACCTTTTTTCTACGAAAATGAGCTCATCGGTTATGGTGTCAGCCGTGGACACTGGATGGATCTGGGTGGTGGTGGCGCTGGAGGTCAAGCCTTTGGCACTCATATTGCCGCAGAAGGCCTACGCTTACCACCATTAAAAATTTTTAGTAATGGTAAGCTAAACGAAGACTTGTTGGCAATCATCCTAAACAATACTCGCACCCCTCACTTTATTAAGGGTGACTTACAAGCTCATTTAGGTGCCTTATCTGCCGCCGAACAAGAGCTTCAGAGAGCCTGCGAGCGCTATGGTGCAGACCTTGTAAAAAAAGCCATGAAGAAAATTCAAGCTTATACCGAAAAAATGGTCCGAGAAAGTATCAAGCGAATTCCTGATGGAGTTTATGAGGCTGAAGACTATGCAGATACAGACGGTATCACCGACGACAAAGTAAAAGTAAAAGTTAAGCTAGTAGTAAAAGACACCTCGATTACAGTAGACTTTACTGGCACTGATCCTATGTGTAAAGGTGCTATCAACTCCCCAAGAGCTAATACTATGTCTGCTGCACTCTATTCGCTACAGTTTTTCTTAGCCCCTGCAGCTCCTCAAAACCAAGGAATGTTTAACCCAATTGAGGTCATACTACCGGAGGGTTGTTGGTTGAATGCAGAGTGGCCTGCTCCAACTATTGGTTGTACCACCCTAACATCCTCCAAAATCACAAGTGCAATTTGGCAAGCACTTGCTAAAGCCATACCTGAGGAAGTAACAGGCTCTACAGGAGCTGATGCAAACTGGTTTGTAGCGAGTTGTTACTCTCTAGACGGCAAAACAGATGTGTTCTCAGACTTACCAGCTTGCGGTTGGGGTGGGACCCCCTATGCTGATGGTATGAGTGTTACTATGGACCCTCTGGGTAACTGCATGAATATGTCTGCTGAGACTGCTGAACTATTTTTCCCTATTGCTTACGAGGCTTTCGAGCTAAGACAAGACTCCGCAGGTGCTGGCAAGCATCGTGGCGGTTTAGGTGCAGTTTTTAAAGTTTGTTTTTTAGGCGGTGGTGAATTAGGCATGGAAACTGCTCGTACTTTAGAAGGCAGCCCTGGAGTTGCAGGTGGATTACATAGTGTCGTTCAGCGTTCTACTCATATTTTCAGCGATGGCAGTACCAAGGTCATTGGTGGCATTGATGAGGATGGTATCTGGCACAATCCGCTCTTATCCAGTCACAAATTCGATGCTAATGAAACCTTTATGTTTGAAAGTACTGGTGGTGGTGGATGGGGCAAACCAACACTACGCAAGCTGGAAGATGTACTTGATGACGTACTAGATGAGTATATTAGTATTGAAGCAGCTGAAAAATACTATGGCGTGGTTATCGATTCTAAAACCATGCAAATAAACGAAGCAGCTACCAAGACCTTGAGAAGCTAAGTCTTATCGACTTATTAGTTCTGACGTAAAATAGTCGGGGAAACATGTTCATCATGCTTCCCCTTTTTCTTATAGAAATATCTAAGGAGTACTTCGTGCCATTGCGAATATCAGACATTGTCAATTTACCTGAGTTGCGTACTCGCATTTTTGCCGGAAGCAAAGGAAT
>CANROD010000022.1 GCA_947632105.1 uncultured Oligella sp. | reverse complement strand
GCCTCAGTTCCCGGCTCAGCACCAGTTTCAATGGCTGCAGGAATGGCTGCATTAATTAACACTGACGCATCCCACATGTGAGCACCAAAGCTATTAAAAGTACCTTCGCCGAACTTTTCGTCATACTTTTGGATATACTCAAGCGCACCAGCTTTTGAGGGGTGAGAATCATCTAACTGCTCAGCCACGACAACTGGCCCTACTGGTAAGATGACGCCCTCGCAAGCTTTGCCACAAACTCGTAAGAAATCGTTATTAGCCGAACCGTGCGTATGATAGGTGACACCCTTGAAACCACGCTGAATTAACTCGCGTTGAGGCAAGGCTCCAGGCGTACCCGCGGTACCAACAACAATAGCATCAGGGCGAGTAGAAATAAGCTTCATCACTTGGCCTGTCACGCTAGTATCGTTACGTGCAAAACTCTCGCTAGCCACGATCTCAATACCTGAACCCTCAAGCGCTTTTTCTAACTCAGTCAGCCAACCAGTACCATAAGCATCAGCAAAGCCGATATAAGCAACCTTTTTAATACCTTGCTTTTCCATGTTGTTACGAATGGCTGTTGCCATTAAGGCATCATTTTGAGGTGTTTTAAACGCCCAGACCTTAGAACCCTCTTGAGGCTCAACAATGACTGCATTACCAGCCAAGCTAATCACAGGCACACTCATCTCGGCACCTACGTCGACCATACCTAACGAACCAGGAGTCACGGTGCTACCCACCATTACATCAATATTTTCTTCACTGATCAGTTTACGCATATTGCGCACTGCCTGAGCAGTATCAGTCGCATCATCTAAGACAAAATACTTAATCTCCACATCACCTACCTGGGTAGGCACAATGTCAACTGTATTGCGCTCATGAATACCTAGTGAGGCAGCAGGACCTGTGGCGGAAACAGAAACACCGACATTAACCGTTTGCACTTGAGCCATCACTGACCCCGCTGCTAATAGTAAAGATGTCAGTACGCTGAGCTTAGTGAGTTTTAGAGATTTCATTTGTACTCCGTCTAATCGTCATTCGTAATTTATTGTGGGCAAAGGATTAATTTTAGCAGAAAGAGTTTGTTACTTATTAAAAGCTATGGTATTAGATCATAAAGAAAAACTAGCTTAAGATATCTAATCAGTTAAAACATGATAAATTGCACGGTCAAAAGTTGCTCTGAGTAGAAAAATCACAATGTAGGTCTGATAAACTATGGGTCCGAACGTTTCAAAACTTACAATCACCTTATGAACAAAATTATTTTCGATTTTCTCCCACTAATCCTGTTTTTTGTCGCCCTCAAAATTGGTGATATTTACTTAGCAACCAAAGTTGCGATAGCTGCGACGGTTATACAGATTATTTGGTTAAAGGTCAGACAGAAAAAAATCGAAAGCAGCCATTGGCTAAACTTAATTGTCATTGTACTTTTTGGTGGTTTGACCATTTATCTACAAGACGAAAGCTTTATTAAGTGGAAGCCGACCATTTTATATTGGGCCTTTGGAATTGTTATATCGGGGTCTTTATTACTCTTTAAAAACAACCTAATTAAACGTTTAATGGGTACTCAAATTACCTTACCCGAGTCCGTATGGACAAAGTTAGCTTATAGTTGGTCTGTTTTTTTTGTGATAATGGGTATACTTAATCTTTTTGTGGCGTTTTCCGGTATGTTTACAACCGACCAATGGGCCACATTTAAAGTATTTGGTTTAACCGTTCTATTAATCGTCTTTGTCATTGGACAATCGCTAATGCTTGCTAAGTACATGCGAGACGATGACACCCAAGCCTAAAAATTTGATTCAATGATGAACTTTTTATCTAACCTTCTGTCCATCATACTTAGAACTACTGGAGAGCTAAATGAGTGATTCTATCAATATACCTAAACCTGAAGAGCGAGTCGATGTGATCCGCCAGCGTTTAGCTATATTAGAGCCAATTGAGCTAGAGGTGCTTAATGACTCACATCTACATGCGCAGCATGCAGGCAATCGTGATGGCGCCAACCACTTTACAGTGAACATGTGCTCTGCTAAATTTGACGGCGTATCACGTGTACAGCGTCAACGTATGATTTATGAGTTACTGGAAGACCTAATGCCTTTTCCAGTGCATGCCTTAGCCCTAAAGCTTTCAGGCTCTAAAGAATAAGCTTTAATTTAAAAATTTGATAACAATGTTCAATAGGATATCTATGAAACGCTTAATATTAGCGGCAGCTGTCGCATTAACCTTCCCTGTGTATGCTCAAAATGCTGCCACAGTAAACGGTCAACCCATACCACACGCAGAAATTGACACTATGATAAAAGCCATGTCTTCACGCGGCATGGAGGATAATACTACCAACAGAAAATTGATTTTAGATCAATTAATTACCGGTGAGGTTTTGTCTCAAGAAGCTGTTGAGCAAGGATTAGACAAAGATCCAGAAACTCACATGTTAATCGAAAACTCTCGTAAAGAAATTTTAATTAACACCCTAATCGCTAAATGGATGGAAGACAACATTCCTTCTGAGGCTGACCTTGATAAAGCCTACGACGAGCTCGTAGCCGATGCAAAAGAAGCTAAAGAATACAACATTCGCCATATTCTTGTTACCGATGAGAAAGAAGCTCAAGATATCCTTAAAAAAATCAAAGATAAAGTAATTGATTTCGACGCAGCAGCCAAAGAAAAATCTGTTGATGTTGGTTCAGGCCAGCAAGGTGGTAACTTAGGTTGGGCTGAGGCTGAAAACTTTGTTCCTGAATTTGCCGAGGCTGTACGCAAAGCTAAGGTTAAAGAAATCGTCGCTGAACCCGTACAAAGTCAATTCGGCTGGCACATTATTGAGGTATTAGACGAGCGTGCTGTAGAGGCCCCGAGTAAAGAAGAGGCTGCTCCAGGCTTAAAGCAAATGGTTCAACAAGCAAAACTGCAAGAGTATGTTGAAGGCTTACGTGAGTCAGCGACGGTAGTTGAATCTAAAGAAGAAGCTAACAAAGCTGAGTGATTTAATTACTTATAGCTAATTTTACTGAAAAATTCCTCCATCATTGAAACGTTGGAGGAATTTTTCATCTAAATCAAAACTACATACCCAGTAATGCTTTTAAACCCTCCTCATCGAGCACAGCTACACCAAGCTCCTCCGCCTTTCTAAGCTTACTTCCCGCATCATCGCCCGCCACGACATAGTCAGTTTTTTTTGAAACTGATCCCGTTACTTTAGCCCCTACATCACGTAAATACTCCGTGGCCTCGTCACGCGTCCAATTGGGCAAAGTACCAGTTAAGACAAAAGTCTTACCAGCGATGTCCGAAGCTACTTCTGTTTCAGCAGTGGAAGCTGAGCTATTTGAGGTGTTAGGCTTCTCATAAACAGGGTTTAAACCCAACTCTGCCAGCTCGGCAATCACCTGCTGATTATGAGCTTCGGCAAAAAAATGCTGAATTGACTCAGCAATCGCCGGTCCTACATCATCAAGCGCTAGAAGCTGCTCTGTGGTTGCTTGGGCTAGTAACGACACACTACCAAAGTGAGTCGCTAATTCACGAGCCGTAGCCTCACCCACATGACGTATCCCTAAGGAAAAAATAAAGTTTGAAAGCTTAGTACCCTTACTTTTTTCAATCGCATCGATGAGGTTTTGAGCCGACTTAGGGCCCATACGCTCTAGTGTTGAAACCGACTCAACTCTAAGACGATATAGGTCAGCGAGCGATTTCACCCATTCTTTTTTAACTAAAAGCTCAGCCAATTTATCACCCAACCCCTCAATATCTAATGCTTTTCGACTGGCCGCATGGATCAAACTTTGGACCCTTTGGGCACGACAGAACAAACCACCAGTACAACGCCATACCGCCTCACCTGGTAAACGCTCAATAGCAGAATGGCAAACTGGACACTCCATGGTCATTTCGAAGGGCACCGCCCCCTCTGGTCGTAAATCTAACACGGGCGCTAAGACCTCTGGAATCACGTCCCCTGCCCGACGAACAATAACCGTATCACCAACGCGTACATCTTTGCGACGAATCTCATCTTCATTGTGTAGTGTTGCATTGGTTACCGTCACACCACCGACAAAGACAGGTTTAAGCCTTGCAACCGGTGTAAGAGCGCCAGTTCGTCCCACCTGAATCTCAATGCTCTCTAAACGCGTTTGCATTTCCTCAGCTGCAAACTTATGAGCCAAAGCGAAGCGAGGTGCTCTTGAAATAAATCCTAGTACCTCTTGGAGAGCCAAGCTATTAACTTTATAAACGATACCATCAATATCAAAAGGCAGCTCAGCACGTTTAGCGTCAATTTGATGATAAAAAGCTAATAGGCCCTCTGTCCCCTTTATAACCTCACGCTCAGGGGAGATCATAAAGCCAAAGCTCTTGAGCTTATTCATCATCGCAAACTGAGTATCCGGCAACTGTTCTGCCATCTCAACCTCACCCCAACCGTAGGCATAAAATCTTAGATGACGGTTACGTGTAATTTTAGAATCCAATTGACGTAGACTACCAGCAGCTGCATTACGCGGATTAACAAAAGCCTTGATACCACGTTTTTCTTGCTCTACATTAAGCTTATAAAAATCCTCTCGATGCATCAATACCTCACCACGCACCTCCAGCACAGCGGGCACCACATCAGCTGTTAATGTTAATGGAATAGTTCTAATAGTACGAATATTGGCAGTAACATCCTCACCTTGACTACCGTCTCCACGGGTTGCTGCTTGAACTAAATGACCATTTTCATAACGTAAACTTACCGCTAAACCATCAAACTTCAACTCAGCTAAATACTCAATCTCTTCTCCCGCCAAAAATATATTTTTACTACGAAGAGCATCGGTCGCTCGACGGTTAAAAGCGACAAGTTCCTCATCACTAAAAGCATTACTAAGTGACAGCATCGGCACTGCATGCGGCACCGTTTCAAAAGCACCCAGTGGTGCAGCGCCGACACGCTGTGAAGGTGACTCGGGCTTAATCCACTGCGGATGCTCCGCCTCAATAGCCAAGACACGCTGCACCAAGCCATCATATTCAGCATCTAAAATAACAGGTGAATCCTCAGTATGATAAGCGTAATCATGACGAGCAATCTCACGATAGAGTTGCTCTAATTCTTGTTGTAAATCAGAGATAGTCATAACATTCAATCAAAAAAGCCGCAGTCAAAAACTGCGGCTGAGTTCTAAAAAATTTTAATTCTTATGAAAAAACGCGGCGAGTACGTTCCGAACCGGCGCTTAATCCAGACTGTTCAAGCCCTTGGTAAAGCTCATAAATTTGTGCATCCACAGATGCAACCAACTCTTCATTTTCAAGCGGCTGATTGTGGTCATCAACAATACTTGCTCGTAATAAACTCGCTAAATCCTTTGCAGCACCGACCATTTTACCGAACGCATGCTCATCAACTGGGCTATTAGGAACATCTAACAGTAGTTCAACACGCTCAACACTAGCTGACTCTACCTGATTTAAAGCCAAACCATCAAAGAGCATGTAGAAACATGCAAGGCCCTGATTATTTAACCATGCTAAAGTCTGTCTATACTCAACAAAACCTCGCTTTCGAGCAATCTCGGCGACAGATCTGATTGGTTGTGGCCCCTCAAGTAATAGTGTCAAACCAACTTGCGCGTCTAAAGAGGCACATAAATCATCAAGATCAAGCGCATGATTTTCAATCTGCTTAAATGAAGGTGCTTCAACATCAGCATCAAACTGTTGTGCCATCTCATCAGCAATCATCATCGCCGCGGACCAATGAACATCCTGTAGCGGACCTACACGGTTAGACATCAAGACAGCCATTTGCATAGCGACATACATCACGTCCGGACGAATAACCGCATGATACGAGCCATCCTCAGCCTCAGCAAAGTAGCGAATCAGTTTGTCATCTGCCGATGGGAAACGCATCGTCTGCTCAATAATAAAGCGGCCACTAATAGCCTTCTCAAAACGTAAATCCACGACAGCCTCCGTCATCGGGTCAGGTCCCAACTCTTCGGATGATTTAGTTCGTTTAGTGGAGCGAGATGTGGGTTGGGGAGCTACCGACTTCTGCTGAGGTGTTTGCTTAGCCACAGGCTTCTGTACTGTTACTGCAGTGGTATCAGCCACTGGATCATCATAAGCAGTTCCTAGAGAAATCTCATGCTCATCCTCTTGGACTACATAATCCTGAGTCAAGCTAGGACCATCTGAATCGCTAGTTAACACACGTGGTGTTGACTGCATTGGCACATACTGACTTGACCTATCGCTCTTACCATCCAACAAAGGATCAGAATCAGATGGATCAAAATGGCGATTCAAACGCTTTTGCGCTAATTGGTCCTGCCACCAATTAAATAGCAAGACCAAGCCAATAAAGACTAGGCCAATAACAATCAGCGTAATTTGCAAACTATTCATGCGTCAACCCTAAAAATTCCTATCGTTATTAGCGCGTAAGCAACAAAAAAATTATAATGTTATATTTTGCCTTATTTTAGGCTATACATGTGTAAGGTAATGCTTCAAGAGATGAATAGACCTATTAACTGCCTTCCATCATATGTACTGCAGCTTCAATATCTACTGCCACGATACGTGATACTCCTTGTTCTTGCATAGTAACTCCAATTAATTGCTTAGCTATCTGCATGGCTATCTTATTGTGAGAAATAAATAAGAACTGTGTTTGATCGCTCATCGAGCTCACTAGATTAGCATAGCGCTCGGTATTTGCATCATCCAGTGGTGCATCAACTTCATCTAATAGGCAAAATGGTGCCGGATTGAGTTTAAACAATGCAAAGACCAAGGCTGTGGCAGTTAAGGCTTTTTCTCCACCTGATAATAAATGGATTGTGCTATTACGCTTACCTGGTGGCTGTGCCATGACCTGCACACCCGCATCTAGAATTTCCTCACCAGTCATGACTAGCTTGGCCTGACCACCGCCAAATAAGCGTGGAAATAGCTCACCGAAATGGCCATTGACCAACTCAAAGGTTTCTTGTAACAACTGACGAGTTTCTAAGTCAATATTGCGAATCGCTTCTTCTAGCGTATCCATCGCCATTTGTAAATCAGCCTGCTGAGCGTCCAAGAAGTCCTTGCGTTGCTTCGCTTCCTCCAACTCTTCCAAAGCCGCTAAGTTAACTGAGCCTAAACGCTCAATAGCTCGCGTAATACGCTGCGCCTCGGTCTGCAACCAATCAGCTTGTTTTGATGCCCCTTCAAGCTTAGCAAGATCTACGTCTTCACTTAAGAATCGCTGTATTTCGTCACGTTCAACCTCTTGACGGTCTAATTGCTCCGAAAACTGTTCTGCAACCAAACGTGCCGCCTGCTCATCTAACTGTAACTGAGTAATGGCCTGGCGTTGGGGTTCAATCGACATTTCCAACTGCATACGTTGTTCATCTTGCTCACGTAAACGCTGCTCAATCCCCTCAAGCTCCAGCCGTTTAGCCGCTAGTACCTCTTCTTTTTCCTGGCGTGCTTCCAGTAAATCCTGCAAGACGGCTTGCGTGCTTTGCTCATCAATCACAAAAAGCTCACCTTCAAGCGACTCTAATTCAGCTGTTGACTGCTCACTTTGCTGTTGAGATAAATGTTGGTTGCGTTTTAACTCCTCAGCTCGCGCTCTAAGACTACGCTGCTCGTACTCAATATCACGATTTTCTCGCTCAATTTCCTGTGAGCGCTGACGAATCTCACGCATTTCACTATGAGCCGATTCCAGCTCTATACTCAAATCAGTATAGCTTTCACGCCTTTGCTCTAATAGCTCAAGATGGGTTTCTAAGTTTATCGCATATTCCTCAATACGCACCTCAAACTCCTCGTTTTGTAATTCCAGCTCTTCTAAATCTGTTTTGAACCGTTGCTGAAGATGATCGACCTGCTCAATTTGCTGCTTTAATTGGTTGTAGGCTAATTGATGATCGTGCAAAAAACGAGTTACTTCCGACACGCGTTGACGCGCTGGAGCAATGGTTTGACTACTATGTTGATATTGCGTTTCTGCCTGTTGCAATGAGTTATTTAATTGCTCAAAAATTAGGCGCTCAGCCTTAATCTCACGCTGTAAATTGTCAATTTCTTGTTGGCGCGCCAGTAACCCTGCCTGTTCACTATCTGCAGCATAAAAATATAAACCGAAGGCATCAACCAAATGACCTTGTTTAACAACAAAACGACCAGATACCGGTAGTTGCTCACGCTTAGCTAAGGCCTCTGCAAGATCCTCAACAACATAGACATTAGCCAACCAAGCGGCCATTAATCCCTTAAGGTCAGGATCAGCACAACGCACCAAATTTAACAAAGGCTTTAGACTATTAGTCTGAGCAGACACTGGCAAAGCACCGGGCTTTTGATACAAGGCTAAGCGTGCCGGTGGCGCATCGGCAGCTAACAAAGCAAGGCTCTCAGACGAAGTCACCTCCAAGGCATTTAAGCGTTCTCTTAACACAGACTCTAATGCAACATCCCAGCCATTTTCAATGTGTAGTTTTTGCCATAACGGTGAGGTAGCTGCTAAATCTTGCTTTTGTATCCAAGGTGCGAGCTCTGCATTTTGCATCACATCGGCTTGTAGCTTTTCCAAGGCCTCTAAGCGAGCCTCTAAGCGGTCCACTAACTGCTCAGCTTGCCGCGACTCTCGTCTAGCCTGCTGTCTCGCTTCCTCATAGACTGGTAAACGCTCCTCAACCTCTATCAACTGAGCTTGCGCGACCTCTAATTGCTGCTCTGAATTATCACGCTCAGCTCTGAGGCTCTCTAATTTGCTATGCTCTGGCGCACTGATAGCTGCCTGCTCTTGTAATAAACGCTCACGACGACTAGTCAATTGCTGCTGTTGGCGCTCCGCATCTGTTTTTTGCTGCTCGGTTAAGGCCTGCTGTTGTTCAAGACGCGACAACTCGATACGTAGCAGCTCTTTGTCACGCTCAAACTGACTGACCCGCTCCTCAATATCTGGTAGCTGTTGCTGTATCTGCTCTAGACGCGCCCCACTCTCTTCGTAGCGAGCGGCAGCCTCTTCTAATTGCCCATCAACCTCTTCAAGTTGCCCCGCACAATGACTTAATTGATTTTGCCATTCCTCTATTTGTGTTTGTAAACGACTTTTATTCGCTTGAAGACGTTGACGAGAATCAGCCACATGACGAATCTCAGCCTCTAAACTGGCTACTTGTGCATTACTTTCGTAGAGCGTTGCTTGCGCCTTATGCAAAGCATCTCCCGCTTGATAATGAGCTTGGCGTCGATACTCTAGCTCCTTTTCTATTTGTCTAAAAGCAGCTAGATTTTCCTCTAAATCTCGTTGTGCTTTTTCTCGTAGAGACTTCTTTGTCACCTGTTCTGTAGTCGCTACCTGTTCTTTTAAACACCAAAAGGCAAATTGCTTTTTCTCACCCTCACGTTGTAGCTGCTTATACTTAGTCGCCACCTGAGCTTGTGACTCTAAGCGACGCAATTGACTATTTAATTCATTTAAAATATCCTCGACTCTGGTAAGGTTTTCTCGCGTATCAGCTAAACGATTTTCTGTTTCACGACGACGCTCTTTATAACGCGACACACCAGCGGCTTCCTCTAGATAAACACGGAGTTCCTCAGGTTTGGCCTCAATTAAACGATTAATCATGCCCTGACCGATAATTGCATAGCCTTTAGAACCTAAACCAGTTCCTAAAAACACATCATGAATATCACGACGTCGAACCTGCTGATTATTAATAAAGTAACTGCTATTACCATCACGGGTCAAAATACGACGTACCGAAATCTCAGCATAAGCACTCCACTGTCCAACTGCACGACCCTCTGAATTATCAAAGACCAATTCTACCGATGAGCGCCCCGCTGCTTTACGCTGATCAGAACCATTAAAAATAACATCCTGCATTGACTCACCACGCAGTTCGGACGCTCTGGACTCACCAAGCACCCAACGTACAGCATCAATGATATTGGATTTGCCACAACCATTGGGTCCCACAACTCCTACCAACTGGCTAGGAACAGGAATTGTAGTCGGGTCCACAAATGATTTGAAACCGGCCAATTTGATTTGAGTTAGTCGCACGCTTTAAAAATCCGCAATTAAGTTTTAATTAAAATAGTAAAATCGCCAAGCGCTTTTAGCATAAGAAAGTGATGTATTTTAGCTTAGTATAGGCAAGGATTTTTGACTTTATCCAAAAATAATTAGACCTTATGTTACTAAGTTTTTAAGCTATGTTACAGTAGTTCTTTCAAGAAAATTTGCGTTGAGTTAAACATCTTGTCAGTTACTTATCATCAAATTAAACAATATTATCAGGTGGGGTTGGGTTGAATAAAGGTTTCTATACTGTACTGCTAGCGCAGGCCTTTTCATCTCTAGCTGATAATGCGTTGTTTATTGTCGCTATTGCCCTCATCATGGAACTTAATGGACCTGAGTGGCTCACGCCAATCATGAAGTGGTTTTTTGCTTTTGCCTATGTAGTTTTAGCCGCATTCGTAGGTGCTTTTGCTGACTCTCTACCCAAAGGTAGGGTTATGTTTATCACCAATTCTATTAAGATGTTAGGCTGTATTCTGATGTTCGCTTTCCCGATTATGGGCTTTAGCAATTTACTTAACTCCTATGTTGTCTGTCTAGCCTATGGCATTGTTGGTATTGGTGCAGCTGCTTATTCTCCAGCTAAGTATGGTATTGTCACTGAACTATTACCACCTAAGGACTTAGTCAAGGGCAATAGTTGGATTGAGGGTGCTACCGTTGTCTCGATTATTGTCGGCGTTATGCTTGGTGGCATTTTGACGCGTGACAGTGTGAGCAATGCACTTCTTGAGTTTAAGATCGTTGATTTCTTTGCCACTTCCCCGGGTGAAGCGGCTATTGTCGTTGTAGGTTTTATTTATTTACTGGCGGCTCTCTGTAATCTCATGATTCCTGATACGCGCTTCAAATACCCTCGTCAAGAGCGTAACCCTATACGCTTAACGCGTGTTTTTATCGGTTATGTACGTATTTTATGGAAGGACCCAGTAGGTCAAATTTCCTTAGCAGTTACCACTCTATTTTGGGGTGCCGGTGCAACACTACAGTTAGTTGTCTTAAAATGGGGTGAAGAGCACTTAGGCTACTCTCTTGAAAGCTCTGCCATCCTCATGGGAGTAACAGCAGTCGGCACAGTTATCGGTGCAGTAGCAGCTTCTCGTGTGTCGCTTGAAAAGACACTCAGCGTGTTACCCGTAGGTATTATGATGGGTTTTAGCGTTATATTGATGAACTTTGTACAACCTGGCTGGCAAGTAACTGCTTTACTCATTTGGGTCGGCGCTTTATCCGGTTACTTTGTCGTACCACTCAATGCTCTTTTGCAGCATCGCGGACACGTCTTATTATCGGCAGGTCACTCCATTGCAGT
This sequence comes from uncultured Oligella sp., assembly GCA_947632105.1. Taxonomy (GTDB): domain Bacteria; phylum Pseudomonadota; class Gammaproteobacteria; order Burkholderiales; family Burkholderiaceae_B; genus Oligella. Next base: position 11,268 of record CANROD010000022.1, on the reverse strand, counting down.
ACAAAACTTTAATGAGCAATTAAATATTTTATTAATGGTAGGCATTTATGCCGTTATGGTACACCTAAACTATTCCATCTATACTATTATCTATATCTATGGTGCGATCGTAATGGTTATGATGGCACTCATCATGTTATTAGCTCGCCATAACCAAAAGGTCTATCCACAGGTTTTCTCTGAAATCGGCTCTACCTCACACGGTCAGCATCAACATATTATCCAGTAGTTTAAGCACTAACTAGTCAGGCACTATGTGTGCCTCGAACAACTTGTCGAGCACGCTGAAGGCCCTGCCAAGTTTGCGCCTTTGCTGTACCATTAGATAGTAAATAGTAAGGTGAAAAAATAGTCACTAGTGGAATCTGTCCAAGCTCAGGATGATGAAAGGCCTGCGTCTGATTCATCAAAGCTAAAAAGCCCTTATCTGCCTGTAATAATGAAACGACGACATCGCCTAAAGCAACAATACATTTTGGTTGAAGCCTTTTTATTTGTTCTAATAAAATAGGTCCAACGGTAGGTTGCTTTTGACTTGCTGTCTGTGACTTAAATAATGGTAAGACTGCCACTTCGTTCTGCTCTAGGCCCAAAGCAAAAAGCATATTTCCAAATAAGGTCTGCACTTGTTTAGCTTTAGTTAAACCATATCGTTCAGCATCAAGATAAAATAGCTGATCAATGAATAGCCAATCACATTGACGTCCCTCACTTTTATCCTCAACAACTGAAACCACACGCTCCTCTAGTGGCATATCAAACTCTTGTGTTGCTGCTAAATCACATAACTCCTGCCATGACAAGTCACTAAACTCACTCACAGTAGGGCCGGACGTTGAATCAATTGGTAAATTAGGTGGTGAAGCTGGTTGTTGAGCAGGCGTTCTGATTCTACCCGTCGTTGTTGCTAGTGCAGCCGCGCTGGTAACCCCGCTTGGTAGGCGATGCTTGGCTCTTTGTAGCATTTTGCGAGCCATGTCTGCATTAGCACTAGCAATCTCTTGAGTTGCCATAATAACCGGCTCTTGCTTATCAACAGGCAAAGGCTGATGACTCACAAGTTCAACAACACTATCGGCCTCAGCAGTAGCCGCTATGCTATCAGTACCTGCATGTACCGTCCTTTGGAACTTAGGCGCTAAGGACTCACCCCATAAGAAGTCGATACCAAGCTCAGCCAGCAGCTGTCGTTGAATAGGATTTAAGCTATCAACATAAGACGTTTGAACTCTTATATCACCCATCATGATGATACCTCAGGACGTGTAATAAAACGTAGATCCATACTCTCTGGAACGAGTGTTTTTTCTAGCACAATGGCATCTTCACTGCTACCACTGACCTCTCGATAATAGCCCTTACGAGTACCAATCACAGCATAGCGATGACGTAGATAAAATCGCTGCGCTTGATCATTAGAACGACGAACCTCTAGCAATTGCTTATCTAAACCATGGTTTAAGGCATTTTTTTCTAACACGTGTAAAAGCAAGCTACCAAAACCCTCACCCTGTAAAGAAGGTTCAACCGCAATTAATAATACATGAGCAACATCAGGAGCTAACATTTGCACAGCAAAACCAACGATTCTGTTTACCCCCTCAGCACTACCATCTACATCACTCAGCTGATGCTCTATCACCCAAGCTGGATATCCTGCGCATAAGCTATCCTTAAAGTTGCCGCGAGTCCACGGATAATCCTGCACCGTTTGCTCAATTAACAAAGCGCCAGCAACATCCGTCTCTTTCATCGGTCTGAGAAAATACTGCTCTGCCCTTGAGCCAAAAGAATAAGTTATGGATGCTAACTCATCGATATGAAAAGCCGTCGGAGCAGCATCACTAATTAACGGTATGACAGCAGACGGATTACCGCTAAGTCCTTCCGCTCTTTCTTTTTCAGTAAAGGCGACCTTCTCACGCAAATAAATTGGTGCAGCGAGATGCGCTTCTATAGTTTCATTAGCTTGCAGTTTTTTCGCTGCTAAACGCGCTAAAACTGTCGCATCTGCCCACTCTGTTACCTCACCAGGTAACACACTAAACTCAAACTCCTTAGTATCAAAGCTGGCTGCTAGCTCGTCAGCATAAACCGATAAGGCATTACCAGTGAAAAACAACTGCTTAGCATCATAAAAGCGCTGTAGATCTAACCACGGCAATACATCTTTAATACTAATTAAGCTTGGCTTTTGTACAACCCTCAACTCAACCGCATTGCGTTCAAGCTCAGTCTGCAATAGATAAGGCTGATAGATTGCCATATAGGCCTCACCCATCCGCGCATCTAAAAGTGTAACAATATAATCTACACATGATTGTTTGTACCTAGCGTCCTCTGTAGAGTTAGGCACCTTTAACTGACTATTTTCAACTAAATAGTCTACCGCTAACTGAGCGTTTGCACGTAATGAGTCGATGGGAATTAACGGCAAATTCAAACCTAAGGCCATCCCTTGAGCAATGCCACAAGCAATCCTCAAACCAGTAAAGGCCCCTGGACCCTGACTAAAAGCAACGGCTCCTAACTCTGTCTTAGCAATACCAGCCTCGGTCAATAAACTATCAACCATCGGCAATAACTGCTCCGCATGATCTAAGGAACCAGATCGGTTAAATGCAGACCAATGTTGGTCTGTTACACGCAAAGATACCTCCTCACTAGACAGTGTGGGTGAGGAGGTCAATTCTAATATGGCTACGCTAGACTCAGCCGCAGCACTTTCGATCGCAAGTAGGTATTTTTTCATAGTGCTATTTTACTGGATTTTGAGAAGCAAAGAGCAATAACCAACTTGCATCTTGCAACGCTTTGTTTCATCTAAGTGTTGTCTAAAGTTAGACACTAATCAACGTCGTGATTTACAATTAAGAATGTAACTATTAATATTACTTTAAGCATTGACAGTCTTCTCTAAAGTCACCAGTGCACAAGCATTTTTTTGGTTAAACAAGTACTTTAGAGATTAATTGTCATCAAGAATTTTAAAAACTATTCAATCTTCCCACTGAGATTTTTATAAAGATAAACAGATGAATACACAAACTACTACTCCTCGTAAAATCCTTGTTGTTGATGATGATTCTCGCTTACGCGATCTATTACGTCGTTATTTAACAGAGCAAGGTTTTAATGTATTTGTCGCCGAAGATGGTAAAGAAATGACCAAACTCTGGCAGCGCGAGCGTTTTGATTTACTGATTTTAGACCTCATGCTACCGGGCGAAGATGGCCTATCAATCTGTCGACGTTTACGTGGTTCTGGTGACCAAACTCCCATCATCATGTTAACCGCCAAATCCGAAGAGATCGACCGTATTTTAGGCCTTGAAATGGGTGCTGATGATTATCTACCAAAGCCATTTAATCCACGTGAGTTATTAGCCCGATTAAATGCAATTTTGCGCCGTCGCTCAGCCGATGAACACCCAGGTGCGCCAAGCCAGTCTAACGAATCCATTGAATTTGGCCCTTATACTTTAAATCTTTCAAACCGCACTCTATCAAAAGGTGATGAGATTATCCCAATTACTACAGGCGAGTTTTCAGTACTTAAGGTATTTGCCCGTCATCCCCGCGAGCCTTTATCGCGTGACAAGTTGATGGAGTTAGCTCGTGGTCGTGAGTATGAAGCATTTGACCGTAGCCTAGATGTACAAATTTCCAGACTGCGTAAGTTGCTAGAACCTAACCCCGCTAAGCCTATTTACATTCAAACTGTTTGGGGATTAGGCTATGTCTTTATCCCGGATGGCGGCGATGTCAGCACCGAAAAGTGATGGACTAAGCGCACAGCGACAGGAGTTGGCTCAAAACAAAAAAGCCTCTCCTGACAATGAACGTTCAGTCAGACATAAAAGCAATTTATTCAGACTAAAAAAACCATATGTTCATTTTAGTCTGTTTGGCCGTGCTTTTATTGTCATCACGGCCTTTATGATCTTAAGTCTCTCCGTTTGGGGGGTCGTGGTTATTAACGCGCTTGAGGAACATCGTGCGAACCAACTAGCCGAGCGAGCTACCAGTGCATTAAACATTTCCCAAAAGTCTATCCAATATGCCGCTAAAGAAAGTCGTTCAGCCTTAATTATCCAATTAGCAACGCCTGGCGATACACAAGTCTTCCCACGAGAACAAAGTGACCCCTATACTCCACTTGGCGACTCCCGCTTTGAGGATCTACTTAAAGAGAGAATATCTCAATTAGCCCCCACTACTGATATTATCTTAGCCTCAGAACTAAATAACGAAAGAGGCTTATGGGTAGGCTTTAAGGTTGATGATGAGCACTATTGGCTACTAGTTAAGTATCTGCATGATCTATATCCAAACCTCATCAATGAAGGTTTCAGCTGGCTAATGATTACCTTAGCGATCGCACTGTTTGGTGCAGCTATCTCCGTGCGTATGCTCACTCAGCCCTTGAAGCAACTTGCCATAGCTAGCAAGCAATTAGCGCATGGTGAAAATCCGGCACCTCTAGCAACCGACAAGGGTCCCATGGAAATTGTTGAGGTTTTCTCCACCTTCAACCAAATGGCGACAGATCTGAGAGCCGCTGAGTCCGATAGAGAGGTCATGCTAGCGGGTATCTCACACGACTTACGGACACCTCTCGCCCGTCTGCGCTTAGAAATTGAGATGAGCTGCTTTGATGAAGAGGCACTCAATGCCATTGATGGTGATATGCATCAAATCGAGCATTGCATTACACAATTAATGGAGTATGCTCGACCGACCGGAGAAAACCCTAAAACCCCTGTTAACATATCACAACCCATTGAGGACTTATGCGTACGTGATCAGACTTATACTGAATCAAAAAATGGTTCTTTAAACTATCATATTCATCCCAAGCTATATACCTGCATCAAAGAAATCAATCTTATTCGAGTGGTCGGTAACCTAATCGAAAATGCGCGCCGCTATGGCCGATCAGCTGATGGCGAATTGCAAATCGACGTCAATTTATACCCTCATGGCAATATGATCCGTATTGACGTAGCGGATCGTGGCGTCGGTATTCCACCAAAAGAAATTAATCGTTTGGTCCGACCATTTGCTCGCGGCAACGAGGCTAGAAGTAATGTCAGCGGCGCTGGATTAGGTTTAGCTATCTCTAAGCGATTACTACAACCTGCAGGTGGCACGTTAGATTTACTTCAAAACAAGCCTAATGGCTTACTTTGTCGCATAGAATTACCTAAAGTCGACAATAGAAACATTCTATTAGACAGCGAGAATTAATAGAGTATAATTATTAAAGAGTCAGGTCGAACTTGCTAGCAATCGACCACATTTGTTCATGTAGTGCAGTTATTACAACTCTTAATTAAGAAAGGATATAGATATGAAAACAATCGGTGAAAAGTTAGAAGCGTTTAAGGTTACTGGTGTTAAACCTGGTTTTAACAACCACGAAGAAAATGGCCAATCAGCATTTGAAGAAATTACTGAAAACTCTTTCCCAGGCAAGTGGAAAATAATCTACTTCTACCCTAAAGATTTCACTTTTGTTTGCCCTACTGAAATCGTTGGTTTCAATAACTTAGCTTCTGATTTCGAAGACCGTGATGCCATTCTAATGGGCGGTTCTGTTGATAACGAGTTTTGTAAATTAGCATGGCGTCGTGAGCACCCAGATCTAAACAAATTAGGTCACTACCAATTTGCTGATACTGTTGGTTCTTTAGTTGACCAATTAGGTATCCGTGACCAAGAAAATGGCGTTGCTTACCGTGCTACTTTCATCGTTGACCCAGACAACGTTATTCAACACGTTTCTGTTAACAACTTAAACGTTGGCCGTAACCCTGAAGAAGTTCTACGTTTATTAGACGGTCTTCAAACTGATGAGCTATGTGCGTGTAACCGTGCTGCCGGTGGCGATACTCTATAATTAATTAGAGTTTTGCCTTCTAGGGCTTGCTTAGATATCGTTCTGTGTAAGCCCTAAGATACAATCTGCACCCCTTTTACTGAGAGCTTTGTCTCCAGCTTTTTGCGGGTGCTTTTTTTTGCCTAAATTTTATAAATTTCAGACGCTACCTGACGGTCTGAGATGTTCACACAGTTTATTGGAGAATTTAATGGAATTTTTATCTAATATCAAAAAAGCTATCCCTGATTTTGCTAAAGATATTCGTTTAAACATTGATGGCACCATCGCTCGTTCATCTTTAAAGCCTGAAGATGCAATCGGTATTGCCCTAGCAAGTGCTTACGCTGCTAAAAGCAAGTTTTTAGTTGAGCAATTCAAACAAGGTCTTAGTGAAGAAGATGCTAATGCTGCGCTAACTGCTTCTGCTCTTATGGGTATGAACAACGTTTACTACCCATACGGTGAAATGGCTGGTGACGATCAATTACGTTCTTTACCTGCTAAATTACGCATGAACGCTTATGCCACACATGGCGGTATTGATAAGGTTCGTTTTGAAGTGTTTGCTTTAGCCGCATCTATTATCGGTAAGTGTCACTTCTGCGTAGCATCACACTACAAAATCGCTAAAGATGCTGGTTGGACTACTGAGCAAATGCAAGACATCGGCCGTATTGCTGCTGTTGTTAATGCTGCTGCAATGGCTATCGACGTTAGCGCCGAGTAATTCGCTACTTCGCCGTAGATTTGGTATCAGAAAAATCGCCCCGAAATTTAATTCAGGGCGATTTTTTTATACTTATGCCTGAAAGCTTCTAGCCTAATCACGCATCAAAAGTACCACACAGTTAGTAGCAATACCCTCTTCTCTGCCTATATGACCAAGCTTCTCGTTGGTCTTGCCCTTGATATTGACACAGTCCTCAGAGATTTCCAAATCCACTGCAATATTAGCCACCATCGCAGGTGCGTGTGGTTTTACTTTAGGCTGCTGAGCATGAATCGTCGCATCAACATTGACGACACGCCAACCTGCCGCCTTAACCTTAGCAAAGGCCTCTCTTAATAAGACACGACTATCCGCATCTTTAAAACTTGGATCGTTATCCGGAAACATACGACCTATATCACCCATCCCTGCTGCACCCAAGACAGCATCAGTGACCGCATGCAATAAAGCATCCGCGTCTGAATGCCCCATTAACCCCTTATCATGAGGAATAGTCACGCCACCTAAAATCAGTGGTCGACCCTCAACTAGAGCATGTACATCAAATCCCTGTCCAATACGAATATTCACTTGCTACTCCAAATTTCTTAATAAATACTGCTCCATGACCGCAAAATCCTGTGGCCAAGTAATTTTAAAATTCTCTGCGTGACCACGTACCAATAGCGGCTGTTGACCTACAAACTCCATGGCACTAGCCTCGTCCGTGATTGCCACACCCTCGGCTAAGCCTTGTTGCAATGCTTGCTGCAGCTCCTTTGCCCTAAATAACTGTGGTGTTTGGGCCAACCATAACCCCTCGCGGGGTACCGTTTGCTCAATACACGGTTGCGAATCATTTTTTGTCGATTCAACAACACGCTTGACCGTATCCGGTACCGGTATCGCTAAAATACCACCATTTTGGTGTGCCAAGCAGGCATCAATTAATGCGCTTAGCGCTTTATTAGATAAACCTGGACGAGCTGCATCATGCACTAAAACCCAATCATCATCAGCCAACCCTTGGCTCTCTGCAATAGACTCTAAAGTCTGCAACACCGTATGGGCACGACTCTCGCCACCACTACGATGAATTGTTACCGTATCTGGTAATTGCTCTAACTCAATGCAAGGGTCATCTGCCGCAACACCAATATGTACCGTCTGAACTCTCTCATCACTCAGCAAAGCCACAACAGAGTGCTGCAGCAACGACTTATTAGCAATTAAACGATATTGCTTAGGCGCGCTATGCTGCTCATCTAAAGCACGTTCACCAACACCCCCAGCAGGAATTAATGCAAACAAACCCATGAATCTCTCTTTTCTGCCTCATAGCAGTAACTAAAACAGCTAACATGATACAACATGCGGCAGGCTTATGAGCACTGTACTAAAATATAGCCTGCGCTTTTTTAAAAAAAGCGCGTTAAGCCTCATACAAATTGACTGTATTGGGCCTTTATTGATCATACGGTCAGCCAACGACTGATTAGTTAACAGAGATAAAAAACGTCTTATGACTGCAAATTCAGACCAGCACTCGACTATAGAGCAATCAATTCAATCACTTATTAAGCAACTAAAGCCCGGGCAACGCTATGTCGTACCACGCCCTTCAGGCTCCGGTGATGCATATTTCTTAAGCTTATTAGCTCAGCAAGTTAAAAAAACCATTGTGGTTTTTAGTGCTGACCCGATTCAAGCTAGGCGCCTGGTTAATGAGGTCAATGTTTTTAACTCAAGTTTAAACTGTCTGCACTTCCCAGATTGGGAGACATTACCCTATGATGCTTTTTCACCTCATCAAGATCTCGTTTCTGAGCGACTTTTAGCCTTACATGCGCTACGTAACGACGAAGTTGATATTTTAGTCGTTCCAGTAACCACTGCCTTAGCCTGCTTGGCACCTGTATCTTTTATCGCGGCCTATACCTTTTCTTTTAAAAAGGGGCAGCGCTTAAATGAAAATGCCTTTAAAGAGCAATTGATTCTAGCTAATTATGAACATGTCGCTCAAGTGACTGCGGCCGGTGAGTTTAGTGTCCGGGGGAGCTTAATTGATTTATTTCCAATGGGCTCATCCATTCCCTACCGCTTGGATCTATTTGACGATGAAATAGATTCTATACGAGCCTTTAATGTCGATACACAACGCAGTCTCTACCCAGTTGAACAAATTAATTTACTACCTGGCCGCGAGTTTCCAATGGATGAAGCTGCGCGCAACCATTTCCGCTCCAAATTTCGTGAGTATTTTGAAGGCGATCCCTCAAAGGCTTTACCCTATCGAGATATTAGCAATGGCATTGCTTTTGCCGGTGTGGAATACTATTTACCGCTTTTTTATGCTGAGACAGCCACGATTTTTGACTATCTGCCTGCCGATAGCATTAGTCTTAGCTTAGGTAATTTAGAAACAAACATCACCAGTTTTTACGAAGACACACGCAGCCGCTATGATTTTTTAAAATATGATAGTGAACGCCCGATATTAGCGCCCGAAAACTTATACCTCAATGCAGAGAAGTTTTTTGTTGCTTTGTCAGCTATGCCGCGAATTCATTGGATGGAAGACCAAGAGCATTCTCAAATTAAGCCAAGTCCTGATGTGGCTGTTCAGTCCCGAGCACAGCATCCTTTTCAACGCTTAGAGCATTTACTTCTCAAAGCCGAAAATCACACTGTATTATGCGCGGATAGTGCAGGTCGTCGTGAGACCTTAATGCAGATTTTAAGTGAGCACTCCTTACAACCTGATGCAAATATCCAATCCCTTGAGCAAGTTCGCGCGAATAAAAAGCAACTGCCAAATTTCTCTTTAGTAGTTGCTCATCTCTATAAAGGCTTTAGCCTTCCCGATGAAAACATTGTAGTTTTAACTGAGGGAGACCTCTATCCGGAAACGGCTGCTTCACGCCTACAACGTCGCAAAAAAGATCGTCAGACCAATGTTGAGTCAATGGTCCGTGACCTATCTGAATTAGTAGAAGGCGACCCAGTGGTACATATAAATTATGGTATTGGTCGCTACCTCGGTTTAGTCAATATGGACTTGGGCGATGAAGGCCCTGTCGAAATGTTAAAAATGGAGTACGCCGATAATACAGAGCTCTTTGTTCCCGTGTCGCAGCTTCATGTTATTTCACGATATAGTGGTGCTGATCCTGAAAACGCACCTTTACATAGCTTAGGCTCAGGCCAATGGGATAAAGCCAGAAAAAAAGCAGCGATAAAAATCCGCGATACGGCTGCTGAATTACTCAACTTATATGCTCATCGCGCCTCCCGACAAGGGATCAAGTTTAAGTTACCGATGAGTGACTACCAAGCCTTTGTTGAAGGCTTTGGTTTTGACGAGACACCCGATCAAGCTGCCGCCATTGAGGCGGTGATTGAAGATATGACCTCAGGCAAGCCAATGGATCGACTCGTATGTGGCGATGTGGGTTTTGGTAAAACAGAAGTTGCTTTACGAGCGGCTTTTATTGCGGTGGCTAATGGCAAGCAGGTCGCCCTACTTTGTCCTACCACACTATTAGCTGAGCAACATGCACAAACCTTTGCTAATCGCTTTGCTGATTGGCCGGTCACAGTAGCCGAATTATCACGCTTTAGAACCGGCAAACAAACTCAACAAGTACTAGAGAGTTTGGAGAAGGGTACAACGGATATCGTCGTTGGCACTCATAAAATTATTGCTAAAGATACTAAGTTTAAAAATTTAGGTCTGGTTATTATTGACGAGGAGCACCGCTTCGGCGTGCGTCAAAAAGAGGCACTCAAGGCTTTACGTGCCGAAGTTGATATTCTAACCTTAACGGCTACACCGATTCCCCGTACTCTTGGCATGTCGCTTGAGGGTGTACGTGATTTCTCAATAATCGCCACCGCCCCCGAAAAGCGCCTAGCGATTAAAACCTTTGTCAGACGAGAGGATAGCTCAACAATTCGTGAGGCTTGTTTGCGTGAGCTAAAACGTGGTGGTCAGGTCTATTTCCTACATAATGAAGTGTCGACAATTCTGAATCGTGCTGATCGTCTACAAGAGTTGATTCCTGAGGCTCGTATCGGTATTGCTCATGGTCAAATGTCAGAACGCGAGTTGGAGCAGGTCATGAAGGGCTTCTACCAACAACGCTACAATATCCTGCTATGTACAACCATTATTGAGACGGGCATTGATGTACCCAGTGCCAATACTATTATTATCCATCGTGCCGACAAATTAGGTTTAGCTCAATTACATCAATTGCGTGGTCGCGTTGGTCGCTCACATCATCAAGCCTACGCCTACTTACTCAGCCCCGGTGAGGATGCCATAACTCCTAACGCGCGTAAACGCTTGGAAGCAATTCAGTCCATGGAGGAATTGGGCTCTGGTTTTTATCTTGCGATGCATGACTTAGAAATTCGCGGTAGTGGTGAAATCCTAGGCGATTCTCAATCAGGTAATATCCATGAGATTGGCTTCTCACTCTATAACGAGATGTTGAACAAGGCCATTAAAGCGCTACGCGATGGTAAAGAGCCTGACTATGAATCACCCTTTGATCAAAGCTGCGAAGTGCGCTTGCACGCTTCCGCCCTCCTACCCAATGACTATTGTCCTGACGTAAGTGCTCGCTTATCAGTTTATAAGCGCCTATCACATGCCAGTAGTTTAGATGAG
>CANROD010000021.1 GCA_947632105.1 uncultured Oligella sp. | reverse complement strand
GGGTACCAAGCAACAAAGGCAAGGCCAAATAAACCCATCACAAAAATAAATGGCATTGTCAGTAAGGAGCTGATTAGAAAGCCTCTACGCATTGTTTTGCTACTTTGTGCTGCATAAATACGTTGCCAATTACCCTGATGAAATAGGCCAGTAAGCAAAATAGCCACAAAAAAAGTTAAGCCTGCTTTGATACCGATGGTGTTACTTAAATTGAGTAACTGCGGTGCTGTAGCTTGTAGGCGTTCAACTGTAGGGCTTATCCCGTCAACGGCTAGCCAAGCAAAAGCTATTAACAGAAATAATAATGGTAGCATCACCAACATTTGCACTTTGTCGGTAAAGATGGTTGCGCGTATGCCTCCGTAGGAGGTGTAAAGTAGGGTGCAGCTCAGTACAATCGCTGCCGTTAGCCATAAGGGAACAGGAGCAATTAAAGCGATGAGCTTAGACATGGCGGTGATTTCTGCGGTGAGCGAGATAAACAGATAAAACATCATAATCACTAAGGCCAGAGCATACATTGGTTTGCCATAGCGATGAATGATGTACTCGGTTAAGGTATGCCCCTCGGGGATGAGTTCACGCATGCGGTGACCAAGAGGGATCATGGCTAGCCGTGGTGACATAGAGCCGATCGCATAGCCAATTACTGCCCCCAACCCGCCCCAGGTGGCAGCTTGTGCAGGAGAGAATAAAATCCATGCGCCTAATGAGGTAGCGAGCAGCGAGATGACTGTAGCTACTGAGCGCTGACTATTGCGAGCAACAATATACTCTTCGAGACTCTCTTGATAGTGTCGAGAATAGAGAACCCCGAACAATGCAAAGACAATAGAAAATCCGAGCAACCACATCAAGGCATGTCCGTAACTAAGCATAGCGTCTCCTGTATTAAAAATACGCTAAATAGCAATACCTGAAACTAGGTATCACTAAAAATAAAGACGGCATAATGCTTAGCAGAATAGATGTCCATTCCCTGCGCCGGCATTATCCGGATCAGGTTCGAAGGGTCGATTTAAATAAAATCTCTCAGCCAAGGTCGGCTCCCCTAGAACAAGACATAAGATAAGATAAAAATCTATATATTGTCAAATAATATGTTATTGTCATTGTTGGCACGGGGTGTCCTAGATTGCTGGGGCTGAGATAAAACCCGTAGAACCTGTTCAGTTCATACTGGCGAAGGGATGTCTACTATGTCTATCAATGTCTATTGGATTGTCTGTACATTGTCCTTTGCCGTATCTATATTTTTTAGGAGGCAACAATGGCACAGTCAGTTTCGTTCGATTTTACTCAGCAGGTAGTGCTAATTACTGGGGGCGCTAGAGGTCTAGGGGCCGCCCTGACGCGAGCGTTTTTAGAGCAAGGCTCGCGCGTAGTGATAAATTATCATAGCAGTCAAGAAGCAGCTCAGCAATTAGCTGCTATAGCGCCCGAGCGGGCGATCGCTATTCAGGCAGATGTTACTGATGAAGAAAGTGTGCAGCATCTGGTTAAGCAGGCTGAAACGCATTTTGGTCAAGCAATCACGACCGTCATCAATAACGCTTTACCTTCATTTCAATTTAATGGTAATGCTCGCCCACATGCCGATGAGCTATCTTGGGCTAATATCGATCAGCAAATGCAAGGTGTGGTGCGTGGCGCTCTGCATACTACCCAAGCGACCTTGACAGGTATGGCGGCGCAAGGCTTTGGGCGTATTATTAATATTGGTACTAATTTATTTCAAAACCCAGTCGTGCCTTACCATGACTACACAGCAGCGAAAGCGGCATTACTTTCTTTGACTCGTACGATGGCGCAGGATTTAGGGCCTAAAGGAATTACCGTCAATATGATTTCGGGTGGTTTATTGCGCACTACCGATGCGTCTTCGACAACGCCTGAAGAGGTGTTTGACTATATTGCTGCGAATACGCCATTGCGTAAAGTAACTGATCCTATTGAGTTTGCAGATACCGCCTTATTTTTTGCATCACCGTGGGCCCGCGCTGTTACTGGACAAAATTTAATAGTCGACGGCGGATTGGTTAAAGGCTAATTTAATTTATTATAAGAACAGACAATGAGACAACTTCATTTAAATTTATTTATCTATGGCTGTGGTCATCATGCAGCAGCATGGCGTCATCCTAATTCATCGGTAGAAAGTTTAGGCGATGCCAGTTATTTTGAGCAGTTGGCTCAGTCAGCAGAACGAGCCAAATTAGATGCGGTGTTCTTTGCTGATGGGCAGTATATGGGTAGTGTGGAAGATGGTCCAAAGTGGTTTTTAGAACCAATCACCTTATTATCTGCTTTAGCACGCGCGACAGAAAAAATTGGCTTGATAACGACGGTTTCTAGTACCTTTCAAACGCCATTCAATGCGGCTCGTATGTTGTCTTCCCTGGATCATATTTCGGGTGGACGCATTGCTTGGAACGTTGTCACTTCGATGTACGACATGGAAGCGCGTAACCATGGTTACGAATCAATGCCGGATCATGCATGGCGTTATAACCGAGCGGCTGAGTTTATTGAAACAGCACAAAAATTGTGGAATAGTTGGTCAGATAAGGCCTTGCTCCTAGACCGTGCGGGTAAATATGCAGAGTCCAACGAAGTAAATCCAATTAATCACCATGGCGAACATTTTTTAGTGGATGGTCCACTCACTATCCCACGTTCACCTCAAGGCTATCCTGTTTTATTTCAAGCTGGGTCGAGTGAGCAAGGACGAGATGCTGCGGCAAAGTATGCGGAGGCTATTTATGCGGTAGCTTACGACTTACCGGCTGCTCAAGCCTATTATCGAGATATTAAGCAGCGTGTCCGCGCTACAGGTCGTGGGGTCGATGTGCCGATTATGCCGGGCTTAGTGACCTATGTGGCTTCTACTCAAGAAGAGGCGCTGCGTAAACAACGTGAATTAGATGAGCTCTTGCCATCAGAGGCTTCGCTTCGACAGTTAAGTTTATTCATCGCTCAGGATTGTTTGGGTTGGGAGTTAGACGCGCCGGTGCCTGCTTTGCCACCTTTGAAGACTTTTACAGGGCCTAAAGGGCGGTATGGCACGATTTTGCGTATTATTGAAACCGAGCAACCAACTGTGCGTCAGCTCTTAGGACGCTTAGCAGCTGGGGGCGGTCATTGCACGATGGTGGGTACACCAGAAGTGATTGCGGACAAGATGGAGCATTGGTTCCATAATGAAGGGGCAGATGGTTTTAACTTAATGCCACCGGCATTGCCTTACAGCTTTGATGATTTTGCTGAGCAGGTTATCCCTGTTTTGCAACAACGAGGTTTATTCCGTAAAGAATATAGCGGTACTACACTGCGCGAGCATTTGGGCTTGCAGCGACCTACGGCATAGGATGGAGGCGATGCCTCGCCATGCTCTATTTCTGGCTCTAGGGTAAAGTCAATTTCTTCCTTTTTAGTGATTGGATTCTGTAAAAATTTTGAAATAAGTGAGTGGTACACTTCGTTAGTGTTTTACTTTAAATAGCTCATTTTTTTATAGGAGAATAAAATGGCAGTTGCTATGTTTATGAAAATCGAAGGTGCTAATGGTGAATCTAAAGACTCTCAGCACAAAGACTGGACTGATATCGAATCTTTCTCTTGGGGCGCTACTCAGCCGGGTTCAATGTCTACTGGTGGTGGCGGTGGTACTGGTAAAGCCAGCTTTAATGACTTACACATCTTAGCTCGAATTGATCGCGCTGCACCTGCTGTTTTAAAGCATTGTGCAACAGGTAAGCACCTAGGTAAGATCGAAGTTTCTGTATGTAAAGCTGGTGGTGAGCAAGTTGAATACTCACGCATTACCTTAGACGATGTACTAGTGACTTCGGTTCAGTATACTGGTGACCAAGATGGCGATGCAATGATGGTTAGCTATGCTTTCCAAGCTGCTAAAGTTAAGCAGCAGTACTGGGAACAAACTGACAAAGGTGGTAAAGGCGCAGAGTCTGTTATTGGCTATGACATCAAACAAAATAAAACAGTTGCTTAGTTTTTAACTATTCATAATTGAAGTATCAATGTGCTGAGCGTTAAGATAATAATTATCTTAACGCTTTTTCTTGTTTTAAATTAAGTGATAGTAAACTATGGTAATTGAGTATCAGGCACGTAAAAAAATAGCTTTTGAGCGTAGGGAGTATCAAGCGGTCAAAGAACGCTTACAGCCAGCGTTGTTTGACCGCTTAACAGATCATGAGCCTAGTAAGTTAAAAGAGTCTCGCGGAGATGTTGAAATAGGTTATGAGACGCTGAGAACGGCAGTTTTGCGTGATCTTGCCTGGTTGCTAAATACGGTGAATCTTACGTCAATTGTTGATTTAGTAGGCTTAGATGAAGTTAAAAAGTCATCAATTAACTTTGGGGTCTCACCGCTGGCAGGAAACCGAATGTCAGAGATTGACCATGTCGCCTTACAAAATAAAATTCGTACAAGCATTGTGAGTTTTGAACCTCGATTGATAGAAGACTCCTTAAGTGTGAAGTTTGTTAATGAGAGTAATTATCTCGAACATCACAATGTATTAACTTTAATTATCAAGGGCATGATGTGGTGTAATCCTTATCCAAGAGAGTTTTTATTGCGTACAAACCTAGACTTGGAAAGTGGGCATATGGATATCAAGCAAGCTGACATTTAAAAACAATTAATAAATCAAGTTCTGCATCATAAAAATAGCTATGTGAACAAAGAGTTCATATTTTATCTCTCTTAGAGATGCGACAAATGAAGCTCATTATTCTATTAAAAACAAGTCAAGGCGGTGAGTCTGTCAATAGGATTTAAGTTCGACTCTTTAACATTAGCGTTGTGAACTCAAAATACTTATGATTTTAGATTAACTAATTGATTTATATGGAAATGGTCAGATGTCCCGCTAAAAAGTGCTGAGTACAGGAGCTGTTGTGCATAGTGTCGTGCTTAAGAGCTAAGTTTGATACTGAACTTATTTACATTCTTTGTGTTTTTGTTTCAAACTCACAAAGAATGAATTAATGGCAGTAAATATCAGCCTTATAAAAGCTCTCTACACACCTCGAGGGCTAATATGTGTTCTATTCATCTAATTTGGTAATAATTTAGTCATTAGTCTGTCATCTTGGCTTGTTAGCATTTCTCTTTAAATCTGCAGCTGTCCATTAACTCACTCACCAAACTAATTAATAGCTTGATGTCATTGTTACTTTAAGTCGCATAGATAAATGTCAGTGACAGGTATTAACCGTTCGGCGATAGCGTTGAGCAGGTTGAGTATTTTGCATCACTTTAGAGGATGTATTAGTTATTTCTGTTCAGTACAAAGGTGGCAAAGTCTGTTGTTGGTTACGCAATTAAGCAAAATAAGGTGATTGCTTAGTTTTGCATTTTTGAGACACTAATTCCTAATATAAGATTGATACAAGGTGCGTCATGGATTTTATCTCGAGCCCGATAAAAAATCACGCAACGGTGGTAACAACAGCGTTGGGTGATACATTAAATCTACTTGCTTTTAAGGGTAAGGAGTCATTGTCAGCGCTTTTTACTTTCGAGCTTGAATTAGTTTCTAAAAGTACCAATATTGACACTCGGGCTTTACTGGGCACGAGTCTAACCGTTGAGCAAGAGGCAGTAGGAGCGCGTCGATATTTTAATGGAATCGTGACACGCTTCAATTATGCGGGTCGTCAGCAAGCAACATCAGAGTATTACCTTTATAAAGCGACAGTTCGTCCAAGTCTATGGTATCTAACGCAAGGCCAAGATTATCGTATTTTCCAAGAGCAAACAATACCTGATATCTTAAAAGCTGTGCTAGGTGAGTATGATTTTAGCGTGGACTACCGCCTTAACAGTAGCTACCGTTACTGGGAGTATTGTGTTCAGTACGAGGAATCTGACTTTAATTTTATCAGTCGCCTGATGGAGCATGAGGGCATGTATTACTGGTTTGAGCATGATGATGGTGAGCACACATTAGTAATTAGTGACGATAAGACTATTCATCAACCCTATGGTGCATATGAAACCTTGGCCTATTTAGATGAGCAGACTAATGTAGCTTCTGATAAAGAGCATGTATTAAGTTGGCATCGTAAAGTAGGGATGACGACTGCTAAGTACTCGACGATTGATTATGATTTTCGTAAACCCAATGTGAAGTTGGATTATAGTGACAGTCGTAGTATCAGTGGTGACCGAGAAGGTTCAGAACATTACGAATGGCAAGCAGGTTATCAGGAGCTTGACCATGCTGAAGTTTATGCGCGTGTACGCTTAGAGGAAGAAAAAGTCACGCAGGAAGTAGTGCGAGGTCGGACGACTGTGAGGGGATTATCCCCAGGTTATGTCTTTAATTTAACGAACCACCCAATTCATACTGAGAATCAGCAATACCTCTGCATTGACGCAGTTTATGACATGTCAGTAGATGGCTATAGCACGGGGACTGACCGTGAGGATCATTTTGAGATTCAGTTTAAAGCAATTCCGGCCTCTATCCAGTTTCGAGCACCTCGTATCACACCTAAGCCTAAAACTGAGGGTCCGCAGACTGCGCAAGTTGTAGGGCCCGCAGGAGAAGAGATTTGGACTGATAAATACGGTCGAGTAAAGGTGCAGTTTCACTGGGATCGTAAAGGGCGTTATGACGAGAACAGCTCATGTTGGATCCGTGTTTCCAGTCCATGGGCTGGCGGTGGCTTCGGCGGCATACAATTGCCACGCATTAATGATGAGGTAGTAGTTGATTTTATTGGTGGTAATCCGGATCGACCAATCATCTTAGGTCGTGTTTATAACGAACTTAATATGCCGCCGGTGAATTTACCTGCAGAGGCTAATATTAGCGGCTTTCGAACTCAGTCAATTCATGGTGATAATAGCACTAAAAACCATCTGCTGTTTATTGATGAGTTGGGTAAAGAAATCGTTGATTTACGTGCAGAGCACGATATGTTGGTCACGGTGTTTAACGACCTCTATATTAAAGCCGGTAATAATTTAACTACCACGGTTGGTGCAACGGAGCAACGACATGTGACGCAGACACGTACTACGACTGTTGCTGGTGTGGAGACTGAAACCTTTGATTCAGGCCAAAAAACAGAGATTCCTAAGGGTGGTAGGGATACTACTATTAAAGATAAAGTGACAGATGTGATTAACGGTGCTGTAGATTATAAACAGGGCGGCGACAGTTTTAAGTCAAAAGTTATTGGTGACAGAGAGTTTACATTAACTGGAGCAGACACGTTTACTATTGAAAAAAAATCAAACTGGACTTTTGGAACGAATTTAGACGAAACCATTAAAAAGAAGTGGGTACCTACAGCTGAAAATGCAACGACATGGACGATTGATGGCCGAGTCGATGAGACGGTGGATAGTTTTCGTAATACCAGGGTAGAAGGAACGCTAAGAAGAATGGAGATCTCAGCAGGGAAATATGATCTGACTGCAGATGAAAAGATCTCTTATAAAACGACTGATCCTGATGGTGATTTTGAGGCATCGACAAAAATCGCATTAAGCAGTGGTGGCAATGTAGAAGTGTATAGTCCTGAGCTGATTGATTTTAAATTTGGTCCTCTTACAACGATTGTTGCAGAACAAATTAAACGTTCTCGCAATCAAAATATGGCTGATAAGATAAAGATTGAGTTGTTGGGGATAAGTGAGGCGAAGTATGAGACGGAGCGAAAAACACATCTGGCAGCACTAACACTATATGGTGCTAAAGCAGATTTGTGGATAACAAAAGTAGATATGATGATTACAGAAATGAGCGTAGGTGATGTAAAAAAGAAGGCTACTGGCATTACATCAAAAATAGCTGGATTTTTGAATAAAAGGTAAGTACATGAATTCATTTATTAATGTAAAAAATTTCCATGTCCGAGCTTATAGTTCAAACTCATCATTAGTTTTTTTTCAACTAAAAGGGATTGAGAGACTTTCAGCGTTATTTACTTTTGAAATTGAGTTGGCCAGTACTAACTTTAATATTGATGTTAGAGAGTTATTAGGCACGTTTCTAACTGTGGAAATAGAGACAGTAAGTCTTGGTACGCGTTATCTAAACGGTGTGGTTACAGATTTTGAGTTGCTTGGTCGTCAGCAAGCAACGTCAGAGTACTATCTTTATAAAGCGATTGTCCGCCCTAGTCTGTGGTATTTGACGCAATCTCAAGACTACCGTATTTTCCAAGAGCAGGCAGTACCAGATATATTAAAGACGGTCTTAGGTGAGTATGACTTTGTAGTGGATTATCGTCTTAACAGCAGCTACCGTAATTGGGAATACTGCGTTCAGTATGAGGAGTCTGACTTTAACTTCGTCAGTCGCTTGATGGAGCACGAGGGTATGTATTATTGGTTTGAGCATGCAGATGGTCAGCATACGCTAGTGATTAGTGATGATAAAGAAGTACATCAGCCCTACGGTGGATATGAAACCTTGATCTATTTGGACGAACAAACCAATGTGGGGACTGATAAAGAGCGTGTGTTTGATTGGGAGCATTGCGCAGAAATTACCTCCTCTAAGTATTCCACTATTGATTACGACTTTCGTAAACCAAATGTAAAGTTAGATGCTAGTCAGAGTCATAGTGTCGCAGGAGATAGGGATGGCTCTGAGCATTATGAGTGGCAAGCTGGTTACCAAGAGCTTGATCACGGTGACCACTATTCACGCATTCGCTTAGAGGAGTTAAAGGTACCTCAAGAGATGACTCAGGGACGTACAACAGCACGTGGTTTATGTCCTGGCTATACCTTTAATTTAATTAATCATCCTCGTCATGTGGAAAACCAGCAGTATCTTTGCCTTGCAGTGATTTACGATATTTCTGTGGCTGGTTATAACACAGGTACAGATCAAGAGGATGGTTTTGAAATTGATTTTAAAGCCATTCCGGCAGATATTCAGTATCGAGCTTCTCGTCTAACACCTAAACCTAAGACAGCTGGCCCGCAGACGGCTCAAGTAGTGGGGCCCGCAGGTGAAGAGATTTGGACTGATAAGTATGGTCGAATAAAGGTTCAATTTCACTGGGATCGCGATGGTAATTATGATGAAAATAGCTCATGCTGGGTTCGTGTATCTAGCCCATGGGCGGGTGGTGGTTTTGGCGGCTTGCAATTGCCGCGTATTAATGACGAAGTAGTAGTTGATTTTATTGGTGGCAATCCGGACCGTCCTATTGTTTTAGGTCGTGTTTATAACGAGATGAATATGCCACCAGTTGAGCTGCCAGCTGAAGCACATACGAGTGGCTTTAGAACTCAGTCGGTATATGGTGATCGTAGTACAGAAAATCATTTGCTATTTATTGATGACTTGGGTAAGGAGGTCGTTGATCTTTATTCGCACTATGACATGTTGTTTAGCATTTTTAATGATTTAAACATTACTGTGCACAACCTATTAGATACCGATGTGGGGGTTGACGAAACACGTACTGTTGGTGGTGCTCGGACAACGACAATTGGGCAACGCGATGAGGAGACTTTTAGTGAGGGTTTGATTTCCAAAATTAACGGGGGTCGCGAGAGCCTGATTACAGGAACGGTTAAAGACCGTATTACCGGTGAAGTAGACTACAGGCAAACCGGTAGCAGAGTAATTGAGATTAATGGCCCGCGAACCTTAACGATTGAAGGAATGGATACACAAACTATCACTGAAGATGCTACCTGGACAAAAAACGATACATTCACTAGAAACATTAAGGATGATTGGACCTTTAAAGTAGAACAAGGGGTGATTTCAAACTTTAATGATGGCGTAACCAGTACGATTAAAAACGACTTTGCAACGACGGTCACACAAGGTAGAAGGCTAACGCTTGAGGGAGCACCATTTGAACTTATAGTAAACAAACCCGTGATGATGACAGCCCCTGAAAGCACGTTTACAAGCAAAACCAAGCTCAATTTTAAAGCAAACTCTTTAAGTGTAAGAGGAGGGACAGTAGACTTTAAAGCAGACAGTGGAGATATCAATTTTAAAGGGTGGATTTTGTCGTATTTCACTTTGCTTTATGATAATAACGGCCCAGCAGGTGCGACTACTAATGGCTTAGTTATTAGTGGAGTAGTCGTAGATTCTAAACGCACCATTAAGAGCGAACAATACAGGCTTGCTAAGTTTGACATTGGATTTGCCAAATTAGATTGGGCTATTTTTTCAGTAAAAATTTCAGGAGCAGATTTTTCAAAAAAAGCAATTGTTGATAAAGTCAGAGGTTTTTTTTCTATTCTTTAAGTTAAATAGTCGTTTTTTAAAAGAGCATTGTCATGTTAAAACATGTTGAAGTTGTAGCAGCTAATTCAGATTTATTGTTCTTGAGCTTACAAGGTAAAGAGGCGCTTTCTCAGCCTTTTTATTTGGACGTAGAGCTTATTAGTACAAATTCAACAATCGATATTCGTAGCTTATTGAATACAAATATGACCATCAAGGTTGAGACGACCGGTCTAAGTACGCGTTATTTAAGTGGTGTAGTCACTGATGTTGAGTTGTTAGGTCGTCAGCAAGTAACGTCGGAGTATTACCTTTATAAAGCGACTGTGCGGCCAAGCTTATGGTATCTGACACAAGGTCAAGACTACCGTATTTTTCAAGAGCAGACAGTGCCTGATATCTTAAAAGCGGTCTTGGGTGTGTATGACTTTATGGTGGACTATCGTCTCAACAGCAGCTACCGTAATTGGGAGTATTGTGTCCAGTACGAGGAGTCTGACTTTAACTTCATTAGTCGCTTGATGGAGCACGAGGGTATTTACTATTGGTTTGAGCATACGGATGGTCAGCATACTTTGGTAATTAGCGATGATAAAGGGGTTCACCAGTCTTATGGCGATTATGGAACCTTAGTTTATTTAGATGAACAGATGAATGTGGCGACTGATAAAGAGCGTGTGTTAAGTTGGCGTCGCAAAGCAGGGATAACCACAACCAAGTATTCCACTATTGATTATGATTTCCGTAAACCAAATGTAAACCTAGGTTCCTGTCAGAGTCATAGTGTGGCCGGAGATCGTAATGATTCCGAACACTATGAGTGGCAAGCGGGTTATCAGGAGATTGATCACGGTGAGCATTATGCGCGAATCAGGCTGGAGCAATTAAAAGTTTCTCAAGAAAAGGTTCAAGGAAGCACCACGGCGCGCGGTCTTTGCCCAGGTTATACCTTTAGTTTAAGTAATCACCCACGTCATGCAGAAAATCAGCAGTATCTTTGTCTTGAGGCGATTTATGATATGTCGGTTGGTGGCTACAACACGGGTACAGGTCGAGAGGATTATTTTGAAATTGATTTTATAGCGATTCCGGCCGATATTCAGTACCGTGCTCCTCGTATTACCTCTAAACCAAAAACTACCGGCCCACAGACAGCTCAAGTAGTGGGACCAACGGGTGAAGAGGTTTGGACTGATAAATATGGTCGTGTGAAGGTGCAGTTTCACTGGGACCGAGATGGTGATTACGATGAAAATAGCTCATGCTGGGTTCGTGTGTCTAGCCCTTGGGCAGGCGGAGGTTTTGGTGGATTGCAGTTACCTCGTATCAATGATGAGGTGGTAGTTGATTTTATTGGTGGTAATCCGGACCGT
This sequence comes from uncultured Oligella sp., assembly GCA_947632105.1. Taxonomy (GTDB): domain Bacteria; phylum Pseudomonadota; class Gammaproteobacteria; order Burkholderiales; family Burkholderiaceae_B; genus Oligella. The sequence continues at coordinate 14,293 of CANROD010000021.1, read as the reverse complement.
CCTATTATTTTGGGACGTGTTTATAACGAGATGAATATGCCGCCAGTGAGTTTGCCGGATGAGTCACATACGAGTGGCTTTAGAACGCAGTCAGTACATGGCGACAGTAGTACTGAAAATCACTTTTTATTCATAGATAAAATTGGTCGTGAGCTTGTACATGTTAGAGCGCAGCGCGATAAGCTCATGACTGCAGCACATGATTTGAGCTATACCATTCACAACCACTTAACGGTGGATGTTGGTGGCAATGAGATTAGAAATGTAGGCTCTAACCGAACCACAACAGTCACTGGTTTTGAAACAGAAAACCTCCTGTCAGGGCAAACTAGGCTTGTAGAAGCTAATGGACGTCACACGACAATCACCGGTTTGGTTAAAGATGAGATAGAAGGTGCCATTGACTATGAGCAAGAGGGTAAAAGAACTGTTAATTTAACTGGTACAAGAAATTTGACGCTGACAGATACAGATGAGATGGAAGTGACTGATGATGCTATTTGGAATTTTAATAAGAACTTAAGAGAAACTCTAAAGCGATATGACAATACGATCACTGGTAACGCGGAGATTCACACTAAGTACAGCAGTGAAAAAATCAAGAATCATCACACGACTACAGTTTCCGAAGGAAACCGTAGTTTAAATGTTAAGAATTATAAATTAATCTCAGATAAGAAGTGGTTGGTTGAATCACAAACTGCTGATATAGAGTTAGAAGGTACAGGTAAAGTTAAACTTGATACGGAAAAAACCTATTTCGATATGAAGAATACTGTCCATATCTCTGGTTCTACAGTCAGTTTTACATGTGACAATTGGAATGATGATGTGTTTATGACTTTTCATGCAGTTGCTTTTAAGAAAACAAATTACTCGAGCTACAAATCTACTAGCGGATTTGAGGCGAAGTTTGTTGGAGGTGCTTCCGCAATGGGTCAGTTTAAGTTGGATTTTTTTGCTTTTTTAAAGTTAGACCTCAAGAAGCATGAAACTAAAGAAGCTCTCTTTGATATTAATGCTTCAGCCTTGATGAGCGAAGCACTAGGTTTAGAAGTACAAAAATAGTAATCTATGAAAATTTTACAACCAAATCGTGCGTCTTTGCTATATAGACCTTATAAGTTTAAACGACAAAACTATCTCAGTATTACAGTCGCTTTATTAGTTGATTATAGAGACGGGTGGGTTTTAGGTACACATCAGGAACTATGGGCTTTATTTAACGAGGAGGCCTCGTCAAATTTTAAGGCTGAGGCCTTAGATCTTGGTATTACTAAGAGATATCCAGAGCTTTTAGTTAGTGGCTATGCCTTTTCTGAGTACGCTAAAAATAACCAAACGGTAGTTTCTGTTAAAGCTAATAATGTTCATAAAAAGCTGTTTATTTCAGGAGACCGTTATTGGGATGGCAATCAAATATCAACGCCTGAGCCTTTCGATAAAATTCCACTTAGCTGGGAATTTGCTTATGGTGGGGAGAGTTTTGCCGACAACTCTATGGGTATAGGGCATTACGCTTCAGCAAAGCGAGGTTTTAATAGTAAGGGTTTGCAGAGACTGCCTAATATTGAGGATCCTGAGCGTCGTATTACTGATAAAAAGAAGGAGTATCAAGCCGTCAGCTTTTCGCCAATTTTTATAGACAATATAGAGCGTAATAGACTGATGGGTACTTATGATGAGGAGTGGCGCAAGTTTGATGCACCAGGGTTTGCTAATGATATTGATTGGCGATATTTTAATCAAGCACCTGCTGGACAGGCCCTAAGTTCGTTAGAAATTGGTGATAAGTTTGTTTTTACAAACCTGCATCCAGAGAAGAAAGAGCTTGTTACAGAGCTTGCTCCTATGGTGGTAAAGAGTCTATTAAAAAAGCTCGGTAGTGATGAGTTACTAGAGGTTAGTCTAAACCCAACTACTTATTGGGCTTTCCCCCATTTAGAAAAATCAATTGTGCTCTATCAGGGAGATGTACCTATTAGCGGAGAGGACCCAGTAGATGATTTCTCTTTTCTTGCTGCTATGGTAGAGCATAGTGCTCGACCTAGGAGCTTAGATTATTATGCCGAAAACATTAAACTACCTCATGAGTCTAAAGAAATAGATTTATTTGATGATAAGTACTTAGTGGATCCAGAGTTTATCAGTAATAAATCATTTGAACTCTATTCTCCGAAAGATATGCTCAGAAAGCAACTTGCTCGTCTTGTCGAGGGAGCAGAAGATCTTGAACAGCAATTAAAAAGAGAGTTGCCTGCGCATGATTCTGTTGAGTTTAAAGAGGCGATGTCTAGTATTCATGCTAGAAAAGAAAAGCTTCAAGTTAGGTTGGATAGTTTAAAAGACAATATGACAGTCGCTGAGCTTAATGCTGCTGCAACGATGGAGCACCCAGAAATACCCCGTTCATTCAGTGAGGCTCGTCAAATGATGCGCCAAGAAGTTTATAGTAATTGGCGCGAAAAAACCGAAAATGATAATCCAAAAAGAAGAAAAATTGTTTTTCCGGTTGATAGTGAAATAGAGATATCAATAGCGGAAAGCTTTAAAGCACTAGTATTACACGATATGCAGCTCGAAGAGAGTCAGAGGCTTGACTTAGGTGTAGCTGAGGTAGAGGAGATGTATGGTGAGTTTAATGAGGCAGATAATGCAATTAAGGCGCCTAAAACATTTTCTCAACCTAGTTATATGCAGCAGTATGCGTTTGGAGAGGGGTTGTCTTTTAATCTAAATTCATTAATTCAGCTTGATAATAATATCACCCTATCTAATCAGTATGACGAGTTTTATTTAAAGGACGAGCATCTTGATAATAAAAAGCTAAGTGCTGTTCGTGCAGCAAATTTATATTTGAATAAAGCCCACTTTGAGAAAATTGATTTTTCTAAAGCGGCTTTGGTCAGGTGTCGTATAGATAATGTGGTTTTTGAGGACTGTGACTTCACTGAGGCAGTGTTAGATTTGACACGATTTGTCAACTGTCATTTTATAAATTGTATTTTTAAAAAAACTGAATTAAACAAAACTGTTTTTACTCAATGCTTTTTTAAAGCGTGTGATTTAACAGAGTTGCCACATGTGGTTTTGGGTGTTTATGAAACCACATTTAATGGCTGTAAGTTACATGAATTAGCACTAACTAGGTTACGCTTTTCAGGTATTGAGTTTAAGGATTGTCGTTTTCTACGAGTGATTTTTTTAAATTGTGTTGGTCACACGTTGGCGTTTAAGACTTGTCAGATTGAGTCTTTGTCGATTGCAGGTAAAGGCCGTGTAGAAACCTTCGGTATTTACGAGGGATCTTTTTGTAAAATGTTGCATCTAGGCTCGGAAAATGTATTTGGCACCATACACATTGCTAATTCTGATGTACCGCAATCGAGTATGCGAGATATTAGGGCTCAGTTGTATATAAGCAAATCAAATTTAAGTGGTAGCGATTTTAGTCGCTCTCAGATTGCATCAAGTAAATTCGAGGGCTCTGATTTTAGTTACAGTATTTTTGCCAAAACACAGCTGACTGAGGGTGTTTTTAAACATAATGATTTTAAATATGTGCAGGCTAGATCGGCTGTTTTAGATGGTTCTTTATTTGAAAGAATCTCTTTTTATTCTGCAGATTTAGCTCTTGTTGAGACAGATGATAACAATGTGTTTGAGCAGTGCTTCTTCGAAGGGACTAATCTTTATCCACAACAACAAGCTTTAAAAGACAATGCAAAATATTAAGATTGACGATTTTAGTGAAATTAATTTAAAAGTTTTCCAGGATTCAGGGATGGTCATGGGATTATTTTTGAATGATAAAAGGGGTAATAAAATCGCTCTGAAAGGTGAGATTATTCGCCAAGCAATGTTTAAGCAGATTGAATTAAGTGATTTTCTTATTCGTGATAGCTTGTTTCAAGAGTCAATCATTAAAGACTGTAATTTTGTATCGGGTGAAATTGAGTATCTGAAATTTGACCGTTGTCTTCTACAAAACTGCCACTTTGAAAATGTTAATTTCTCTCAGATGGGTTTTAATTTTTGCATTTTCAGAAATGTTAGTTTTAAAAACTGCAAATTTTCTCAAGGTAATATTTTTTATAGTAAAGATTCAGATTTAAGTTTTGAAGATTGTATCGTCGATGGAATTTGTTTTTATAAAAATGAATTAAACAGCTTTTTTGCTAAAAACACTTCATTTAGGACGATGGAATTAATAGAGTTTGATTTTTCTAAAACTCAAATTGAAGCGTGCAATTTTTTTAGAGTGGTTTTTTTAGAGTCGAAAGCAGAAAATTACTCTTTTGAAAATCTTGATTTAATGGGTGCCCAGTTTACTGATAGTAAGTTGGCAAAGGCGAATTTTAAAAATAGCAATTTGAGTCAATGTTGTTTTAAAGGTTGTGATTTAAGTGGGGCTAATTTATCCGGTAGTAATTTAAATCAGGCCTTATTGATTGAGGCAAATTTGAATGATGCAGATTTAAGTTATGCATTTTTAGTTTCTTGTAACTTTAATAATTCAACTGCTACTGCTGCTAATCTGAGCGAGACGGATATGACTTATACATATTGTCAGGAAACAGATTTTCAGCGAGCTATTTTTAAAAATTCAAGACAGCATTATGCTGATTTTTCTCATTGTAATTTGACGGATTGTGATTTTAGTGGTGCTAGCTTTTTTTACACCAAACACCACGCAATTGTCGGCAAAAAAATCCATCATTCAGGCGTAGTTGGTACGGATGAGATTAAATTTAAAGCGGAAACATGGTTATTATGAATAAGAGATTTTCTTCTAGTGGCGGTTTTTCTGTCGGAGCAGAGCAGTACACAAGTAGTTCGAGTGAGTTACAGGATTTAATTGCAGATAAAGAGCAGAGGGGTCAGCCCAATCTTGATAAATTAGTGCATGAGCAGGGACTTGTTATTGGACTGACTGATGATGGTCAATTTATTATTCAATTAAAGCAAAACGACTTTGTTTTTAGGGCTAAAAAAGCTTTTTCATGTTTGGTTGAGCCGGAGCTTAATGATTTAGTCTTGGTGTCTGGATACATATCAGGAATTTATATTTTATCAATTCTTGATCGTCAAGCGCAGGATCTTAAAATTGAAGTGACTGGTAAGCTGCAGATTATTAGTCAGACAGCCGAGATTACCGCTTCGTCTTCTATAGCGCTAAATGCCACTTCAGCGCATATCAAAACAAATCAATGGAAGCAGTCAGCTTATCAGTATGAGATAAGTAGCTATGAGTCTAAGCATAGTTCATCAACTTTTAAGTACGTGGGGCAAACTGCTGAAACGCAGTTGCAGAACTATTATTTGTTAGCTGCTGACTCACAGCGTCATGTGACAGGTACTGATCGCGTCAATGCGTTGACGATTGATTACTCAGCAGATTTTATTTCTAAGTTATCAGCTCAAACTACATTAATCAATGGTACAGAAATCTTAAAAACGGATGCCAAAAAGATTTTAATGGGTTAATTATTAAAGGATTTATGATGTTTGCAAACTGTCAAATAGGTGGTGTCGATTTAGGTTTTCCTGATATTTGTAAGACTCCACTGCCACCGATTCCATACCCTAATATGGCTTTTGGACCAATGGGGATTCCGACTACATTCAATATCCTTTTGTCGTGTGGTCCTTGGCATAACCTAATGACATTTAAGCCAGTGTCTTTTGGAGATACACCAGGAATAGGTGGCGGTTTAATTTCTCAAACTTTTATGTCAAGGCAACAGCATTTAACAGGTTCATTTACTACCTTTATTAGGGGTGCTCCTAGTACTCGTCTGACAAGTATTGGTCCGACTAATTTAATTAATTGTCCATCGGTGCGAATTGTGCCTAGTCAATTTAAGGTCTTGCTGTTGGCACCATAGTAGTAAAAGTATATGTACGAAGAAAAGACAATATATATGGAGCGCACACCTCAAGTAGGTTTTTTGATTATCTACTTATTGTGCTCTATACCGGTTTTATTTACTCGCTACACCATAGCTGAGCATATTGAACGCACTAGCCACACCGGTTTTTACATTGGTCTAGCGGTTTGGTTTATCGTATTCTGCTTAATTATTAAGTATTATTTTTTACCTGATTCCGTTATTGTTAGACTTAAAAAGCAGGGCAAGGTGGTGATGGCGAACGTCATTGGTGACTCTCACTCTGCTGTGACTGAGCTGTCACCGTTGTTGTCTCAGGGGCAGGATGCAGAGAGTGCTGAGCAGCTTTGCAAGCGATATGCTGATCGCCAAATTAAAGTGCAGTTCTATAATCTATCGGATAGTTTAATTACGCAGGTTTTTTCTCTGCCGGTGGATTATTTTTCTGATAGTCTTGAGCAAACTATTAAAAAGCAAAATCAAAGCTTGGCGATCGAGTGCTGTGCTACTAAAGTGCAAATGCCAGTTTGGCAAAATACACAACGTAGGTCGCCAGCTTTTGCCCTCGCCAATGAGCATGGCTGGGTAACGATTAGGCATATTAAGCTAGGTTTGTGCTTGATTATTATCACTTTGCTGCAGATGATTTTGCCACTGATGTATGTAGCACATACAACTCAGCATCTAACGGATAATATGTTTACTTTGTTTAATACGGTCAGTGTTTGGCATTGGGGGCCTCTGTGTAACATTATTGCTTTATGGATTTATCATAGTCATGGTTCTGTTGAGGTTGGGCCAAATGGTACTCCCGTTGATGTGATCAAGCTATCTGGGCTTAGCGGCATAACGGAATCTATTTGGTGGAAGCAGACGCATTATAGTGATGATGACCCTGTTTATCGTATTGAAGTTTCCTATAAGGATAGTACCGGTCAATTGCACGAGCTTAAGTTTACAGAGGCTGTGCCTAAGTCTAAAGCAAATAAGCTTGAATTGATGCCACAACAGCGACCAATTCTTTATTTGGATAATGATAAAAATAAGATTGTTTTCACCGATCGTGAGGACGGTCAGTTTATTTAAAAGACTGTGTCAATAACCAAAGGTGGTCGTAAATATATATTTTCAAACCTGACCTGATTTGCAGGACACAGGCATCAAACGTATCTTCTGTATATTTACGCTTTATGTGCCATCCCGCTGTTTTTTACCCGACTTTTCTATGGTACAGATGAAAAAGCAAGGCAAGGTATCGGATGCAGATCTCATCGTTGTTTGCCTTTTGAGTTCAAATCACCAAATGCCGATACACAACGAGCGATTGAGGAGTTTGAAGTCGAGGAAAGTCAATTTTTTGATAGTGTTGACGCATTAATGGATTATTTGAATACTCTGTTTTATTCGTAATTAAACATAAACTCACTATTTTCTACAGAAAGGTTCAAACGATTAATCACTTCACCATTCATTGTCGACTCTAAGATACGTGCACTTACTTTAGGCAAGACTGAGCTATTTAAAATAGCATCAACCATACGACCACCAGACTCTACTTCGGTACATCGATCAACAATTAACTGTACCGCTTCAGGTGCTACCTTAAACTCAATGCCGTGATGCTCAGCTAAGCGATGCTCAATGCGTTGCAACTGTAGTGTCACAATCTTCGCCAACATATCGTCAGAAAGCGGGAAGTAAGGTATGACTGCTAAACGACCTAAAAGTGCTGCTGGGAACACTTGCAATAATGGGGTACGCAGAACAGCTGTTAAACCCTCAGCCTCCGGCATTAATTCAGGGTCTTTACACACATCCATGATACGGTCTGTACCGACGTTTGACGTCAAGATGATCACCGTGTTTTTAAAGTCAATGTAGCGGCCTTCACCATCTTCCATCCAACCCTTATCAAAAACTTGGAAGAAAATTTCATGCACATCCGGATGTGCTTTTTCTACTTCATCTAATAACACCACGCTGTATGGTCGGCGACGAACAGCTTCGGTTAACACGCCCCCCTCACCATAGCCAACATATCCAGGAGGTGCTCCTTTTAACGTAGAGACGGTGTATGCCTCTTGGAATTCACTCATGTTGATCGTGATTAAGTTCTGTTCACCACCATATAAACTCTCGGCTAATGCCAATGCCGTTTCGGTCTTACCCACACCGCTTGGACCACACAGCATAAAGACGGCGACCGGTTTATTTGGATCAGTTAACTTAGCACGAGCGGTTTGAATACGTTCCGCAATGGCGTTTAAAGCATGTGACTGACCAATCACACGCTGCTCTAGTGTATCGGTTAATTGTAAGATTGAGCTCACTTGGTCTTTCACCATACGGCCGACGGGGATACCCGTCCAATCAGCAACCACAGCAGCTACTGCATTACTATCAACCGCTGAAAAAATTAATGGACTCTCAGTTTGCTTTTTGGTGAGGGCTGTTTGCAGTACTTGCGCCTTAGTAAGTAATTCCTCACGTTCTGTCTTTTCTAATTCTTTATCACTATCTCTTAACATTTTACGAGTTTCAAATAGTTCAGTTACGAGTTCTTTTTCTGCTTCCCAAGCGCTATTTAATTCTTCTAATAGGATGTTGCTTTCAAGTAATTCTGCCTCAATTTCATCGATTCTGGACTGCTCACCCAGACCTAATTTTAATTCGCGTTGAGTAATGTTTTTTTCAATGTTTAAATGCTCAATATTTCGACTAGTGCCTTCCAAGACGGCAGGTTGTGCATATTGGCTGACGGCTACGCGTGCGCAAGCTGTATCTAATAAAGCAACAGCTTTGTCCGGTAATTGACGTGCGGGAATATAGCGGTGAGACAACTTTACCGCCGCCTCAATGGCTTCATCAAGCAATAAAACCTTGTGGTGCTCTTCTAATTTGTCGGCTAGGCCACGCAACATGATAAGGGCTTTTTTCTCATCTGGCTCATGCACTTGAATAGTTTGGAAGCGACGGGTTAAGGCTGGGTCTTTTTCAATGTACTTTTTATATTCAGTCCATGTGGTTGCACCGATCGTTCTTAGCTCACCACGCGCTAAGGCAGGCTTTAATAAGTTAGCGGCATCGCCAGTACCAGCTGCACCACCGGCACCTATTAACGTATGAATTTCATCAATAAAAAGTACAATTGGCTTTTCACTTGCTTGAACCTCATCAATCACTGCACGTAGACGGGATTCGAATTCACCTTTCATGCTGGCGCCTGCCTGCAATAAGCCAATGTCGAGTAAGAATAAACTTATATCACGTAAAGATTCAGGGACATCGCCTCTCGCTAAACGTAAAGCAAAGCCCTCTACAACTGCGGTTTTACCAACACCCGCTTCACCGGTCAATAAAGGGTTGTTTTGACGACGGCGCATGAGGATATCGACCATTTGGCGAATTTCTTCATCACGACCGGATACTGGGTCAATTTCATTATTACGAGCACGCTCTGTCATATCTACTGCATACTGTACTAAGGCTGATTGTTGGCCGCTAGCCGTCCTCATATCAGTTGCTGTAGACCTTTTTTCTGAACTTAAAGCAGCACTTTCATGATCTTCAATTGAGCCATCGACAATGGAATTTAGATTTTCAGCCAATACATCTGGTGTGATTTGTTTGAATGCAGGGCTAATACTGTATAGCACATTGCGCAAGGTATTGCTTTTTAAAATACCGAGTAATAAATAGGCACTGCGGATATGTGCATCACCGTATTTTAACGAACCATATACCCACGCTCTTTCTGTTGCGCTATCAATATGTTCAGACAAATCAGAGACCGAACTGGCACCACGTGGTAGCTCATCTATGGCCACAATAATTCCTTGCTCTACCTCTTCTGAGTGAATTTCAAAGTAATGTAAGATTTTTTGTAAATCAGTATCATGCTCATGCATTAACTGGTGTAGCCAATGCACTAATTCTACATAAGGGTTGCCGCGCAACTTACAAAAGGCGGTTGCGCCTTCTAACGCTTTATATAAAATAGAATTTAATTTAGCAAAGAGGTCGGTACGGTTAATTTCTGACATTTTTAACTTTTGTTAAACAGCACTTATAGGTTTAATTAGATACAGTAATCTTGAGGTTGTTTGGGATTTTAATGATTCTGTCTTTCACTTTGATGACAGTAATATTATTCATAAAAATGACATATTTATTCGTTAGAATGCAGGCTTCATTGTGTCGCTCGCTATGACTGAAAATCGCACTATTACTACTCCCAAAGATCTTCTTGCGCTGAACGAATATTGGCAAAAGTTACAAGAAGCTCCCTACGCTCACAGTTTTTATCAGGTGTTACGCTTTATTGATGCTCGTAGCACTCTGTTAAAACCTATTGGTCGTAACAGTTTGCCTAAGCATGAGCCTTTTAGGATTAGGCAAGAGCCTTCAATGTCTTTTGCGCCCTCTAATCTGACCAAGGTTGAGCGAGCAGTGGGTAAACCGACAACAATATCAATTTTGGGATTTGGTTTATTCGGTCCCAATGGTCCATTGCCACTGCACATTACCGAGTATGTGCATGAACGTATTCATCATCACAAAGACCATACTCACTCCGCCTTTGCTGATATTTTTCATCATCGTTTAATTGCCCTGTTCTACCGAGCTTGGGCTAATTCGCAAAATACAGTGAGTCTAGATCGCAAGGACTCTGATTTTACGCGTCATGTCGCTAGTCTGATTAGCTTGGGGATGGATTCGCTCCTTGAGCGCGATGAGATTCATGATCACATCAAATTCTATTTTTCCGGTCATTTAGCACGACAAAGTCGTAACCCTGAGGGTTTGGTACAGATACTTAAGAGTTTTTTTGGGGTTGAGGTGACGCTTAAAGAGTTTATTCCTCAGTGGATCGAAATTCATCCTGAACATCAAATTCAACTTGGTCAAAGTTCTCTGGGTTTAGGACAAGATACGATTCTTGGTGGTCGCATCAAGGACATACAACATAAGTTTCGCTTAGAATTTGGTCCTCTCAACGCTGAAGAATATCGTAGTTTCTTTCCTAAAGGTCAAAAAGCCAAAGAATTAATCAGTTGGGTACGCCAATATATTGGTATTGAATTGGCGTGGGACGTGCAATTGCAGCTTGATAAAGATGAATGTAAAGGCATCCGGCTAGGACAGACTGGTAGCCTAGGTTTAGAGAGCTTTTTGGGCCATCGCTCACCGGAACGTGGGCATTTTGATGAGTTAATTGTTGATTATGAAGAACGCGTTAGAATGGATAAAAAAACGCACGCGTAGCGTTCATTCTTACCAATCTATTTTTTAGTTGAGTTTTCTAATTCACTAAAAATTGTATCTAGATCATCTTGCAATAATGTGCTTGGCCGAGTGTCGTAGAAAATATCGTGTTGTAGATACTCACTGGCATCTTGACTTAAATGCTCTAAAGGGTCTTTGCTGATATCATCAGTTAAATCTATGCTATTTATCTGAGCTAATGGGTCGCTTGTGTTACGTAACGCAGCAGAGTTTAGCTTAAAAGGATGTATATCTTTAGAGTTGACTTCGGCGCCGATGGGGATGACACCGTTGCTGTTAAATAAGTCATCGAAAATAGAGTGTGCTGGAGCTGTCGTTGACGATTCCTCAATATTAAAAGATGTTGCGGGCTCTTTGGCAGCTACGTCGATTGTTATGGCTTCAGTGCCAGGTATTGGCATCACCGTCGGTGCTCTAAAAACCTGGTTTTCGGCATCTGTGCCGTCAAGTAGAAACTTAAAATTACCACAAATAAACTCACTGCTAGTTTGTAGCTCAAATGATTGACCGACATATAAACTTTGATTGCCTAACAGAATAGGGGTTGCTGCTAAATTATGGATTACTATTTGCCCGGTCTTACTTAATTTGATAGCTGCTTGAAAGAGGCTGATTGAGACCGAAGGGTCTGGCAATACAATTTGATTGTCATGACTACGACCAAAAGTCGCACCAGGGCTTTTAAGTTCGTAACTACGGCTGAATGAGTTGTTAAGATGTTGAACTGTAATTTTCATTTGATAAAAACTTACTCTGCTTGAGTGTTGCGTTGACGTGGACCGACACGTATCTCGGAACGTGGCATGCTTGTAGGGGCTTCTAGATTTGCGGCTGCCTTGGCTTGGTTCTCATTAGAGCGTTTCTTTTCAGCAGTAAACACCTTACCCCACTGAGGGTGGTTAGCTTCCGATTCTTTTAAATTGAAATCAGGGTTTATTTCTAACAGTTGGCGGAAAGTCTTGCGGCAATTTGTTTGTTGGCGGCTTACACATTCACTGAAGGCTTTGTATTTTAGGGCTCCGCTACGGAAGCTTAAGCCTCCAAGATAAGTTTCAGGTGTTTGTTTAACCTTGTTGATCACTGTTCTGTATTCGCCTTTATGAAAATCGGCTTCTATTTTCTGCAATAAAATTTCTTCAGCAGGCGTATAAGGGTTGATCGGCTCGTCAGGAGTGGAAGAACAAGCACTCAATAATGCTACTAAAACAGTACTGTTAATAATTAGAGAGAGACTTTTTTTCATAATCAAATCGTCATGTAAAAGAAATGTTGTTGTAATAATTCTTGTTGATAATAGAAATCCAATAGGATCTGATGATCCGAATAACTGTTTATTCTAAAGGTGAATTATTACAGTTTTATGGAAGATTTATTAAAGCTTAAAGAGGCTTAACTATTTGCAAGGCAGGTTTAAATGCAGTTGTTCCTAAAACAAAAAAATGCATTTGCTGCAATCGTAACAGCAATGTTTTTAGCGGGTTGTGCAGCTACAGAATCTAAGTTAGCTGTACCTTATGAAGTTGAATTGACTGCATTAGATGATGTTAATTCCGGAGGTGGATACCAACCTTCGCCCATCAAAGTCACTGTCTATGAATTAACGACGGCTAACGCTTTTGAGTTGACGGATTTCTTCTCTTTACAAAAAGATGCTAGCGCTGCTTTGGGTGAGCAGTTGCTAGCAGTAAATTCGGTGATCTTGACACCTAATAAAACAGAGTACATTGCCGCACATGGCAATGTTGATGCCAAGGTTCTCGGCATTGTTGCAGCTTATCGCGATTTGGATAATAGCCAATGGCGTTTAACGATTGATTTGCCGGCGGCTAAAAGCACCAATATTTATAAGATTTGGCAGTTTTCACCGAGCAAAGCCAAGATCAAAGTGGATATAGGACGTGCTGCTGTACAGATTCGTCATCTCGAAGATTAATAGGAACTATTTTTAAGTTCAACTATAAATTAATTATGAATAGTTTTGATAAAGTCATTTGGTCCGAGGGCATGTTTTTGCGTCCTCAACATTTTCAGCAACAAGAACGCCATTTAGAGGATCTGCTGTTAGCGCGTTCTTTAAGCGCGATACATTATTTTTGGGGATTTAGTGAGTTACAGCTAGAGTCTACTGTTTTATCGCAAGGGCGTTTTGCACTTAAAAAAGCAACGGGACTATTTAAAGATGGTACGACCTTTGTAATTACTGAAGATACTCCTTTGCAAGAACTTGATATTCCAGCAGATGTTAATGGTGAGCTGGTTGGACTGGCTATCCCTACGCGCCGAGCGTCTATTCAACAGGTTGCTTATGCAGAAGATGAGGATTTATTAGCACGCTATGCGGTCAATGAGCAGGAGATAATGGATACGACGGACACCTCTTTGGGCTCTGTTAGCCTGCAATTAGGACGTCTGAAAACTCGTTTAATGTTGCAAAGTGAAGTTGATGGTAATTATGAGTTTTTACCCATCGCGCGTATTAAAGGTTGGGACAGTAAACATGCAGTGGTGTTAGATGAGGCTTATATTCCACCAACATTAAACTTTATTGATGTTAAAAATTCATTATTTGACAATGTAGTAAAAACAGTTGATCTGCTCGCTGAGCAGGTAAAGCGTTTGGTTCGACGCTTGTCTGCTTCCGCGGCACAACCCGGCAGTAGTAGCATGACTCAAATGATGATGCTGACAGTTATTAATAGACATCATGCCTTCTTTCATCATGTACTCACATCGAATTATCAGCATCCAGAAAAGTTTTTTTGTCAGTTGCAAATTCTTTTAAATGAAATGGCTGTTTATATTAGCGATAACAGAGCCTTAACAAAGTTTGAGAGCTATAACCATGATGATTTACAAACTTGCTTTGAACCCTTAATGGCTCAATTGGCCGGTGCATTGAATATTGTACTTGAAGACCCTTATGTCGTTATTGAACTAATAGATAAAGGTCATGGTATCAAGGTAGCTCAAGTAACAGATTTGAGTCTTATTAAGCAAGCTGATTTTATTCTGGGCGTTGAAGCCGATATGTCAATGGAAAATTTGCGTAAACGTTTTCCATCACAAGCAAAATTTGGTCCGGTTGAGCGTATTCGTGACTTAGTGCACTTGCAGCT